>NZ_JAPEOX010000001.1:2743590-3048433 GCF_026340675.1 Streptomyces sp. NBC_01264
GATCACCTTGGTGCCCTGGTGGATCAACTGGTAGTAGGCGTGCTGTCCGTTGGTGCCGGGCGTGCCCCACACCACCGGTCCGGTCTGCCAGTCCACCGGGTTGCCCTCGCGGTCCACGGACTTGCCGTTGGACTCCATGTCCAGCTGCTGCAGGTAGGCGGTGAACCGGGAGAGGTAGTGGCTGTACGGGAGCACCGCGTGCGACTGGGCGTCGAAGAACGCGCCGTACCAGATCCCCAACAGGCCCAGCAGCAGCGGGGCGTTCTCCTCGGCGGGCGCCGTACGGAAGTGCTCGTCCATGGCGTGGAATCCGCCGAGCAGCTCCCGGAAGGCGTCCGGGCCGATCGCGATCATCAGGGAGAGCCCGATGGCCGAGTCGAAGGAGTAGCGTCCGCCGACCCAGTCCCAGAACTCGAACATGTTGGCCGTGTCGATGCCGAACGCGGAGACCTTCTCCTCGTTGGTGGAGAGCGCCACGAAGTGCCGCGCCACGGCGGCCTCGTCGCCGCCCACGCCCGCGAGCAGCCACTCCCGTGCCGAGGTGGCGTTGGTGATGGTCTCGATCGTCGTGAAGGTCTTCGAGGCGATGATGAACAGCGTCTCGGCCGGATCGAGGTCGCGCACGGCCTCGTGCAGGTCGGCGCCGTCCACGTTGGACACGAAACGGACCGTCAGGCCCCGGTCGGAGAAGGACCGCAGCGCCTCGTACGCCATCGCCGGACCGAGGTCGGAGCCGCCGATGCCGACGTTGACGACGTTCTTGATGGGCTTGCCGGTGAAGCCGGTCCACTGCCCCGACCGGACCCGGTCGGCGAAGGCCGCCATCTTGTCGAGGACCGCGTGGACCGCGGGGACCACGTTCTCCCCGTCCACCTCGACGACCGCGCCGGCCGGTGCGCGCAGCGCGGTGTGCAGGACCGCCCGGTCCTCGGTCGTGTTGATCTTCTCGCCGCGGAACATGGCCTCGCGCAGCTCGGCCACGCCGGTCGCCGCGGCCAGTTGGCGCAGCAGTGCCAGCGTCTCGTCGTTCACGAGGTGCTTCGAGTAGTCGATGTGCAGGTCTCCGACCCGCAGGGTGTAGCCGGCACCCCGGCCCGGATCCGCCTCGAACAGCTCCCGGAGATGCGTCTGCCCCAGCTCTTCCCGGTGCTTGCCGAGTGCGTGCCACTCAGGCGTCCGGTTAAGCCTCGTACGGCTACCTGCGTTCATCTCGGACATCAAACCCACTTCCTGTCCTGTCGTGCCCCGCCGGTTCCAACCTAAGGGATGGGAAGCGGCACAACCGACACAAAGCGGCCCGGCCCGCAGGAGTCAACACTCCTGCGGGCCGGGCCGGATGCCACCTCGGTCGTGCGGTGGGAACGCGGGTCAGATCTCGCCGCGCAGTTTGGCGAGCGCCTCGGCGAGGATCGCCTCGCCGTCGGCGTCGGTCCGCCGCTCCCGCACGTACGCCAGGTGGGTCTTGTACGGCTCGGTGCGCGGCGGCGCGGGCGGGTTGTCCCGGTCCTGGCCGGCCGGGAACCCGCAGCGCGGGCAGTCCCAGGTGTCCGGCACCTGCGCGTCGCTGGCGAAGCTCGGCTGCGTCTCGTGCCCGTTCGAGCACCAGAAGGAGATGCGCAGGCGGGGCGCGGACTCGCCGCGCTCGGCCTCACCCATCGGCCCCGCTCCGACCCGACTACCACGGATCGCGTTGCCACTTGCCACGGTCGTAACTCCCTGCGTGATGGTGCCGCGAAGCGTGAGTGGATTCCGTCGCGGGCGCCCAAGTCTACGTAAGGCGGGACGCCCGTCCAGGAGTGGAGTTACCCATTCCAGACAAGGACGCCGGACCTCATGATAGGCCGGGGGGAGCCGACCGGACTGCCGGAATGGCCAGAACGGTTCAGCTGCTCGCCTTCATGAGCAGACCGAGCGCGACGATGCAGGCGAACCAGAGCAGACCGATCACCACGGTGATGCGGTCGAGGTTGCGCTCCGCGACCGAGGAGCCGCCGACCGACGACTGCATACCGCCGCCGAACATGTCGGAAAGACCGCCGCCCTTGCCCTTGTGCATCAGCACGAGCAGCATCAGCAGGGCGCTGAAGACGACCAAGGCGATCTCGAACCCCATAATCACGGCTGATTCCTACTTTCCTGGCTTACTGGCTTTCCGGCGTTCCCGCAGTGCCGATCACGAGCACGGGGGCCGGCAGCTGGTGTTCAGCCTGCCGGCCCCCGCAAGGGTACGACGGATCCGCCCTACCGCATACTCACGATGACCGTCACTGGTCGCGGAAACGGACGATCTTGACGAACTCGTCCGCGTCCAGCGCCGCGCCGCCGATCAGGGCGCCGTCGACGTCGGGCTGGGCCATGATCGCGGCGATGTTGCCGGACTTGACCGAGCCGCCGTACTGGATGCGGACCTTGTCGGCCAGCTCCTGCGAGTACAGCTCCGCGAGGCGTCCGCGGATGGCACCGCAGACCTCCTGCGCGTCCTCGGGGGTGGCGACCTCGCCGGTCCCGATCGCCCAGACGGGCTCGTACGCGATCACGATGGACTCGACCTGCTCGGCCGGGATGTCCTTGAGGCCGCCGTCGAGCTGGTTCAGCGTGTACTGGACCTGCTGGCCGGCCTTGCGGATGTCCAGGCCCTCGCCGACGCACAGGATCGGGGTGATCCCGTGCTTGTAGGCGGCCTTGACCTTGGCGTTGCAGATCTCGTCGCTCTCGCCGTGGTACTGGCGGCGCTCGCTGTGGCCGACGGCCACGAAGGTGCACTTCAGCTTCGAGAGCATCGGGCCGGAGATCTCGCCAGTGTAGGCGCCCGAGTCGTGGGCCGAGATGTCCTGGGCGCCGTACTTGATCTTCAGCTTGTCGCCGTCGACCAGGGTCTGGACCGAACGGAGGTCGACGAAGGGCGGCAGGACCGCGACCTCGACGAAGTCGTAGTCCTTGTCGGCCAGGGCGAAGGCGAGCTTCTGGACGTGGGCGATGGCCTCGAGGTGGTTGAGGTTCATCTTCCAGTTGCCCGCCATCAGCGGGGTACGGCCGGCGGTGTTCTCAGTCATCAGGGTTCAGACCTCCAGTGCGGCGAGGCCGGGGAGCGTCTTGCCCTCGAGGTACTCGAGGGAGGCGCCGCCACCGGTCGAAATGTGGCCGAAAGCGTTCTCGTCGAAGCCGAGCGTGCGCACGGCGGCGGCCGAGTCGCCACCGCCGACGACGGTGAAGGCGCTGCTGTCGACGAGGGCCTGCGCGATGGCGCTGGTGCCGCCGGCGTAGTCGGGGTGCTCGAAGACGCCCACGGGGCCGTTCCAGAAGACGGTCTCGGCGTCGGCGATCTTCGAGGCGTACAGCTCGCGGGTCTTGGGACCGATGTCCAGACCCTCCTGGTCGGCGGGGATCTTGTCCGCGTCGACGGTGATGAAGTCGGCCGGGGCCTTGGTCTTCAGGTCCGGGAAGTCCTTGGAGGCGAGGATGTCGACCGGGAGGACCAGCTCGACACCGTTCTTCTCGGCGCGCTCCATGTACTCCTTGACGACGTCCACCTGGTCCTTCTGGAGCAGGGAGATGCCGACCTCGTAGCCCTTGGCGTAGAGGAAGGTGTACGCCATGCCACCGCCGATGAGGAGGCGGTCGGCCTTGCCGAGCAGCTCGTCGATGACGGCGAGCTTGTCGGAGACCTTGGCGCCGCCGAGGATGACCACGTAGGGGCGCTTGACCTCGGCGGTCAGCTTCTTCAGGACGCCGACCTCGGTGGCGATGAGGTAGCCGGCCGCGTGCGGGAGGCGCGCGGGGAGGTCGAAGACCGAGGCGTGCTTGCGGTGGACAGCGCCGAAGCCGTCGCCGACGTAGATGTCGGCCAGCTCGGCGAGCTGGTCCGCGAAGGCGCCGCGCTCGGCGTCGTCCTTGGCGGTCTCACCGGCGTTGAAGCGCAGGTTCTCGATGACGGCGACCTGGCCGTCGGCGAGGGCCGCGACGGTCTCCTTGGCGGAGGCGCCGACGGTGTCGGTGGCGAACGCGACGTCCGTGCCGAGCAGCTCGCCGAGGCGGGCGGCGGCGGGCGCCAGCGAGCAGGCCGGGTCCGGGGCGCCCTTGGGGCGGCCCAGGTGCGAGGCCACGATCACGCGGGCGCCGGCCTCGGCGAGCTTCGCGATGGTGGGCTGCACGGCGCGGATGCGGCCGTCATCGGTGATCTCGCCGTTCGAGAGCGGCACGTTGAGGTCGGCGCGTACGAAGACACGCTTGCCGGACACGCCTTCGGCGAGAAGTTCGTCGATCGTCTTCATGCTGTTTTCTACTCCTTTTCCCAGCCCAGGACTTTACCCGTGCGGGACGAGAGGGGTACGAGACAAGCAACAGGGCCCGTACAGCGCTTCATCGCGCTGCCCGAGCCCCGGTGCTCACATCGTGGTGCCTGCCTTGGTGCTTAGAGCTGACCGCCGACGAACACGGTCAGGTCGACGAGGCGGTTGGAGTAGCCCCACTCGTTGTCGTACCAGCCGATGACCTTGACGCTCTTGCCCTGGACCATGGTCAGGGAGGAGTCGAAGGTGCAGGAGTACGGCCAGTTCACGATGTCGGAAGAGACGATCGCGTCCTCGGTGTAGTCGAGGATGCCCTTCAGCTGGCCCTGAGAGGCCTTCTGGAAGGCCGAGTTGACCTCGTCCTTGGTGACTTCGCGCTCGAGCTCGATGACGAGGTCGGTCACGGAACCGGTGGGGACCGGGACGCGCATCGCGATGCCGTCGAGCTTGCCCGCCAGCTCCGGGATGACCAGCGCGGTGGCCTTGGCGGCACCGGTGGTGGTCGGGATGATGTTCTCGGCGGCCGCGCGCGCCCGGCGCAGGTCCGAGTGCGGGAAGTCCAGGATGCGCTGGTCGTTCGTGTACGCGTGGACCGTCGTCATCATGCCCTTGACGATGCCGAAGTTCTCCAGGAGGACCTTGGCCATCGGCGCCACGCAGTTGGTGGTGCAGGAGGCGTTGGAGATGACGTGGTGGTTGGCCGCGTCGTACTTCTCCTGGTTGACGCCCATCACGATCGTGATGTCCTCGTCCTTGGCCGGAGCCGAGATGAGGACCTTCTTCGCGCCGGCCGCGATGTGCTTGGCGGCGTCGGCCTTCTTGGTGAAGATGCCGGTCGACTCAATGACGATATCGGCGCCCAGCTCGCCCCAGGGGAGGTTCGCGGGGTCGCGCTCGGCGAAGGTCTTGAAGGTGTTGCCACCGACCGTGATGGTGTCGGCCGTGTGGCTGACCTCGGCCTCGAGACGGCCAAGGATCGTGTCGTACTTGAGGAGGTGAACCAGGGTTGCGTTGTCAGTCAGGTCGTTGACACCGACGATCTCGATGTCCGCTCCCTGCTTCAGAAGCGCCCGGAAGTAGTTGCGGCCAATTCGACCAAAACCATTGATGCCTACGCGGATCGTCACGAACCGATCTCCTCGTTGGTGCGCCGGCCTGTCCGCCAGCGAGCTGTATGGGATGTCCCCGACCGCTTACGACACTACCTCTCCGTGAGCTTCGGAGTGACATCGACCATCCTGTGACACGCCCCGAAGCCCCGCACTCCAGGACGAGTACGGGACCTCGGGGACTTTGTGCCCGGTCACTCACGGTGAGCGCGATCAGGGCCTCTGATCAGTGGTTCAGCGACCACAGGGCCTTACCGACCAGTACGGCGCGATCGGCCGCGGCCGGCACGTGTTCCAGGCCGAAGCCCAGGAGCACGGTGTCACGCGTAGTGACTGCGGCGTAGGACTTGAACAGCTCGCCCGAGCGGGACCAATCGCCCGGAACATCAGGGCTTCCGGCAGGTGCGCCCTGGGCGGTCCAGACGCCGAGCGAGGACTCGAAGCCCTCGGCCGCCTGGTCTCCGCCGACGGTCGAGACGCGGGCCTCGTCCGCGAAGACCCCGCGGCCGCCCGAGCCCGGGTCGGTGATGTAGGCGAGGGAGACCTCGACGGTCTTGCCCGCGTAGGCGCTCAGGTCGAAGGAGACCTGCTTCCAGCCGTTGGAGGAACCGGTGAAGGAGTTCCACTGGCCGCTGGTGCCCGCGGGGGTGCAGCCGCCGGCGTCGAGGGTGAGGTAGCGGCGCAGGAACGGGTGGCCGTTGATGAAGAACCCGGCTCCGCACTCCTCCGGAACGGTGGTGCTGGTCAGACCGCCCAACTCGGGCAGCGTGGTCCAGTCGTCGCCCGCGGTACGGGATTCCAGGACCGCGTGGTCGTAGCCCTCCTCGGTGTTCCAGTTGAGCGCCATCTTGAGCTTCGGCTGGTCGGCCGCGGTGACCTGGGTGAGGTCGATGGTGCGGGTGAGGCGCTTCCAGTCGTCGTCGTCGTGCGTGGCCGAGGCCATCGAGGCGCCGGCGTACGGGGCGTACGGGTTCACCACTCCGGCGTACTGGCCCGCCTGCGCGCTCTTGAACTGCGGGAACTGCGCCGCGGGCAGGGTGTCGGAGGTGACCGTGTAGGAGCCCGGGCGGTCGAGCGGGTTGCCCGTGGCGTCACCGAGGGCGCCCTTGGCCCCGGTCAGGGAGCCCGCGCCGGTGAAGCCGGTGGGGCCGGTGACCCCCGCGCGGCCGTAGGCGCCGAGGAAGTACTGGCTGAAGTCGTTGGTCACGGCGCGGCCGACCTGGGCGTTGCCGCCCGCCAGCTCGCCGGCCTCGATCAGCTTGCCGCCCTCGTTCAGGAAGTCGCGTACCGCCAGCTGGGTGTCGCCGCCCGGAGACTTCGCCCCGGTGTAGTGGACGGCGGTGCGGAAGTGGGAGAGGGCTCCGAGGTGGTGCGGGGCGCCCTGGACGGCCACGTCCCAGACCGCCGCGCTCCTGCCGTTGGCCTTCAGCGCGTCCACGTACTCCTGCGCGTGCTGCGCGGGGGCGCCCTCCTCGGCGATCACCAGCACGTCGGCGCGGGGCCGCGAGGCCACCGTGTACGTGAAGTGCTCGCTGGAGACCTGCTTGCCGCGGTCGCGGCCGGTGAACCAGACCTCGACCTTGTCTCCGGGCTTCGCGCCCTCGACTTCGGCGCGGTACTCGTCGAACCAGTTGTTGTCGTCGCCGCCGTAGACCTCTCCGCCCTTCCAGGCCCTGAGGTCCTCGTCGTGGGTGCGGCCCCCGTTGATCCGGTAGTTGAGCTCCTTGTCCTTCAGCGCCTTGCGGGCCGTGACGGAGACCTTCTGGTCCTCGCCGCGGGCCGCGTAGGAGGTGGTGAACGGGTCCAGGGTGAAGTCCGCGGCGGTCAGGCCCAGGGAGGACTTCGGCCGGTCCGGGTGCTCGGCGCTCTCGGCCACGGAGAGCGCGAAGGGGATGTTCTTGGCGAACTCGGCCTGGATGAGCTTCTCGTCGTCCGGGAAGTTGAAGCCGGAGGCGCAGTCCTCGGGCTTCCACGCGTCGGCCGGGTCGATCGCGGAGGCCGTCTGGCAGGTGGTCATCTCCGGCGTGAACATCATGATGCCGTTGGCGTTGGCCGCCTGGCTGTCCGCTTCGCCGTTGGTGGTGTAGAGCTCCGAGGAGACCTGCGGGTAGTAGCCCGGGACGGCCGGGTTCTCGGGGGTGCCGGCGAGCGCCTTGTAGGCGATGTCGTCGGGGGTGGGGGTGGCCACCTGCCAGCCCACGCCGTAGAGGATCAGCTCGGCGGCGGAGTGGTAGTTGACGGCGTAGTCGAAGCCGATGCGCTTCTGGAACGTGTCGAGAGCCACCGTCTCGGGCTCGGAGGCGGCCTTGGCGCCGCGGTAGGTCTCGCTCGACTCGTTGGGCGAGGAGCCCTCGTTGTCGTAGCCCCACTTGTAGGCGAAGTTGCGGTTGAGGTCGACGCCGTCGCCCGCGGTGATCTTGCCGTCGGCGTTGTTGTCGCGCAGGTTCTTGCGCCACAGCCGCTGGCCGTCGGGGGCGAAGGTGTAGTCGTAGCCGTCGGGGTTGGCGGAGAGCAGGAACCACAGCTCGGTGGAGTCCACCAGCTTGGTGATCCGCGGGTCCTTGCCGTAGTTGTCGAGGGTGTGGTGCATCAGCCGCCGGGTCATCTCGGGGGTGATCCACTCACGGGCGTGCTGGTTCGACATGAAGAGCGTGGAGGGCTTGGCGCCGTCCCTGGTCTTCTTGGCGTTCTTGGTGACCTTCAGGGCGAGGATGTCCTTGCCCTGGACGGTCTTGCCGATGGAGACGACCTTGGCGAGGCCCGGGTTCTCCTGGGCGGTGCGCAGGATCTCCTCCTGGAGACCGCCCTTGCCGCTGTACGGGCGGAAGACCCCGTCGCCGGCCGCCAGCGTGCGCGCCGCGGCCTTGACCGCGACCTTGCGTTCGGCGAGCTTGATCCCCTGGGCCGACAGCGCCTTGGCCTGATCGCCGGTGAGGAAGAGCTCGACCTTGGCGGTCCCGGTCTCCGGGGCGCGTTCGGTGAGCTCGTGCGCGTCCTGTCCGGCCGCCAGGACCAGCGGGACCTGCTCCTTGGTGATGTCGGCGTCGTAGACCCGTACCTCGTCGGCGGCGGCCCGGTCCGCCGGACCGGGCTGGGCCTGGGCCGCTGCGGGTAGTGCGGCCAGTGTGGTGCCGAAGACGAATGCGCTTGCGGCGAGGATCGATCTCGCGCGGTGCCTCATGTGCCCCCCTGGGCGTCGTCTGCCACGAAAGCTTCGGACGACAGGCTCACGAACGGCCCATGCTCATGTCAATGGGGCATACCGGAAGAGGCCCGCACGAGTGATCGTGCGGGCCCCTTTCGGAGGCACGCTTCCCGCTCGGCCGTCCTGCTCGGCCGTCCCGCTCAGCCGGCCATGTTGTCGGCCAGCTCCTCGCTGTCGCTGAGGTCGAGGTTCGACTCGGTGCCCGGGATCCCGAGGTCCTGGGCCCGCTTGTCGGCCATCGCCAGCAGGCGGCGGATCCGGCCCGCGACCGCGTCCTTGGTCAGCGGCGGGTCGGCGAGCGCGCCCAACTCCTCCAGGGAGGCCTGCTTGTGCTCCATGCGCAGCCGGCCGGCGGCGGCGAGGTGCTCGGGGACCTCCTCGGCGAGGATCTCCAGGGCCCGCTGGACGCGTGCTCCGGCGGCCACCGCGGCCCGCGCCGAGCGGCGCAGGTTGGCGTCGTCGAAGTTGGCCAGGCGGTTGGCGGTGGCGCGCACCTCGCGCCGCATCCGCCGCTCCTCCCAGGCCAGCACGGAGTCGTGGGCGCCGAGCCGGGTCAGCAGGGCGCCGATGGCGTCCCCGTCCCGTACGACGACCCGGTCCACGCCGCGGACCTCGCGGGCCTTCGCGGCGATGGAGAGCCGGCGGGCGGCGCCTACCAGGGCCAGGGCGGCCTCGGGACCGGGGCAGGTGACCTCCAGGGAGGAGGAGCGTCCCGGCTCGGTCAGCGAGCCGTGGGCCAGGAAGGCCCCGCGCCAGGCCGCCTCGGCGTCACAGGTGGCCCCGGAGACCACCTGCGGCGGGAGACCCCGGATCGGACGGCCGCGGCCGTCCACGAGGCCGGTCTGGCGGGCGAGCTGGTCGCCGCCGGCGACCACGCGGACCACGTACCGGTTGCCCCGGCGCAAGCCGCCCGGAGCCATGATCACGAGATCCGAGGAGTGCCCGAAGATCTCCAGAATGTCCTTGCGCAGGCGGCGGGCCGCGATCCCCGCGTCCAGTTCCGCCTCGATGACGATCCGGCCGCTCACCAGGTGCAACCCGCCCGCGAACCGAAGGATCGCCGAGACCTCCGCCTTCCTGCAGCAGGTGCGGGTGACAGGCAGGCGGGCGATCTCATCCTTCACCGCGGGCGTCATCGCCATGGGCCGATCCTTCCATGCATCCGAAAAATACGGTCGTACGCGGCGGCCAGCAGCTCCGGATCGTGCTTCGGAGAGCCGTCCAGCCGGGCAACCGGCGCCAGCTCGACCGCGGCGCCGAACCGTTTTGCGGCATCGGCGAGGGACTCGCGATCGGGCACGGCGGCCTGATCGGCCAGCACCACGTCCAGGGCGAGTTTAGGGGCGTGTCGGGCCAAAACCTCCAAATGACGCTGCGGAGAGAAGCCCTCTGTTTCGCCGGGTTGTGGCGCGAGGTTCAGCGAGAGCACCCTGCGGGCCTTGGTCTCGACCAGCGCGTCGAGCAGTTCGGGCACCAGCAGGTGCGGGATCACCGAGGAGAACCAGGACCCCGGACCGAGCACGACCCAGTCCGCGTCGAGCACCGCGGCGACCGCTTCGGGCACCGCCGGCGGGTCGCTCGGCACCACCTGTACGGAGAGCACCTCGCCGGGGGTCAGCGCCACGGTGGCCTGCCCCCGTACGGTGTCCACGTCCTCGGGGCGGGCCGGATCGTGACCCTTGACCAGGGCCTGCAGCTCCAGCGGGACCGCCGACATCGGCAGCACCCGGCCCTGGGCGCCGAGCAGCTTGCCGACGAGGTCCAGGGCCTGGACGGGGTCGCCGAGCTGTTCCCACAGGGCGACGATCAGCAGATTGCCGACCGCGTGCTCGTGCAGGTCGCCCTGGGACTGGAAACGGTGCTGGATGACCCGGGCCCAGGTCTGGCCCCAGTCGTCGTCGCCGCACAGCGCGGCCAGCGCCTTGCGCAGGTCCCCGGGCGGCAGGACGCCGAGCTCCTCGCGCAGCCTGCCGCTGGAGCCGCCGTCGTCGGCGACGGTGACCACGGCGGTCAGCTCGCCCGTGATCCGGCGCAGGGCGGTCAGCGAGGCCGAGAGGCCCATGCCGCCGCCCAGCGCCACGACCTTGGGCGCGGCCACCTCGGAGACCTCGCCCCGGCGCAGACCCGTACGGCCCGCGCCGTCCTCGCCCTTGCCGGTGGTGAGGCGGCGCAGGCGGCGGAGCCGCATGGTACGTCCGGTCACTCGCGCCCCATGTCCCTGTGGACGACGACGGTCTCGACTCCTTCGGAGGCGAGGCGGGCGGCGAGCTTCTCCGACATGGCGACGCTGCGGTGCTTGCCGCCGGTGCAGCCGACCGCGATGGTCACGTACCGCTTGCCCTCGCGGCGGTAGCCGGTGGCGATGAGCTGGAGCAGCTCGGTGTAGCGGTCGAGGAACTCCTTGGCGCCGGGCTGGCTGAAGACGTAGCCCGACACCTCCTCGTTCAGGCCGGTGAAGGGCCGCAGCTCCGGGACCCAGTGCGGGTTGGGGATGAAGCGGCAGTCGACGACGAGGTCGGCGTCGACGGGCAGGCCGTACTTGTAGCCGAAGGACATGACGGTGGCCCGCAGCTCGGGCTCCTCGTCGCCCGCGAACTGGGCGTCCATCTTGGCGCGCAGCTCGTGCACGTTCAGGCTGGAGGTGTCGATGACGAGGTCGGCGTCGCCGCGCAGCTCGCGCAGCAGGTCGCGCTCGGCGGCGATGCCGTCGACGATGCGGCCGTCGCCCTGGAGCGGGTGCGGGCGGCGCACCGACTCGAAGCGGCGGACGAGGGCGTCGTCCGAGGACTCCAGGAAGACGATCCGCCGGGTGACCCCGCGCGTCTCCAGGTCGGCGAGGGATTCGCGCAGCGCGTCGAAGAACTGGCGGCCGCGGACGTCGACGACGACGGCGATGCGCGCCACGTTGCCCTGCGAGCGGGCGCCGAGTTCCACCATGGTGGTGATCAGCGCGGGCGGGAGGTTGTCGACGACGAACCAGCCGAGGTCCTCCAGGCACTTGGCCGCCGTACTGCGGCCGGCCCCGGACATACCGGAGATGATCACCAGCTCGGGGATGGCCGCCTCGGCGGTATCTCCGGGCTCCACTGTCGTGCCCGTACTCACCTGTGCTCCGTCTCGGTCGTACTCGGATGCGATGTCTGCGGTGCCACTTCCGGAATCCTGCTCGGATCCTCGGCCCTGGCGGGTCTCGTGCTCGGTCATTGCTCGGTCCCCCGATCGGATGCTGCTCCCGCGGACGCGGGGGTCTCATCCTCAATGATCTCCCCGGTCGCCGTATTGACGGCGGGACCGGCGGGAACCGCCTGGGCGAGGGCCACGACCACGGTCTCGGCCGTCTTGCGGCCTATGCCCGGGACCTCGCAGATCTGGTCGATTGTCGCCTGTCTCAGCTTTTTCACCGAACCGAAGTGCTTGATCAGGGCCAGCCTGCGGCTCTCTCCGAGCCCGGGGACCTCGTCGAGGGGCCCGGCCTTCAGGCGCTTGCCGCGCTTGTTGCGCTGGTACTGGATGGCGAACCGGTGGGCTTCGTCACGGACCCGCTGGAGCAGGTACAGGCCCTCGCTGCTGCGGGGCAGCACCACCGGGTCGTCCTCCCCGGGCAGCCAGACCTCCTCCAGGCGCTTGGCCAGGCCGCACACGGCGACGTCGTCGATCCCCAGCTCCTCCAGGGCCCGCTTGGCGGCGGCCACCTGGGGCTGCCCGCCGTCGACGACGACGAGCTGCGGCGGGTACGCGAAGCGCCTGGGGCGCCCGTCGTCCTCGGGCGTGTCCCGATCGACTTCGCCGCCCACGACGCCCGCGGCGGCCACGGCGTCGTCAGGGGACCACTCCCCCGTCTTCAGCTTCTCCTGGAGATAGCGGCGGAAGCGCCGGGAGACCACCTCGTGCATGGAGCGGACGTCGTCCTGCCCCTCGAAGGACTTGATCTGGAAGCGCCGGTACTCGCCCTTGCGCGCGAGTCCGTCCTCGAAGACGACCATCGAGGCCACGACGTCGTCGCCCTGCAGGTGGGAGATGTCGAAGCACTCGATGCGCAGCGGCGCGCCGTCCAGGTCCAGGGCCTCGGCGATCTCCTCCAGGGCCCGCGAGCGGGTGGTGAGGTCGGCGGCGCGCTTGGTCTTGTGCAGGGCGAGGGACTGCTGGGCGTTGCGGTGGACGGTCTCCATCAGCGCCTTCTTGTCCCCGCGCTGCGGGATGCGCAGGCTGACCTGCGAACCGCGCCGCTCGGCGAGCCACTGGCTCAGCGCCGGGGTGTCCTCGGGGAGCGCCGGGACCAGCACCTCCTTGGGGACGGCCTCGCCCTTCTCCTCCCCGTACAGCTGCTGGAGGGCGTGCTCGACGAGCCCGGCGGTGTCCACGGCCTCGACCTTGTCGGTGACCCAGCCGCGCTGGCCCCTGACCCGGCCGCCGCGGACGTGGAAGATCTGCACGGCCGCTTCGAGCTCGTCCTCGGCGACCGCGAACAGGTCGGCGTCGGTGGCGTCGGCGAGCACGACCGCGTTCTTCTCCATGGCCCGGCGCAGGGCCCCTATGTCGTCGCGCAGCCGGGCGGCCTTCTCGTACTCCATCTCCTCCGCGGCCTCGTGCATCTGCTGTTCGAGGCGGGTCAGGTAGGTGCCGGTGCGGCCGGCCATGAAGTCGCAGAAGTCCTCGGCGAGTTCGCGGTGCTCCTCGGGCGTGACCCGGCCGACGCAGGGCGCGGAGCACTTGCCGATGTAGCCGAGCAGGCAGGGGCGGCCGATCTGGGCGGACCGCTTGAACACCCCGGCGGAGCAGGTGCGGACGGGGAAGACCCGGAGCATCAGGTCGACGGTCTCGCGGATGGCCCAGGCGTGCCCGTACGGGCCGAAGTAGCGCACGCCCTTCTTCTTGGGCCCGCGCATGACCTGGACCCGCGGGTAGTCCTCGTTCATGGTGACGGCGAGGGAGGGGTAGCTCTTGTCGTCCCGGTACTTGACGTTGAACCGGGGGTCGAACTCCTTGATCCAGGAGTATTCGAGCTGGAGCGCCTCGACCTCGGTGGAGACCACGGTCCACTCCACGGAGGCGGCCGTGGTCACCATGGTGGCGGTACGCGGGTGCAGCCCGGCGAGGTCCTGGAAGTAGCTGGCCAGCCGCTGGCGCAGGCTCTTGGCCTTCCCGACGTAGATCACCCGGCGGTGCTCGTCGCGGAATTTGTAGACCCCCGGGGAGTCGGGAACCTGTCCCGGCTCGGGGCGGTAGCTGGAAGGGTCGGCCATGCCAACCACCCTACTGGCGCCCGCCGACAAGCGGGCCTCAGCCCCGCGGGGCCCGGCAGCACGGGGTCCTGGTCGCAGGGGACGGCCTCCCGGGATCCTGCCCGCGCGGGGCCATGGCCTCAAGGGGTCCTGCCCGCGCGGGGCGGGGTCCGGCCGCCCGGCTGGCGGCCGGGCGGCCGGACCCCCCGGGTGGCTACGCCCGCACCACCCGCTGCCGCCGGGCGCGCCGCGCGGCCACCGCGCCGGCCGCGCCCAGCGCCAGAGCCACGGCTCCGGCGGTCATCGGGAGCCCGGCGGAGGAGGGCCCGGGCGCTTGCGCCGCGGTGGCCGTGGCTTCCGTGGGGGCGAAGCCACCTGCCTTGCCGGACCTGCCGTAGGCGGATCCCGGCAGCTTGTCCCCGTAGGCCTTCACGACCCGCGTCCGGTAGGCGGCCAGGCTCGTGCCCTGCGCGCCGACGGCGGTGGCCGCGTCCTCGTCCAGGGGCAGCACCCGCTCGCCGCCTGCCACGTACCAGGCGTCGATCTGCGGTTCCCGGAACACGGTCCCGCCGGGGAGTTTCGCCGCGCCGAGCTGTGCGTAGCGGAACTCGTCGTCGCCGGTGGCGATGTTCACCACCTGCCAGCCCGCTTCGGTCCTCGCGGTCCACAGGGCGGCCTGCTGTCCGTCGGAGGAGACGGCCTTGCTGGCGAGGAACTCCAGCCGGGCCACGCTCGCGCCCGCCTTCCCGGCGACGAACTCCGGGGAGAGGTAGTGCACGGGAACGGTCCCGCCCTCGATGCGGGGCTGCGCGGCGGCGAGCGAGACCTTGCCCTCGCGGGCGAAGAAGCGGGACAGGGTGGCGAGGGTGTCGGGGGCCGCGGCCGTCCGCCCGGCGGCGGCGAGGTTCTCGGCGGTGGCGGCCTGGGGCTGCGGAACGGGCGCCGCGGACGCCTGGGTGGGGGCCAGGGCCAGTACGGCGGTCGCGGCGACGGCCGCGGCGGCGAGGCGGCCGTTCACGAGGCGGCCATTCATGAGGCGGAGGGACATGAGGCGGGTAGCCATGAGGTCACGCCCCGATCCGGTAGAGCGAGTGGGTCCAGGAGAAGGTGCTGTTGTCCACGTACCAGGCGTGCGAGGCCCAGTTGTAGCGGTCGCTGGAGGGCCACGGGTCTCCCCAGTACACCCAGCTGTTCGCGGTGTCGTAGCCGTAGATCACGTGCATGTGACCGCCGCCGTTGGACCACTGGATGCGGGTCTCGACCGGGCGGTTGGCATTGATCTCGGTCTGGACGGTGGAGTACTGGAGCCAGCCGTTCACGTAGGAGCCGGAGTTGATGCCGGCCCAGCGCAGGGCGGTCTGGACGTTGGCCAGGTTGGCCTGGTTGTTGGGGCAGTCGTAGCCCTGCTGGCGGTTGAAGGCGGCATTGCAGAACTGGTTCTGGCTGTAGTTGCGGCCGAACCAGGTGGCGATGGTGTTGCCGCCCGCGGCCCAGCACCAGTTGGTCTTCGCTTGCGCCTGCATGGTGATGTTCAGCCGCTTCGACGCCAGTGCCGAGGTCTCGGCGGGGGCGGCGGCAGCGGAGGAGGTGGCGGTCGTGGTGCCCGTACCGGCGGCGGCATCGGCGGCGGTGGCGGCAGCGGTGGGCAAGGCGAGCAGGACGGTGAGCAGAGCGGTGAGGAAGGCGGCCAGGGTGAGCCGCCGGGTTCTGTTGCGCATCGCGTTCCTCCCGATGTGGGGAGTGGGGGTGGAGGAGCGCGTCCGGACGCTGTGGAGGAGCATCGGGGTGTTGTCGGGAACAGGTCAACACGCTTCAATACGGCGTGACATCGCGGTGTGAACGGTGGGGCCAGAGTGTGAACGTCCGCCGTCACCCCACCTGGACCCACCGGGACCACGGGCGTCACCCGCCGGACCGCCCGCACCCCGCCGCGTGAACGTTCACAAGAGGAGCCGCCATGCGGTCGAGCGCGAACGGCACCTTCCCGGACACCGCCCCCGCCTACGGCACCCCTGCGGACGGCCCTCCTTCGGACATCCCCTCGTCGGACGGCCGGTCCTCGGACAGCTCCTCCTCGGACGGCCCTTCCTCGGACGGCCCCTCCTCGGACGGCCCGCCTTCGAGCGGTGCCCGCGCGGACGGCGCCCGGGAGCTTCCGCGCCTGCTGCGCGACGGCCCCTTCCACCTCGCGCTCCGCGCCGCCCTCGCCGCCCGCGGCCTGCCCCTGCACCGGGTGCAGCACCGGCTCACCGCCCGCGGCATCAAGCTCGGGGTGACGAGCCTCAGTTACTGGCAGCAGGGCGCCCGGCGGCCGGGCCGCCCCGAGTCGCTGAAGGCCGTACGGGCCCTGGAGCAGATCCTGGAACTGCCCGGCGGAGCCCTGCTGCGACTGCTCGCCGCACCGGAGCCCGCCGCCCCCGGGGCGGCCCGGCCGCCCGCGCGCTCGTACCGGGCGCTGCTGCGCACGGGCGCGGCGGTGGAGGAGATGCTGGCCGGCATGGAACTGCCCGCGGACGGCGGCCTGCACACCGTCGGCCACCACGAGCGGGTGTGGATCGGGCCGGCCGGGGAAATGCTCGGCCGCGCATCGCAGCACGTCGTACGGGCCCACCGGGACGGGGTCGACCGGTACATCGCGGTCCACCACGGCGACCCGGGCTGCGATCCGCAGCGGATCCGGGTACGGGCCGACGAGAACTGCCGGACCGGGCGGATCCGCCGCCACCCCGGAGCCGAGCTGGTCGTCGCCGAGCTGCTCTTCGACGCCCGGCTGCGCGCCGGGGACACCTACGTCTTCGGCTACGGCTTCGAGGACGGCACCGCGGGCCGCAGCACCGAGTACGTGCGCGGCTTCAGCTACACGGGCGGGCAGTACGTGCTCCAGGTCCGGTTCGACGAGGCGGCGCTGCCGGTGCGCTGCCGCCGCTTCACGCGCAGCGGTCCCGACGCGCCGCGCGGACGGCTCGTGGACCTGACCCCGAGCGGACCGCACCGGGCCGTGCACCTGGTGGAGCAGGCGGTGACGCGCGGGATCATGGGGATCGGGTGGGACTGGGAGTGAGCGCCGGTGCGGCGGTCCCGCCCGTCAGCCCGCGACGAGCCGGCCGCTCAGCCCGCGACGAGCTTGCCGCCCTCGACCTTCACCGGGACCTCCGGCAGCGGGTCGGTGGCCGGGCCGCGCAGCACCTTGCCCGTGGTCACGTCGAAGCGGCTGCCGTGGCAGGGGCAGTTGCCCTCACCTTCGACGATCTTGTCCAGTACGCAGCCGGCGTGGGTGCACTGCGCGCTGAAGGCCTTGTACTGGCCCGCCTCGGCGCAGCTGACCACGAGCTTCTTCTCCCGGAACAGCTTCGCGCCGCCGACCGGGACCTCGGCCGCCGCGCCCAGCTCCACGGGCTGGGCGGGGACCGCCGGGGAGCCGGAGCCGCTGTTGGTCTCGGTGGAGCAGGCGGTGAGCGCCGCGCCGCCGCCGACGGCTCCGACGATCGCGGCGGCGCCCTTGAGGACGGTACGGCGGGCGGCGGACTGCGAGGCGGACATGCGGTGCTCCTGGAGTGAGGGCGGCGTGCGGACGGGCGTGCGGATGCGGCGGGGCCGGGATCGGCACGGCCGGGCCCGGCGGGCCCACCCGACGATACCCGCGCCCGATGGGGTAGCTTCCCCCGCGTGATCGTCGTCGGTGGAGAAGCCCTGATCGACCTGGTGCCCGTCGCACAGCCGCCGGGCGCCCTGCTGCCCCGGCCGGGCGGCGGACCGTACAACACCGCGCTCGCGCTGGGCCGGCTCGGCGCACCGGTCGCCTTCTGCTCCCGGATCTCGACGGACGGCTTCGGCGCCTCGCTGCTCGACGGACTGCGCGCGGCCGGGGTGGACCTCTCGCTGGTCCAGCGCGGACCGGAGCCGACCACGCTGGCGGTGCCCTCGCTGGCCCCGGACGGCTCGGCGGCGTACGGGTTCTACGTCGAGGGCACGGCCGACCGGCTGTTCCGGCTGCCGCCCGCGCTCCCGGAGGGGGTACGGGCCCTCGCGCTCGGCACCTGCTCGCTGGTGCTGGAGCCCGGGGCGAGCGCCTACGAGACCCTGCTGCGCAGGGAGTCCGGGCGCGGGCTGCTGACCCTGCTCGACCCCAACATCCGCCCGGCGCTGATCGGCGATCCGGCGGCCTACCGGGCCCGGTTCCTGTCCTGGCTGCCGCACGTCGGCGTGCTGAAGCTGTCGGAGGAGGACGCGGCGTGGCTCGGCGGCCGGGTCGGCGACTGGCTGGCGGCGGGGCCGTCGGCGGTGGTGCTCACCCGGGGCGCGGGCGGCCTGACGGTGTGGACGCGGGACGGGGCGGAGCACTCGGCGGCGGCCCGCCGGGTCTCGGTGGTGGACACCATCGGCGCGGGCGACACCGTGAACGCGGCCCTGCTGCACCGGCTCGCGGGCGGCGCGGAGCGCCCGGGTCCCGTGGACTGGCCCGGGGTGCTGTCCTACGCCGCCGAGGCGGCCGCGCTGACCTGCACCCGGGCGGGCGCGGAGCCTCCGTACGCCGCCGAGCTCAGCGCAGGGCGGCCCACACCGTAGCGGCCACCGCGGGGGCGAACTCCTCGACGGGCCCGACCGTGTCGGGCCCGGAGAAGTGCAGGAAGAAGGCCCGCTGGAAGCAGGCGCCGAGCAGCAGCGCGGCGGCGGCCGCCGGGTCGGCGTCGGGGCGCAGCCTGCCGCGTTCGAGTTCGCGCAGCAGGTGGCCGGTGAGGGCCTCCAGCACCACGTGCGGACCCGCGCCGATGCTCCGTACGCCCTCGCGGTGGCGGGTGAGCAGGACGGGGTCGGCGAAGAGCGAGCCCGCCATGGGCATGGCCTCGGCGTAGAAGAGCGAGGCGTACCGGGCGATCTCGGTCAGCCGGTCCTCGACCGGCTGCTCCCCCGGGTCGCCGGTCATCGCCGCCATCATCGCGCCGGCATTGGGGCGTCGCTCCATCAGCACGCGGACGAACAGTTCTTCCTTGTTCGCGAAGTACTTGTAGAGCGCGGCCTCCGAGCAGCCCGCCTCCCGGGCGATGGCCTTCGTGGTGGCGTTGGCCAGCCCCGTGGAGCGCATCAGGGTTTCGGCGGCATCGAGCAGGCGCTCCGGGGTGGACCGGCTTGACTTTGGGGTGAGCATTCACTCACCCTAGCGGAAGTGGGGGTGAGTGAATACTCACCCACCCCCCTCTCCGCCAAGCACCACACGTCATGCACCACAGGTCATGCACCACACGTCATGCGTCACGCGAATGTGGGAGTCGGAATGAAACTCACGGTGTTCGGAGCCACGGGCGGGATCGGCCACGAAGTGGTCCGACAGGCACTCGGAGCGGGCCACGAGGTGACGGCGGTCGTCCGCGACCCGGCGCGACTGGACGTACCCGCGCACGAGCGGCTGCGGGTGACGGTCGTACGGGACCTGTCCGACGAGGACGCGCTCGTCCGCGTGCTGGAGGGGCAGGAGGCGGTGGTCTCCGCGCTCGGCCCGACGGGCAACAAGCAGGCCAGACTCACCCCGATCGCGGGTCCGGCCCTGCGGTCGATCGTCTCCGCGATGGACCGGGCCGGGGTGGGCCGCCTGTCGGCGGTCAGCGCGGCGCCGCTGGGTCCGGACTCGCCGGAGGACGGGGCGCTCACGCGGGTGCTGGTCTACCCGCTGCTGCGCAGGGCGCTGCGGGACGTGTACGCGGACCTCACGGTCATGGAGGCGGCGATCGCCGCCAGCCGTACGCAGTGGACGGTGATCCGGCCGCCGCGACTGCTGGACCGGCCGTTCACGGGGACGTACCGGCGGGCGGTCGACGCCAACGTCCCGGGCGGCAAGGTCATCGCCCGGGCGGACGTCGCCGACGCGCTCCTGACCGCCCTGTCCGACCCGTCCACCTCGGGCCACGCCATCGGCGTCGCCGCGTAGCCCCGGACCGGGCACGCCGGTGCGCGGGGCCGTCCCTTGCTCAAAACGCCGGAGGGGCTGGATTTCCAGCCCCTCCGGCGTTCGAGGTGTCGCACCCCCGGGCTAGGCCTTGCGGGCCCGGGTGGTCTTCTTCGCGGCCGCCGGGGCGGCCGTCTTCTTCGCGGCCGGGGCCGCCGCCTTCTTGCGTGCGGCCGCCTTCTTCGCCGGCTTCGCCGGAGCCGCCGCCGGGGAGCCCGCCTCCAGGATCCGGTCCGCGCCCAGGATGTCCCGCAGGAACTTGCCCGTGTGGCTCGCGCCCACCGAGGCGACCTGCTCCGGCGTGCCTTCGGCGACGACGAGGCCGCCTCCGTAACCACCCTCGGGGCCCATGTCCACGACCCAGTCCGCGGTCTTGACCACGTCGAGGTTGTGCTCGATGACGATCACCGTGTTGCCCTTGTCGACCAGCCCCGACAGCACCTTGATCAGCTTCGAGATGTCCTCGAAGTGCAGACCCGTCGTCGGCTCGTCCAGGACGTACACCGTCCGCCCGGTCGACCGCTTCTGGAGCTCCGAGGCCAGCTTCACGCGCTGGGCCTCGCCGCCCGAGAGGGTCGGCGCCGACTGGCCGAGGCGGACGTACCCGAGCCCGACCTCGTTCAGCGTCTTCAGGTGCCGCGAGATCGTCGGAACAGCCTCGAAGAAGCCGGCGGCCTCCTCGATCGGCATGTTCAGGACCTCGGCGATGGACTTGCCCTTGTAGTGGACCTCCAGGGTCTCCCGGTTGTACCGGTCGCCGTGGCAGACCTCGCACGGGACGTACACGTCCGGCAGGAAGTTCATCTCGATCTTGATCGTGCCGTCGCCGGAGCAGTTCTCGCACCGGCCGCCCTTCACGTTGAAGGAGAAGCGGCCCGGCAGATAGCCGCGCACCTTCGCCTCCATCGTCTCCGCGAAGAGCTTGCGGACGTGGTCGAAGACACCGGTGTACGTGGCCGGGTTGGACCGTGGGGTCCGGCCGATCGGCGACTGGTCGACGTGCACGACCTTGTCGACGAGGTCGTCGCCGTCCACCCGCGTGTGCCGCCCCGGCACCGAACGCGCGCCGTTGAGCTCGCGGGCGAGGTGCGTGTACAGGATGTCGTTGACCAGCGTCGACTTGCCGGAGCCCGATACGCCCGTCACCGCCGTGAGCACGCCCAGCGGGAAGGACACGTCGATGTCCCGCAGGTTGTTCTCCTTGGCGCCGTGCACCGTGAGCTTGCGGGTCGGGTCCACGGGGCGGCGTACGTCCGGGAGCGGGATGGACCGCTTCCCGGACAGGTACTGACCGGTGATCGACTCGGGGTTCTTCAGCAGCTCCTTCAGGGAGCCGCTGTGCACGACCTTGCCGCCGTGCTCGCCGGCGCCCGGGCCGATGTCGACGACCCAGTCGGCCACCTTGATGGTGTCCTCGTCGTGCTCGACGACGATGAGCGTGTTGCCCATGTCGCGCAGCCGGACGAGGGTCTCGATCAGGCGGTGGTTGTCCCGCTGGTGCAAGCCGATGGAGGGCTCGTCCAGCACGTACAGCACGCCCACCAGGCCGGAGCCGATCTGCGTGGCGAGGCGGATGCGCTGGGCCTCACCGCCCGAGAGGGTGCCGGCGGCGCGGTTGAGCGAGAGGTAGTCCAGGCCGACGTCGACGAGGAAGCGGAGCCGCTCGTTGACCTCCTTGAGGACCCGCTCGGCGATCTTCTTGTCTCGGGCGTCGAGCTTGAGGCGCCCGAGGAAGTCCGCGCACTCGCTGATCGACATCGCGGCGACATCGGCGATCGAGCGGTCCATGACCGTCACCGCGAGCACGATCGGCTTGAGCCGGGTGCCCTGGCAGGTCGGACAGGGCACCTCGCGCATGTAGCCCTCGAAGCGCTCGCGGCTGGCGTCGCTCTCGGACTCCGAGTGGCGCCGCTTCACGAACGGCACCGCACCCTCGAACGCCGTGGTGTAGGCCCGCTCGCGCCCGTACCGGTTGCGGTAGCGGACCTCGATCTGGGTCTTGTGGCCGTACAGCAGGGCCTTCTTCGCCCGCAGCGGCAGGCCGGCCCACGCGATGTCCGTGCGGAAGCCGAGCTCGCCCGCGAGCGCGCCGATCAGCCGCTGGAAGTAGTCCTTGGTGTGGCCGAGCGCCCACGGCGAAACCGCGCCCTCGTCCAGGGACTTGTCCTCGTCCGGGACGATCAGCTCCGGGTCCACCTCCATGCGCGTACCGATGCCGGTGCACTCGGGGCAGGCGCCGAAGGGCGAGTTGAAGGAGAAGGAGCGCGGCTCCAGCTCCTCGAAGGAGAGGTCGTCGTACGGGCAGTAGAGGTGCTCGGAGTACATCCGCTCACGCTCGGGGTCGTCCTCCGCGAGGTCGACGAAGTCCAGGATCACCATGCCGCCCGACAGCCCGAGGGCGGTCTCCACGGAGTCCGTCAGCCGGCGCTTG
This sequence comes from Streptomyces sp. NBC_01264, assembly GCF_026340675.1. NCBI lineage: Bacteria > Bacillati > Actinomycetota > Actinomycetes > Kitasatosporales > Streptomycetaceae > Streptomyces > Streptomyces sp. NBC_01264. The sequence goes on from NZ_JAPEOX010000001.1 coordinate 2,765,788, forward strand.
GCGCTGTCCTTGACGGTGAGGCGGTCGATGACCACCTCGATGGTGTGCTTCTCCTGCTTCTTCAGCGTGGGCGGCTCGGAGAGCTGGATCGTCTCCCCGTCCACCCGGGCGCGGCTGTAACCCTTGGTCTGGAGGTCGGCGAAGAGGTCGACGAACTCGCCCTTGCGCTCGCGCACCAGCGGCGAGAGCACCTGGAAGCGGCTGCCCTCGGGAAGTGCGAGCACCTTGTCGACGATCGCCTGCGGCGACTGCCGCGAGATCGGCCGGCGGCACTCGGGGCAGTGGGGCTTGCCGATGCGCGCGAAGAGCAGGCGGAGGTAGTCGTAGACCTCGGTGATGGTGCCGACGGTGGAGCGGGGGTTGCGCGAGGTGGACTTCTGGTCGATGGAGACGGCCGGGGAGAGGCCCTCGATGAAGTCGACGTCGGGCTTGTCCATCTGCCCGAGGAACTGGCGGGCGTACGAGGACAGCGACTCCACGTAGCGGCGCTGCCCCTCGGCGAAGATCGTGTCGAAGGCCAGGGAGGACTTGCCCGACCCGGAGAGTCCGGTGAAGACGATGAGCGAGTCGCGCGGCAGGTCAAGAGAAACGTTCTTGAGGTTGTGCTCGCGAGCGCCACGAACGATGAGACGGTCGGTCACGCCGGTCCGCACCTTTCTTGAGAGAGCGGGGGCACTGGCCCCCGTCCCAAGGGTATTGGGGGGCGCCTCTGCGGTGGAGTGGGAGACTGGACTCCGAGCGTATAGCACGTGCATTCGATTTTCGGCACTCCGCAACCCTCTTCACCCGATCGTGTGGCGAGGGCCCCTCGGCCACTAGGCTCGGCCGCATGACTGATCATGAGCACGACCTGCGGTCCGTACGCGAAGCCACTGATCGACTACTGACCGCGGCCGCGAAGCTGGACAACGCGGCCCTGGCCGAAGAGTCACGCCTCCCCGGCTGGAGCCGCGGGCACGTCCTGGCCCACCTCGCCCGGAACGCGGACGCCCTGGTCGAGGTCTTCGAGGGCCGCCCGATGTACGAGAGCGCCACCTCCCGGGAATCCGACATCGCGCGTGATGCGGGGCGTCCCCTGCTGGAACAGCTCGAGGACGTCCGGAATTCCGCGGACCGCTGGCAGACCGTGGCCTCCCGCCCGCAGGACTGGACCCGCACCGTCGAGCTGCGCAACGGCGTCACCGACACGGCCGCCCGCGTCCCCTTCCGGCGCCTGATCGAGGTCGAGCTGCACCACGTCGACCTGAACATCGGCTACGAGCTCTCCGACCTCCCGGACGCGTTCGCCGAGCGCGAGATCGCCTTCCTCGCCGACCGCTGGTCGGGCCGCCCGGAGGTCCCGCCGGTCACCCTGTGGCTCGGGTACGACGGCACCGGACCCATCTGGCACACCGGTGGCACCGAGGGCTCGCCCGTCACCCTGGCCGGCACCCGTGACGAGCTGCTCGGCTGGCTCGCCGGACGCGGGGACCAGGGCGCGCACCTCACGCTGATCGAAGGCGGCCGCCTCCCCGAGCTGCCCCCTCTCTAGACCTCACGGCACCCTTAGGATCGAGGACATGACGTACAGCGGAGCGGTCAAGGTCGGCGGTCCGGCCGACGTGCACGAACTCTCGGACCTGATGATTTCCAAAGTCGCGGTGGGCGGCATGAACAACAACGCCTACCTGCTGCGCTGCCGGGCCACCGACGAGCAGCTGCTCGTCGACGCGGCCGCGGAACCGGAGACCCTGCTGAGCCTGATCGGCGAGGGCGGCATCGCCTCCGTGGTCACCACCCACCAGCACGGCGACCACTGGGGCGCGCTGGCGGATGTGGTCGGGGCGACCGGCGCGCGGACGTACGCGGGCCGCCACGACGCGGAGGGCATCCCGGTCCCGACCGACGTGCTCGTCGAGGACGGGGACACGATCACCGTCGGCCGGGTCACGCTGACCGCCCGCCACCTGGTCGGCCACACCCCCGGCTCGATCGCGCTGGTCTACGACGACCCGCACGGCCACCCGCACGTGTTCACCGGCGACTGCCTCTTCCCCGGCGGCGTCGGCAACACCTGGGGCGACCCGAAGGCCTTCGTCCGGCTCGTCGACGACGTGGAGCGCCAGCTCTTCGACCGGCTGCCCGACGAAACCTGGGTCTACCCCGGCCACGGCAACGACACCACGCTCGGCGCCGAGCGTCCCCACCTGGCCGAATGGCGCGAGCGCGGCTGGTAGCGGGCGGCGAAGGGGGCACCGGTCCGTCAATCTCGCGCCGGACCGCACCCCCCTCCGGTCATTGATGGCCGAACGCACGTCCTGGGGGTGTGGGGCGGGGTACGTACTGCACCATGCAACGCGCCCCCTCCCCGCACCCCGGGATGAAATCCACGCACCGACTCCCACGCTCCGAGGCAGCCATGCGCGAATGCGAGTTCTGCCGCATCGCGGCGCGAGAAGCCCCAGCGGAATCGGTCTTCGAGGATGCCGAGAACGTGGCGTTCTTCCCCCTCCGCCCGGCAGCCAGGGCTAATTCATTGTCGTGTTGATCGTGCTGCGTTGCAGGTCAGGCGAGTCCGAGCAGGTCGAGTGGGCGGGTGAAGGGTGTGTAGGAGGTCTCGCGGAGTCCGGCGGCGATGTTGTGGTGGCCGGCGTCGCGGAGGGTGTTGATCGCGAGGTTGCGCAGGGTGGCCATGTTGGCTGGTCCGTGTCCGGTGCGGATCTTGGAGGCGTCCTCGGTGAAGGTGGTGTCCCGGACGTGGTGGACGGCTTCGATGCCCCATTGGGCTCTGGCGATACGGCCGATGAGCTGGGGTGATGCCTCGGACGAGGTCATGTCGGTGATGGCGTGGATGGTCTGGCGGGTGACCTTGCCGGTTTTCAGGTCGGTGCGGTGCCGCAGGATTTTCGCGGCTTGGACGATGTGGGGGAAGTCCAGGTCGAGGCCGGTGACGGTGACGGTGCGGATCGAGCGGGTCTCGCGTCGGCCGTGCCCGCGCTCGCGGTCGTAGCGGCGGGCCGTCACGTCCTTCCACGGCAGGGCCTTGATGGCCGCGTGGAGGCCTGGCTGGTTGCCCTTGACGATCATCAGGTAGTGGGCGTTCTTGGCCTCGACCAGCCATTTCGCGTGTTCGCGCTGGGTGTGCAGGGCGTCGGCGGTGACCACGGTGCCGGTCAGGTCGAACGGGGCGAGCAGGGCAGTGAAGCCGGTTATTTCGTTGGTTTTGTCCGGCACTCTCAGCTGGCTGACGGTGCGGCCGGCAGCCGTGACGGCGGACAGGAGGTGCGCGGCCGCGGTGGTGTCGGTGCGTGAGCCGCGGGCACTCTTGCCGTCCACCCCGACCGATTCCGTGCCGGCCGGACTATGTCCGAGGAGGTCGGCGAGTCCACCGGGGCACACGGCGACCAGCACTCGGCGCACCGTTGAAAGCGAGGCCGGACGGCGAACCCCGAGGGGGCTGCGCGGACGAAACCCCAGGCGGGCGAGGGTGTCTTGGGGTGCGTGGCGGGCCCATTGCCCGATCGCGGCGTAGGAGCGGGCACCGGCCAGGACCGCGCACGCCGCGGCCAAGAGCACCGAGGCAAGGGCATGGCGGCGTCCGCGGCGATCACGCGGATCGGGCAGGGCACTCAGCCGAACGTTCATGTCGGGGAGCTCACGCTGCCGACGCGAGGGCGACTTGGTCAAACAGACGGTGGCAGACTGGCGGCACATCGAGGCTCCGATGATCAGGCGACGTGAAGGTCACCTTGATCATCGGAGCCTCGGTGCATGCCCCAATGCCGTACTGAAGGTTCGTCACACCCCTGTGACCAGCAAGTTCTCCAAGCCATCAGGACTATGAATCAGCCCTGGCCCGGCAGCCGTCGGACATACGCTGGTCGTTCCGAAATCCCACTACGGCGATTTCTTCGACCTGCCGGGACCGCCCCTGGCGAGCCTGATGCAAGCGGTATCGACCGTGGGGGCCGCCCTGCGTGCGGTGCTGCGGCCAGACGGGATGAACGTCATCAGTTCTGCCGGGGCGGCCGCCACGCAGACCGTTTTTCACGTACACGTGCACCTGGTGCCACGGTGGCACGGTGACGGTTTCGGCGGGATCTGGCCGGCCAGTGGGCCCACCGTCAGCGGAGATGTCGCCGTGCGGCTGCGCCGGGAACTCAGGACCCGAGAGCCCTGACCACTCCCCACCCGATGAACCCCATGTGTGCACCGTGCACGGACTCGGCGGTGTGGGCAAGAGCGCACTGGCTTTCCGGCTCGCGCACACCGGAGCCCAGACATCACGGCGTGTCATCTGGGTTTCCCTGACGAACGCGCCGACCGTGGACGAACTGCTGCACGGGCTCCTCTCCTTGTTCCCCGACCGGGACACCCGCGCAAGCGGGACCTCCATCGAACAACTCATTGCATGTCTGACCGGCGAGGCGTGCTTCGTCGTCCTGGACAACCTCGAGGTGCTGCTCGACTCCCACCGCTTCTCGAACGAGTTCCGGCCGGGTTACACAGCCGAAAGCGTGTACCGACGAGCAGATACCTGGATCGGCACAATCGAAAGTGCATTGGTGGGTCAGCCGGTCCACCGAATCGCCTAGCCGGGGGTCGCGATGACTGTCTCCTCTACGGAACTACTGCGCCTGCACCGCGAGCTGGACAGCACTTCACGCACGAACAGATCCGGACGATTCCTTTCCGGCTGGCAGACCACGCACCCGTACGCGAGCCAATATCTCAACGGTTCACATTTGGTGGCACAGAACCCCCAAGAACTCCAGAACTACAACTTCCTCTCCGATTCGGCCGCAGTGACCGATGCGATCACGCGATTCCACACCAGGGCGGACGGGGTGACCTACGAACGGGACGCCGTCTACGTGTCCAGCGGGTCCAGCCCTCTCCTCCTGGGATCGTTCCTCGCGTTGAAGGAGATGGGCGTGCAGGAGGTCTGCTACGTGCCTCCCGTCTACTACGCCTGCTACTACTTCTGCGAGTCGCTCGGCATCCCCATGCGCCAGATCAGCGGCGACCTGCTGCACAGTGAGACCGCCGACCTCGACCTGCCGGAACGCAAGACCGCCCTCGTGCTCTGCGACCCGATCTGGGTCTTCGGCACCACGGTGCACGAGCGGCAGATCGAGAGGATCGCACAGTGGCAGCGCCGCACCGGCTCCTTGGTACTGGTCGACGGGACGTTCCAGTACGCGCGATGGGACCGATCCTCACGCGTCGAGCTGACATCCAGGCTCGAGCGGGAACTCACGCTCCGACTCGTGTGTCCGACCAAGAGCCTGGCGGTACACGGAACGCGCTTCGCCTACCTGCTCCTACCGCCTGAACTCCGGGAGACCGTCCGCTACGCGTGCGCGAACATCACCGGGGCGACCGGTGCGGCCAACGAACACTTCGCACGGCGGGTCATGGAAGTACTCGACTCCGACGACTCGAACGACGCGCTCGTGCAGCACATCCAGGCGGAACGGGCCCGGCTGCTCGACAGGGGAGTCATACGCGAGGAAGCCGCTCTACCCGAGGCCGGCTACTACGCCTTCGCCGTACTGAACGATGCGTCGATGAAGGATGCCATCGTCATGGATCAGAGATTCTTCGAGCTCGACGGCTTCGACAACCACGTCCGTGTCAACCTGCTCTATCCGGGCTGGTCTCATGACTGACGGCCCCGTCAGTCGCGCTCATGCTCCGCCGGCTTGTGTCCGGGGTACAGGTGGCCGGGGGTCACGATGGCGGTGACGGCCTCCCCGAAGAGGGTGCTGGGCTCCTGCCCCTTGTACAGGTCGTCGGTGGTCAGCACGATGACCATGGTGGCCTGCTCCTCCGGCAGGTAGACGGTCAGCGTCTCGTACCCGGGCAGCGAGCCGTTGTGGCCGATCCAGCCCTGGACGTCGAAGATGCCGAGCCCGTAACCCGCGCCGGGGATGACGCCGATCGGCTGGGTCTTCAGCCGCTCGGCCTGGGTCGCGGGGGTCAGCAGGGCGCCGGTGGCGAGGGTCTCCGCCCAGCTGCGCAGGTCCTCCAGGTCGGAGACCATCGCTCCGGCGGCCCAGGCCCAGGACGGGTTCCAGTCGGTCGCGTCCACGATCTTCCCGCCGGGCAGGTCGTTGGTGTAGCCGTGCGCGTGAGGCTCGGGGAACTCCGTGCCGACGGGGAAGAGCGTGCGGTCGCTCAGCCCGGCGGGCTTCACCACGTCCTGGTCGATGACCTCGTGGATCGGCCGGCCGGTGATCTTCTCCACGAGCAGGCCGAGCAGGATCAGGTTGGTGTTGGAGTACTCGAACTTCGCGCCCGGCTCGAAGTTCACCGGGTGCTTGAAGGAGAAGTCGAGCAACTGCTGCGGGGTGAGGGTGGAGGTGCCGTTGAGCTCCTTGTCGAAGCCCGGGTCCTCGCTGTAGTTGAAGAGCCCGCTGCGCATGCCCGCCAGTTCGCGCAGGGTGATGCGGTCCCCGTTCGGGACGCCCTTGATGTGCTGGCCGATCGGGTCGTCCAGGGAGAGCCTGCCCTGGTCCACGAGTTGGAGGAGGGCGGTGACCGTGAACGTCTTGGTCTCGCTGCCGATCCGTACCCCGAGGTCGGGCTTCATGGGCGCGCCGGTCTCTTTGTCGGCCACACCGAAGGACTTCACGTAGCTGCCCTTGCCGGGAGACCACAGGCCCACGGTCACGCCCGGCACCTTCGCCAGGTCCATCACCTTGCGCACGGCCGCGTCCAGTCGGGCGGCGACCGCCGGGGTGAGCTGCGGGAATTCGGTGTCGCCGTCCGGTGACGGAGCGGCGGACACGGAGGGGGCCGGGACGGTCGCCCCGTACGCGGAGCCCGCGACGGCCGGGCTGACGAGCAGGCCGGCGGCGGCAACCGCCACACAGGCCCTGCGCATCCTGATGCGGGTCGGCCTCATGGGTCGGCCTCCTGCCGTACGACGACGAGGGCAACGTCCCACCAGCCTAGGCCCGCGCCACCCCGGTCGCTCGGCGACCGGGGTGGCGTCGGTTCAGGCGTCGGATCAGGCGTCGATGCGCTCCGGGCCGCCGGCCGCGGCCTCGGCGGCCTCGGCCTCGGACTGCTTCTTCGAGGCGATCAGGCTGGTGATCGTGGTGATCACCAGCACGCCGCAGATGACGCCGAGGGAGACCGGGATGGAGATCTGCGGGGCGTGCAGGCCCGACTCGTGCAGGGCGTGCAGCACGAGCTTGACGCCGATGAATCCGAGGATGACGGAGAGACCGTAGCTGAGGTGGACCAGCTTCTTGAGCAGGCCGCCGATGAGGAAGTACAGCTGGCGCAGACCCATCAGCGCGAAGGCGTTCGCGGTGAAGACGATGTACGGGTCCTGCGTGAGGCCGAAGATCGCGGGAATCGAGTCCAGGGCGAACAGCACGTCGGTGGTGCCGATGGCGAGCATGACGACCATCAGCGGGGTCAGGACGCGCTTGCCGTTGTTCTGGATGAAGAGCTTGGTGCCGTGGTAGCGGTCGGCGACGCCGAACTTCTTCTCGATGGACTTCAGGAGGCGGTTCTCCTCGAACTCCTCATCCTCCTCGTCCTTGCGGGCTTCCTGGATCAGCTTCCACGCGGTGTAGATGAGGAACGCGCCGAAGATGTAGAAGACCCACGAGAAGTTGGTGATGATCGCGGCGCCGGCGGCGATGAAGATGGCGCGCAGGACCAGGGCGATCAGCACGCCGATCAGCAGCACGCGCTGCTGGAGCTGCGAGGGGACCGCGAACTTCGCCATGATCAGGACGAAGACGAAGAGGTTGTCCACGCTGAGCGACTTCTCGGTGATGAAACCGGCGAAGAACTCCTGCGAGGACTGCCCGTGCCCGAACACCATGAGGCCGAGGCCGAAGAGCACCGCGAGGACGATCCAGACGATCGTCCAGATGCCCGCTTCCTTCATGGAGACGTCGTGCGGTTTGCGGCCGATGAAGAAATCGGCGCCGATGAGGATGCCCAGACCGAGAATGGTCAGCACCCAGAGGGTCAACGAAACGTCCACTTTTACACGCCTCCGGCAGATGGCTCAGAACTTGTCAGCGTCATCGCTGCCGGAGGTCTCTTCCACCCGGACGGCCAGGAGGCCACGGGCCGGCGCCCCGGGACCGATTGCAGTCCGTATTGACGGGCACGCCGTAGCAGGAAAGCAGGAATACTCCCCTCCGCAGTCACCAGGGTACCCGTCGTGGGCACGTAAGGTAAAGGGGATACCAAGAACTGGTCAGGGGCCGGTCATCCGGGGCGGGCGGTGGACCGCCCGCCACCGCCTACCGCGCGCGGCCCCGGGCCGCCGCGACCCGCTCCAGCGCCTGGTCAAGGACCCGGCTGCCCTGCGGCGGCAGGTCCGGCTCGAAGGTCCAGGCGTGGTGGACCCAGGGGTCGGCGAGGTGGTTGTCCGGGACGGGCGACAGCCGCATCAGCGAGCGCCACAGCGGGTCCAGCAGCGGCCCGTAGGCCGAGGCCTCGTCACGGTCCGCGACCATCAGGAGGTGCACGCCGACCGCCGGACCCTCGTCGGCGAGATAGCGCAGACGGGTGACGGCGCGGTCGTCGAAGCCGTGCGGGAAGTCGTGCACGATCAGCAGCTGGTCGGAGGTGTCCACATCGGACGGCAGGTCCTCCGGAGCTCCGGCCCGCACGGCCATCTGTACGAGGTCCACCCGGCGGGTCAGCCGCTCCAGGGTCTCGGTGACCCCCGCGGCCCCGGCCGCCGGCGCCCCGGCCAGCACTCCGGCGCGCACCAGCGGGGCCAGCGAGGCCGCTCCGGCGCCGGCCGCGTCGATGACGTGGACGGCGAACCGGTCGGCGGGGTGGGCGGCCAGCATCCGCGCCGCGTGCGCGACGGCCATGTCCATGGCGGCGCGGCGCAGCCGGTCGGTGTCCATCGCCATGGCCGCCTCGGAGCCGGTGCGGCCGTTGTCGATCCACAGGCCGCGCTCCGGCGGGACCCGGACCAGCATGGGGATGCGCAGGTCGGGCCGCTCGGGCAGGTGGAGGTCGCCCAGGCGCAGGGCGAGGGGGGCTTCGGCGGGCACAGTGTGCGCCTGCCAGACGGGGTTGTCCCAGCGTGCGTACGCGGCGGGCAGCGCGGGCTCGACCACCTCGGACTCGGCGGTGAGCTGGACCAGGTCCCGGTCGAGGACCTCCTGCGCCCGCGCGACCAGTTCCTCGCGGCGGGCCCTGGCGGTGTCCCGGGCGGCGTTTCCGAAGCCGCCGAGCCGGTGGCGGGGGTCGGACAGCGCCTCGTCGAGCTCGCGGTCCATCCGGGAGTCGGCGAACTCGACGGCCCCGCGGTAGGCGGCGACGGCGCGGGCCAGGTCCTCGAACATGCCCCAGACCTGGTTGTAGAGCCGCTCCTCCATGGACCAGCCGCTCGCGTCCCCGGCGACGGGGCGGGGCGCCTCGCCGGGCCGCGGCGGCTCGGCCGGGCGCGGCGCGGGCTCGGGCGGCTCGGTGCTGGTGCGGCGGCGCGGGTGGGCGTAGCTGATGGTGGGCGGGCCGCCGGGGGTGTCCGGGTCCGCCGGTACCGCTGCCGGGGGCATCGGCGGGGGCGTGGGGCCCGCCGGGACCTCCTGCGGGGCCGGAGCCGGAGTCGGTGTGGCTGTGGGTGTCTCGTTCGCGGCCGGGGCCCGGAGCCCGCGCGGAACGGTCGGGGCAGGAGTCGGGGCAGGCCCGCCGGGCATGACGGCCAGGGTGATGTCCCCGGCCGGCGCCGTGCCCAGGGCGGCTGCGGCGAGATCCAGGGCGGCCGGCGCGGGCAGCCCCGCGTCGGTCAGGAGCGCGCCGAGGCCGGCGGCGTACCCCTGGCCGACGGCGCGCACCTTCCAGGCGCCCTGGCGCCGGTACAGCTCCAGGGCCACGACGGCGGTCTCCGACTCCAGTCCGGTCAGCGTGTACCCGGCGAGCTCCGCGCCCTCCGGGTCGGCCACGGACACGTAGGAGGCGGGGACCGCGCCGAAGTTCCCCGGTCCGCCGGGCGGCAGGACCAGGACGAGGCCGACCCGGTGGACGGCCGGTGCGACCGCGTCGAGGTCGACCGCTATCCGGTGCTGCCCGGAGGCCGCTCCGGGCACTTCCAGGCCGGGAAGGGCGCGGGCTCCGGGGTGGGCGAGCGCCCCGGGACCGGCGAGCCGGCCCGAGTCGTCGCCGAGGTGGGCCAGGGCGAGCACGGGTGTGCCCGCCGAGACCCTGATCTCCACCCGGCTCCGGGACAGGGGGTGGTTCTGCCCCCGGACCAATTCGGCCGTCATCGTGCAGCCCCTCCCCCGTACCCGGTGTACTGCCGGGCCCTCGATCGTGCCCGGTCCTGCTGTTGCCGTACTGCTCTGCCGTGCTGTGCTGCCGTGTTCGGCGGTGCTGCCAGTCCTGCTTACAGGTGCGGCAGGATCGCCGGCATCAGGTCCTGGAAGGTACGGCCGTTGGCCGGGTTCCCGAGGGCCGTCATCTGCCAGCCGGCGCCGACGCGCGACACCTTCGCCATGATCTGAGCGGTGTACTGGCCGCCACCGTCCAGCGTGTAGCGGGCCAGCTCCTGGCCGTTGGTCTCGTCGACGATGCGGCAGAAGGCGTTCTCCACCTCCTGGAACGTCTGGCCGGTGAAGGAGTTCACCGTGAAGACGATCTGGTCGATGTGCACCGGCACGCGCTGCAGGTCGACGAGGATCGACTCGTCGTCCCCGCCCTGGCCGACGCCGCCGACGAGGTTGTCACCGGTGTGCTTGACCGAGCCGTCGTCGCTCTGCAGGTGCCGGAAGAAGACGACGTCCACGGGCTGCTTGTCGGCGAAGAGCACCGCCGACGCGTCGAGGTCGATCTCCCGGGTCCGCGAGCCGAACAGCCCCCGGCGCTTGGCCGCCTGCCAGCCGAGGCCCATCCGGACCGCGGTCAGCGTGCCTCCGTCCGCCTTCTGCAGACTGATGGCCTGACCCTTGGTCATGTTGACCGTCACGCGCTGTCCCCTCTCCATAGCCCTCCCCCGATGGGGGTGCGCAGCATGTACCTGCGGCTGTGCCAACCCTACTGACCACCTCCGGGTCAGGCGAGGCCCGCTTCCTTCATCTGTCGCAGCTCCTTCTTCAGCTCGCCGACCTCGTCCCGGATCCGGGCCGCCACCTCGAACTGAAGCTCCGCGGCCGCGCCCCGCATCCGCTCGGTCATCTGCTCGATGAGTACGGCCAGTTCGGCGGCGGGACGGTCGGTGGCCACCACGGGACCCTTCGCGCCCTTGGCGCCCTTGGCCCCGGCCTTGCCGCCCGACGCGGCCTGCGCCGCCTTGCCCCCGAGCGCCGGGACGGGCGCCTTGAGGGCCTTGCCGTCCTTCGTCTGCCGGTAGCCGGTGCCGAGGAGCTCCTCGGTGTCGAGCTCCTCGCGGGCGATCGTGGCCACGATGTCGTTGATCTTCTTGCGCAGCGGCTGCGGGTCGATCCCGTGGGCCGTGTTGTAGGCGACCTGCTTCTCGCGGCGCCGGTTCGTCTCGTCGATCGCCTGGGCCATCGCCGGGGTGATGCTGTCCGCGTACATGTGGACCTGGCCGGAGACGTTGCGCGCCGCGCGGCCGATGGTCTGGATCAGCGAGGTCCCCGACCGCAGGAAGCCCTGCTTGTCGGCGTCGAGGATGGCCACCAGCGACACCTCGGGCAGGTCGAGGCCCTCGCGGAGCAGGTTGATGCCGACCAGGACGTCGTACTCGCCGGCCCGCAGCTCTCGCAGCAGCTCGATGCGGCGCAGGGTGTCCACGTCGCTGTGCAGGTAGCGGACCTGGATGCCGAGCTCCAGGAAGTAGTCGGTGAGGTCCTCGGCCATCTTCTTGGTGAGGGTGGTGACCAGGACCCGTTCGTCCTTCTCCACCCGCCCGCGGATCTCGTGCACCAGGTCGTCGATCTGGCCCTCGGTGGGCTTGACCACGACCTCCGGGTCGATGAGACCGGTCGGGCGGATGATCTGCTCGACGAAGCCGTCGCCGCGCGAAAGCTCGTACTTCCCCGGGGTCGCCGACAGGTAGACGGTCTGGCCGATCCGCTCCTGGAACTCCTCCCACTTCAGCGGCCGGTTGTCGAGGGCCGACGGAAGCCGGAAGCCGTGGTCGACCAGGGTCCGCTTGCGCGAGGCGTCGCCCTCGTACATCGCGCCGATCTGGGGCACGGTGACGTGCGATTCGTCGATGACGAGGAGGAAGTCCTCGGGGAAGTAGTCGATGAGGGTGTTCGGGGCGGAGCCGCGCTCGCGGTCGTCCATGTGCAGCGAGTAGTTCTCGATGCCGGAGCAGGACCCGATCTGGCGCATCATCTCCAGGTCGTAGGTGGTGCGCATGCGCAGGCGCTGCGCCTCCAGCATCTTGCCCTGCTTCTCCAGCTCGGCGAGGCGCTCGGCGAGCTCGGCCTCGATGCCGCGGACCGCCTTCTCCATGCGCTCGGGGCCGGCGACGTAGTGGCTGGCGGGGAAGACGTAGAGCTCGCGGTCCTCGCTGATCACCTCGCCGGTCAGCGGGTGCAGGGTGGACAGGGCCTCGATCTCGTCGCCGAACATCTCGATGCGGACGGCCAGTTCCTCGTAGACCGGGAAGATCTCGATGGTGTCGCCGCGCACCCGGAAGGTGCCCCGGGTGAAGGCCACGTCGTTGCGGGTGTACTGGATGTCGACGAAGCGGCGCAGGAGCTGGTCCCGGTCCATCTCCTCGCCGACCTTGAGGGGGACCATCCGGTCGACGTACTCCTGCGGGGTACCGAGACCGTAGATGCAGGACACGGAGGCGACGACGATGACGTCGCGCCGGGTGAGGAGGGAGTTCGTCGCGGAGTGGCGCAGCCGCTCCACCTCCTCGTTGATCGAGGAGTCCTTCTCGATGTAGGTGTCCGACTGCGGTACGTACGCCTCGGGCTGGTAGTAGTCGTAGTACGAGACGAAGTACTCGACCGCGTTGTTCGGCAGGAGCTCGCGGAACTCGTTCGCCAGCTGGGCGGCGAGCGTCTTGTTCGGCGCCATCACCAGGGTGGGCCGCTGGAGCTTCTCGATCATCCAGGCGGTCGTCGCCGACTTGCCGGTTCCGGTCGCGCCGAGCAGCACGACATCCTTCTCACCTGCACGGATGCGCTTCTCCAGCTCGGCGATGGCCGCCGGCTGGTCGCCGCTGGGCGTGTACGAGCTGACGACCTCGAAAGGCGCCACCGTGCGTTCGATCTTCGATACGGGCCGCATGGGTCAACCGTACGACCACCCACTGACACTCGGGGCACGCCCGCCCCGGACGGAGCCCTGCGCGCCCGGCCCGGGCCTGGTCCGTTTGTCGTAGTTCGGTGGCGGCCCGGTGATCGACAACCCCATGATCGCCGTACGCGGCTCTCCCTGAAAGTGCGTCGGAAACGCACCGCCGCCAGTGCCTCGCCGCAACGAATGCCGCTCCGCGCCCGTTTGACGGCAGGAGCAGGGCCCATGACCCGAGGAGAACGCGCATGTACGTCCGATCCGCCGCCGCGGCCACCGCCGCCATCCTGGGCCTCACCCTGAGCGTGTGCAGTGCGGGCTCCACGTCGGCCGCACCCGGTCCGGACTGGCTGTCCAACCCGATCGTGTACGCCCACCGGGGGGCTTCCGCGTACGCCCCGGAGAACACCCTGGAGGCGATCGACCTCGCCATGGAGATGGGCTTCGACTGGGTGGAGAACGACGTCCAGCGCACCAAGGACGGCGAGCTCGTGGTGGTCCACGACGACACGCTGGCCCGGACGACCGATGTCGAACAGGTGTTCCCTGACCGTAAGCCCTGGCGGGTGAAGGACTTCACCGCGGCGGAGATCGCCCGGCTGGACGCGGGCAGCTGGTTCGGGCAGGAGTTCGCGGGCGCCCGCGTACCGACCCTGCGGCAGTACATGAACCGGGTCCAGCGCAACCAGCAGCGACTGCTCCTGGAGATCAAGAAGCCCGAGCTCTACCCCGGCATCGAACGGCAGACCCTGGACGTGCTGGGCGAGACCGGCTGGCTCGAGGAGAACCACGTGGCCCGCCGGCTGGTGGTCCAGAGCTTCAGCGCCGCCTCGGTCCGCACCGTGCACGAGCTGCGCCCCGACCTGTACACGGCCTTCCTCGGCACCCCGACCCTCGCCGACCTGCCGCGGTACGCCGAGTTCACCGACCGGATCAACCCCTGGTACACCACCATCGACAGCGACTGGGTCGCCGCGGTGCACAAGCTGCCCGGCGCCCACGGCAAGGCGCTCGAAGTGGACACCTGGATCGTGGACGACGCCGCGACCGCCCTGAAGGTCCAGGACATGGGCGTCGACGGGATCATCACCGACAAGCCCGACGTCGTACGGGAAGCGGTCGGCGGCTACTGACGGGCTCGGGGCCGTCAGCGCTGTCGGCGCTGTCCCCACTGTCGGTGGTGAGCCGTACCGTGAAGGGGTGGACACTCCTGAGCCCCGCGGGCCGCACCTCGAATGGACCGTCGTCGACAGCGGCGACACCGGCATCGGGCCGCTGCTGCTCGCCGCCACCCCCGAGGGCCTGGTCAAGGTCGAGTTCCATGCCGGACCCGACCGGGCCGCGAGGATGATCGGCACGCTGGTCTCCCGGCTCGGCGCCGACGCCTGGCGGCCGGCGCCGGGCGAGGAGGTCCTGCTGGCCGAGCCGATACGCCAGCTGAAGGCCTACTTCGCCGGTACGCTGCGCCGCTTCGACCTGCCGCTGGACTGGCGGCTCAGCTCCGGCTTCAACCGGCAGGTCCTGCTGGAGCTGGACCGCACGGTGCCCTACGGGGCGGTCGTGGGGTACGGCGAGCTGGCCGCCCGGGCCGGGGCCCCGGGCGCGGCCCAGGCCGTCGGCAACGCCATGGGCTCGAACCCGCTGCCCCTGGTGGTGGCCTGCCACCGGGTCGTGGAGAACGACGGGGGCATCGGCGGCTTCAGCGGCGGCGTGGAGACCAAGCGCCGCCTCCTCGCCCTGGAGGGCGTCCTCCCCGAGCCGCTGTTCTGAGGCGCCCGGCCGTGCTCCCGGTGCTCCCCGTGCCCCCGGAATCCCTGTTCCGCCGGCCCGCGCAGGAGTGCGAAACTGCGGCGGTGACCACACCTTGCGCCGCCCCCGCAGCCCTGCCGCACCCGTGTCGGAGGTGTACCGCGTGAGCACCGCGCCCGGCACCGACCGGCCCGCCACCCCCCTCACCGCCGCCGACCTGCCACGGCTGCGGCGCCGCACCTCCGTGGTACTGATCGCCGGCCAGGTGCTGGGCGGGATCGGCGTGCCCATCAGCATCGCCCTGGCCCCGGTCCTGGCCACCGAGGTCAGCGGCACGGAGTCGCTCTCCGGCTTCGCCTCGACCGCCTCCGTGATCGGCACCGCGGCCGTCTCCCTGCCGCTCGCCGCGCTGATGACCGCGCGCGGCCGCCGGCCCGGCCTGGTCCTCGCCTACGTGATCGGCGCCGCCGGGGCCGCCCTGGTGGTCCTCGCCGCCTCGATCAAGAGCTTCCCGCTGCTGATGCTCGGCATGGCCGCCTTCGGAGCCGCCTCCTCGGCCAACCTCCAGGCCCGCTTCGCCGCCGCCGACCTCGCCGAGCCCGACCACCGGGCACGGGCGATCTCCGTCGTCGTATGGGCCTCCACCATCGGCGCCGTGCTGGGCCCCAACCTCTCCGCCCCGGCCAGCCGCAGCTTCGCCGGCACCTCCATACCCCCGATGGCGGGGCCCTTCATATGGGCCGGCGCCATCTTCCTGCTCACCGCCACGCTGCTCGGCGTACTCCTGCGCCCGGACCCGCTGCTGACGGCGCGCGCGCTCGCCCCGGCCGAGGACCAGACCCGCGCCGGGCGTTCGCTGCGCGCCGGGTTCGCGGCCGTCAAGGCCTCTCCCCGGGCCCGTCTCGCGCTGCTCACCATCGCGGTGTCGCACACCGCCATGGTCTCGATCATGGTCATGACCCCGGTCGACCTCGGGCACCACGGAGCCGGGCTCCAGCTCATCGGGCTGGTCATCAGCGTGCACATCGCCGGCATGTTCGGCTTCTCGCCGGTCATGGGCTGGCTCGCGGACCGGATCGGCCGGCTGTCCGTGATCGGGCTCGCCGCCGGGCTGCTGTCCGTCGCCGCGCTGCTCGCCGGCACGGCCGACGGGAACCACACCCAGAGCGGCATCGGCCTCTTCCTGCTCGGGCTGGGCTGGTCCGCCGGCATGGTGTCCGGCTCGGCGCTGCTGACCGACTCGGTGCCGCAGCCCGCGCGGGCCGCCGTACAGGGGCTGGGCGACCTCACCATGAACACGGCCGCCGGGGTGGGCGGCGCCGCCGCCGGGCTCGTCATGTCCCAGGCGGGCTACGGCTGGCTCAACGCGGCCGCCGCCGCCCTGCTGCTGCCGATGGCGGCGCTCGCGCTGTTCACCTCGCGGCGCCGTCCGGTGAAGGCCTCGGACGCCGGTCAGTAGCTGATGTGGTAGGCCTTGCGGAGCGTCTCGTGGACCGTCCAGGTGGTCCGGTCCCCTTCCCGCAGGACGCACGCGGAGCCGGGGCCGACCTCCAGGGTCTCGCCGCCCTCCACCTCGATGGTGGCCCGGCCGCTGACCACCACGAACAGCTCGTTCGCCTCCGTGTCGGTGACCACGCCCGGGGTGATCTGCCAGATCCCGCGCACCTGCGAGCCGTCCGGCGCCTCCCACAGCACCTTGCCCGTCACGACCGGGTTCCCGGAGACGATCTGCGCGGGGTCGAGCTCGTCCGCCTCCAGTTCGGAGTCGGGGACGTCCGGGAGCGAGACGGCGAAGGAGGCGGGGGCGTCGGGGTGATCATTCGTGCTCATGGTCCGTGAGCCTAGTAGGGGCCCCCGCGTACCGGGCTGACCAGACCGTCCAGCACGGGACGGCTCCACCCGTCACCCTGTCGACCTCGCACCCCTGCGCCTCAAGCGCCGGCGGGGCTGGGGCTTTCCTGTGCGCGGGTTGGCTGCGGGTGGGGGGCCGGTGTCGGGGGCGGGGTGGGGTGTCGGCCTGGACTGCATGATTTAGGCGCCCTGCCCCCTACTTTCGACAGTTGTGGCTTCTTCGTGCGCCACAAATCACGCTTTACGTCCCGGCCAACACCCCACCCCGCCCCCGTCCCCGGCCCTGGCCCCGCAGCCCCCGACCCCGGCCGGGGGAGACAGTTCAGTCCGGGGGACATTCAGCCCCAGCCGGATCGCAGTCCCGGCCGGGGTGTGTTCTTTCAGCCGTCCGGCGTTTGAGGACCGGGGTCTGGGGCGGAGCCCCAGGTCTTTTCAGCCCTTCCGGCGTTTGAGGACCGGGTCAGGGCGGAGCCCTGGGAACGGTGGAAGGGCGGGTAGGGGAACTCTCCGCCCCGCGCAGCGGCAAAGGGTCGCAGCGGGGAACTCCGCCCCGCGCAGCGGCAAAGCGGCAAGGGTCGCAGCCGGGGCTGCGGGTGTGGGGTGGCCCGCGCAGCGGGCAGGGCGGCGCCGCTCATGGGGCTCACGCCCGGGGACGGGTTCGCGCCGGTGCGGCGTCCGCGCGTTTGGGGGCCCGGATCCCGTGCCAGGGATGGGGACATGTCACAGCACACAGCATCCGAGCACACCGCGTCCGCACCCCTCCCGGTCCTGTCGGAGGAGGTCCGCGAGGCACTCGACCGCCGGCAGCCCGTCGTGGCGCTGGAGTCCACGATCCTCGCCCACGGCCTGCCCCGCCCCCGCAATCTGGCGGTGGGTCTGGAGTTGGAGGAGTTGGTCCGGGCGGAGGGAGCCGTTCCGGCGACCGTCGCGGTCGTCGACGGAGTGGCGTACGCCGGGCTGGACAAGGCCCGGCTGGAGCGGATCGCGGGCGGCGAGGGCGTGCGCAAGCTCGGCCACCGGGATCTGGCCCCCGCCCTCGCCACGGGGGCGACGGGCGCGACGACGGTCTCGGCCACGGCCTTCCTCGCCGCGCGGGCGGGGCTGCGGGTCTTCGCCACCGGCGGGCTGGGCGGCGTACACCGGGACTGGCCCCGGTCGCAGGACGAGTCGGCCGACCTGGCCCTGCTGGCGCGGACCCGGATCACCGTGGTGTGCGCGGGCGTGAAGTCGATCCTGGACGTGCCCGCGACGCTCCAGCGGCTGGAGACGCTGGGGGTGACCGTCCTCGGGTACGGGACGGATCGTTTCCCCGGGTTCTACCTGGCCGATTCCGGCGAACCGGTGGACTGGACGGTCCAGCGGCCGGAGGAGGTCGCGGCCGTGATGGCCGCCCAGGACCTGCTCGGCGGCGCGGACTCGGCGCTTCTCGTGGCCAATCCGGTGGACCGGGAGCGGCAGCTCGATCCGGAGCTGCACGACCGGGTGCTGGCCGAGGCGCTGGCGGAGTGCCGGGAGCGGGGCATCACGGGACAGGCGGTGACACCGTTCCTGCTGGGGTTCCTGGTGCGCGCGACGGGCGGCGCCTCCCTGGAGGCCAATCTCGCGGCGGTACGCGGCAACGTCCGCCTCGGGTCCCGGATCGCGCGGGCCTGGGCGGCCCGGCCGTGACCGCCGGGCCGGGAGCCCTGCTGGTCGTCGGGGACGTGGTCACGGACGTCGTGGCGGTGCATGCCGAGCCGCTGGCTCCGGGTACGGACACCGCGGCCCGGATCCGGACCCTGCCGGGCGGCGCCGGGGCCAACGCGGCCTGCTGGGCCGCCCACGCGGGCGCCGCCGAGGTGCGCCTCCTCGCGCGGGTCGGCGCCGAGTCGGCCGGGTGGCACGAGCGGGCGCTGCTCGACGCGGGGGTGCGGCCGAGGCTGGTGGTCGATCCCGCCGAGCCGACCGGGACGGTGGTCGCGCTGGTCGGCGGGGACGCGGAGCGGACCTTCCTGACCGACAGCGGGGCCTCGCTGCGGCTCTCCCCCGCCGACTGGGAGCCCGCGCTTCTGGACGGGGTCGCCCATCTCCACCTGTCGGGCTACCTGTTCTTCGCCGACACGAGCCGCGAACTGGCCCTGGTCGCGCTACGGGACGCCCGGGCCCGGAACGTACCGGTGAGTGTGGATCCCGCGTCGGCCGGGTTCCTGGCCTCGTCGGGCCCGGAGCGCTTCCTGGCCGCCGCGGCGGGGGCCGGCGTACTGCTGCCGAACGAGGACGAGGCGCTGCTCCTGGCGGGATCGCACAGCGGGCGGACCGGGGCGGACGGGGCCGGGGCGCTCGCGCGGGCCGCGGCGGAGCTGAGCCGGCGGGTGCCGTTGGTGGTGGTCACCCGGGGCGGGGCCGGAGCGCTCGTCGCCGAGGACGGCCGGGTGACGGCCGAGGTCGCGGCGGAGAGCGCCGAGGCGGTGGATTCCACGGGCGCCGGGGACGCCTTCACCGGCGCCTTCCTCGCCGCCCGGCTGGCGGGAGCGGGCTCGGCGTGGGCTGCGGGGGCCGGCTGCCGGGCGGCCGCCCTGGCGGTGACCCGGCTGGGCGGGCGGCCGTAGGGAGAGGGGTCAGGAGGTGTACTGCTGGTCCATCCAGTCGATCACGCCCGTGCTGTCCAGGTGGTAGCGGAAGACGCGGCCCTGGTTCGGGTGGGCGATCAGCCAGTCGATGAGCTGCTGGAGCGTGATCGGCTTGCTGACCGGGCTGGCGACGATGGGGGTGAGGGCGGTGATCTTGGCGTCCTCGGCGATGTTGAGGAAGGTCTCCTTGCCCACCGTGTCGAAGGGGGCGGCGTCCTTGCCGGGTGCGGCGCAGCCCCAGTTGCCGTGCTTGACGATCAGGCTGTGGACCCCGCCCTCGGGGGTGTAGCGGTGGACGGCCACCTCGTCGGGCGAGATCGGCATCTTGTGATCGCAGGTGGAGCCGGGCGCCGGCGGCTTCTTCGTACCCGCCGGGGAGGCGGACGAAGTCGCGGGGGGAGTGGGCTTCTTGGACGGGGCCGAGGAGGGTGACGCCGGGGCCGACGGCGAGGCGGCGCCCGTGACCGACGCGCCGGCGGAGGGACTCGCGAGGGCTCCCGGCGCACCGGCCTCGTCGTCGCCGTTGCAGGCCGTGAGCACCAGGGTCCCGCACAGGGCCAGCGCCGCGAGCGCCGCCTGTGTGCGCACCCGTCTCGCATCCCCAACCGCCGCGCCGTGTCTTTGCATTGACCGCATCGTCTTCTCCCTCTGCCAAGGCGCCACCGGGGTGGCCGCCGTCGAAGCGTGCCGTCAACGTAGCCCGCGGTTCCGGCCGGAGCGATGGCCGGAACCGATCGTCACCGTGCCGGAATCCCCTTGTTGCGTTTCCCGGACCTCCGTGACCGGGCGGGGGTACGCGGCGGTGCGCGCGGTGGCCCCCAGGGTCAGCCGGTACCCTCCGCGCGCAGCCCCGTCCAGGCCGGGTGGCGCGGATCGTCGGCCCGGACCAGGGCGTCGGCCCGGTCCGCCGGGCCGGTCTCGGCCTCGTAGCGCGCGAAGGCGGGGAGGGTCCAGCGGGCGGACTCCTCGGTGCGGCGGGCGAGCGCACCCGGGGAGAGCCCGATGTGGACGGTGAGGTCGAAGGGGAACCAGTGGCCCAGCAGCAGGGGGCCGTGCACGATCAGCACCCCGCCGGGCGGGAGTTCGGCGTACGGGCTGCGGGTCGCCCGGTCGGTGACCGGGTCCCAGAGGTCGGGCAGCACCCGGCCGGTGCCGCCGGGGTCGGTCGGACCGAAGACCTCCCGCCACAGCGCCGCCGTGTCGTACCAGCCGTCGAGGTAGGAGTCCACGTCCTCACGGCCGAACTCGAAGCGGAGGGAGGCCGGGCGCAGGAAGCCCTCGGCCGCCACCACCAGGACCGGGCGCCCGCGCAGGCGCAGCGCTTCGGCGAGCTCCGCCGCGAGCACGCCGGTGCGGGCGGCGGGCGCCCCGTCGATGCCCACGCGCCGCCATCGGGCCTCCGGGCCGCCCTCGCCCTCGCCCTCGCCACCGTCCTCGCCGGCGCCCTTCCCGTTGTCGTCGAGGTGACCGGCGAGCCGCTCGGCCATCCGCTGCCATGTGATCGCTTCCAGCTGCACCAGCCCATTGTCAGTGGTGGCCCCTAACGTTTTTCGAGAGGGATCACCGGCGCACAGGGGGCCG
This sequence comes from Streptomyces sp. NBC_01264, assembly GCF_026340675.1. Lineage (NCBI taxonomy): Bacteria > Bacillati > Actinomycetota > Actinomycetes > Kitasatosporales > Streptomycetaceae > Streptomyces > Streptomyces sp. NBC_01264. Next base: position 2,786,766 of record NZ_JAPEOX010000001.1, read on the forward strand.
GCGGCCCGGCCTTGGGGAGGGGTCTGTCATGGCTCGGGAGACGACGTATCTGGAGCTGTCCCAGGAGGACGGCGGTGCCCACAAGTTCTACGAGGTCACCGTCGACGGCACCTCCGTCTCGGTGCGGTACGGACGCATCGGCGCGGACGGCCAGGTGCAGAGCTCCTCCTTCCCGACCGTCGAGAAGGCGCGGGCGGCCGCGGCCAAGAAGGTCGGGGAGAAGGTCCGCAAGGGCTACGCCCCGGCGGTGCGGGGGGTCCGCGCGGCCCGGTCGGTGACGCGCCGCCAGGTGACCTCGACCCCGTCCACCGCACGCGCGGTGGCCCCGGTGCTGTGGCGTTTCCGTACGGGGTCCTCCGCCTTCGGCATCCACGTGGACGAGGACCGCTGCTGGGTCGGCAACCAGGCCGGAGACGTCTACACGGTGAGCCACGACGGCGAGGTGCTCGCCCGGTACTCGCTGCCGGACGGGGTGAAGTGCCTGGTGGCGGACGAGTTCTGGATCTACGCGGGCTGTGACGACGGCACGGTGTACGACCTGTCCTCGAAGGTGCCCTTCGGGGCGTACGACATCGCGGCCGACGTGGACATCTTCTGGCTGGACATCCGCGAGGGCGTGCTCAACGTGTCCGACCGCAACGGCGGGCTGACGGTCATCGACCACGAGGACGAGTTCCAGTGGTCGCGGCGCTCGCCCGGCACGAACGCGTGGATGGTGCGCGCGGACGAGCGGGCGGTCTACCACGGCCACGGCAAGGGGGTAACGGCCTACGCCCCGGACGGCGGGGAGGAGTTGTGGCACACACAGACCGACGGGGCGGTGCTGTTCGGCTGGCAGGAGGACCACGCGGTGTACGCGGGGACCGGCCGCAACACCGTGCAGCGGCTGTCGAAGGCCACGGGCGCGCTGGAGGCCACGTACCGGTGCGACGCGGCGGTCTACTCGTGCGCGACCTCGCCGGACGGCCGGCACGTCTTCGCCGGCGACCTCGCGTCGTCCGTGTACTGCTTCGACGCCGACGGGCAGCGGCTGTGGAAGCTGGGCACCGGCAGCGGGGCCGCACTGTCCATGCAGTACCTGGACGAGCGGCTGTACTTGGTGACCACGGACGGTTCGCTGGTGTGCGTCGACGCGAGCGAGGCCGCGATCGCGGCCGCCCGGGAGGGATCGGTGCCGACCGCCGTGGACGTGAAGTCGGCGGCCGCACTGCCGGTCTTCACCCCGGCCGCCACCCCCGCGGCCGTGGCGACGGTGTCGGTGGCCTCGGTGCCCGCGGGCGGTGTGGTCGTGGAGTGCGTGCAGCAGGGCCAGCGGATGCGCGTACAGGTGGTGTCGGGCGGGTTCGAGCCTTCATGGAACGTGCAGTTCCCTCGCGGGATACGGGAGCCCGGCGCCCGGTACGTGGTGGACGGCCTGCACCCGGCGGCCGGAGGCTTCTACCGCGTGCGCGGGGAGATCCGCCGACTCGTCTGAGCGAGGTCCCGGTTCACGGGGGGGGCGGGGTCACCGCGTCTGCCCTCACCGCGTCCGCGTGGGGCACGCGCACGGCGTGGCCCCGGGCGGGGCCTCGGCGGGCAGCGCGAAGGGGTCGCCCTCGGCGAGGGCCGCGGTCACGCAGAGCACGACCCGCTCGCTGCCGAGGTTGCGGCCGAGGTGGACGTGGCGCCGGCCGGCGGGCTCGACGAAGCTGGTGCCGGTGTGGTGCACCTCGACCGTGCCGTCGCTCAGGATCCGGGTCAGGGTGCCGGACTTGACCACCGCTATCAGCGGGACGTGGTGGTAATGCCAGCCGGTGCATCCACCCGGCTCTATCGCGACCTCTCTCACCACGAGGTCGGAGGCCACCTCCGCTTTCGGACGCCGGCCCGCAGCCCTCGGGCGACCGGCCGTCGCCTGCCGTCCAGCCATGTTTCCCTCCTCCATGGACCGGCCGCGGCCCACTCGACTCACGGTAGGAGGACACCATGAGGTCAGGGAAGGCTCTGTGAAACCGCAACTATCAATTCCTACAAGGTGATATACGGCCTGAATGGCGGTATCACACCGACATGAGCCTGGTCGTTTTCGAGTCGACGAAGCAGATCCACTGCGCGGCGTGCCGACAGGGACCGCTGCGCCGCCTCGTCCGCGAGACCGGCGTGCCCCGCTGCTTGGACTGCGCCGACCTCGGACACCTCGTCTATCTGCCGCGCGGCGACACGGCCCTCACGCGACGGGCCCACGAGGCCAGTTCGCTGTCCGCCGTGGTGGTCCGCTTCCACCGGCGCCGCCGCCGCTACGAGCGCCTGGGGATCCTCGTCGAGGACGCCGCCCTGGCCCGCGCCGAGCGCGCCTGCCTCGCGGACGCCGAGGCGAGGGCCCGCCGCCGGGAGCGCGACCGGCTGCGCCGGGCCGCCGAGGACACCCGGTTCACGGCGGCCTTCGCGGCCGAGATCCTGCGCCTGTTCCCCGGGTGCCCCCTCGACCGGGCCCGGGCCATCGCCGCGCACGCCTCGGTGCGCGGCAGTGGCCGGGTGGGCCGTAGCGCGGCGGGCCGGGCCCTGGACCCGCCCGCCGTGTACGCGGCGGTACGGGCGGCCGTGCGGCACCTCGACACCGAGTACGACGCCCTGCTGATGGGGGGCGTGCCCCGGTTCGCGGCCCGGGCCCGGCTGGCACCCCGGATCGACGCGATCCTGGACGGGTGGCGGGCGGCCCCGGACCCGTCCGCGCGGGCTAGTTGAGCCGGAACCGGCGGTAGAGCAGCACTCCGCCGAGCAGCATGGCGCCGCCGCCGGACAGCAGGTAGCCGATGTCCTCGGCCCCGGTGTGGGCGAGGGCCGAGGGGTGGTTGCGCGGCGGGGCCGGCGGGGTGACCGGCCGCACGGCGACGGGCGGCTTCACGGGCGGCTGGACGGGCTTGCCGACGACCGGGGCCGGGCCGTTGACGGAGGTGTTGCCCACGGAGGAGTTGCCGACGCCGACGACGCTCACCGAGTTGCCGCTGACGTTGAGCGGCACCTCGACGGGGAGCTGGAGCCCGTTGCCGGACAGCAGCCCCGGAGAATCCTTTCCGCGCCCATCGGCCACCGCACCCCGGCCGGGCCCGCCGTACCCGCTCTGGCCGCCGTTCCCCGCACCGTTTCCGGCGCCGGGTTTCGAGGGGTGCGAGGAGCCGGACGGCCGCGGTCCGGGATGACCCGGATTCCCCCCGCCCTGCGAGGCGTTGACGCACCGGTTCCCGGCGGCCGAGTTGAGCACGCCGACCACGCTCACGGTGTTCCCGCACACGTTCACCGGGGCGTGCACCGGCAGTTGCAGCAGATTCCCCGACAGCACCCCCGGCGAGCGGACGGCCTGTCCGCCCGCCTCCGCGTCGGCGTAGGCGAAGCCACTCGCACCCGCGGCCGCGAGTCCACCTCCCGCAACCACCGCCGCGATCAAGCCATTCCGACGACTGTGACGCATCAGATTTCCTGCCTTCCGGAAGGGTCCACGGGTCTTGCACCCGTACCGGAAACAACGCCATAACCCCATTCGGGTTATAGCGCCGGTAAGCATTTCACTCCATCGTGTACTGGGTAGTCCCTACTTCATGACTCGCCCGCTGCTCCTCCTCGACGTGGACGGCCCCCTCAACCCGTTCCGGTCCCGCTTCGCGGGTCTGCGCGGATACACCAGCCACCGGATGCGTCCGAGCATCTGGCTGTCCTACCGCGCACCGGAATCCCGCAGTGCCCGGCGCGGGTTGCGGGTGCGCCTGCACCCGGCCCACGGCGCCCGGCTGCTGGCGCTGCCCTACGAGATCGCCTGGGCCACCGCCTGGACGCACGAGGCCAACACGCTGATCTCCCCGCGCATCGGACTACCCGCTGATCTTCCCGTCATCGAATGGCCGGAACTCTTCACCCGCGACCCCGACGGCCTCTTCTGGAAGACCCGCCCCCTCCTGGAATGGGCCGCCGGCCGCCCCTTCGCCTGGGTCGACGACCTGATCACGCCCCTGGACCGCGCCTGGGTCGCCGCCCACCACCCGGCCCCGGCCCTGCTCCTGCGCATCCACCCCCGCCACGGCCTGCGTCCGCAGGACTTCACCACCCTCGAACGGTGGGCGGCCGGGCTCAGCCCAGCAGAGCCGTGACCGGGTCCGGGGAGGGGCGGTGGCCCGTGGGCCACCAGTCGTCGTCGCCCTGGCGGTTCTCGTAGGAGTACCAGAGGCCGTCCCGGCCGAGCCGGAGCTGGCGGGAGGAACCCGTGAGCCGGTTGCGGTCCGGGCGGAACGAGCCCCGGCCGGTGGCGAGGAGGGCGGGGCGGGCCCGGTCGAAGGGGCCGGCCGGCGGATCCCAGGGCTCTTCGAGGGCGAGCAGGGCGGGCAGACCGCCCTGCCGCCAGGCGGCAGCCCCCCGGGCCAGGTCGGTCGTGCTGCGTCCCGTGGCGCGGGCCAGGTCCCGGTAGAGGGCGCGGGCGGCGCCGGTGAGCCCGGCCGTGGGATGGGCCGAGGCGAGGCGGACGGCGTCCTGCCAGCGGCTCAGCCCGGCCATCGGATCCTCGCCGGTGCGCAGCAGCGCCAGGGCGCGGGCGGCCGCGTCCGCGGCGAGCTGGTCCAGGGCGAGCGGGTCCGGGGCCGCCGGGTCGGCCGGGTACGCGGGCGGCATCCCGGCGGCGGACGGCGCCGGCAGGGGAGTGGGCAGCGGCGGCAGGACGGTGCGGACGAGCGCGGCGCGGGCCGGGACACCGGGGAAGTCCGGTGCCCCGTCGGGCTGTTCGCGCGCGGCGTGGGCGGCGTTGCGCCGGGTGAGCTCCTCCAGCAGCTCCCGCTCACCGCGGCCGCGCAGCAGGAGCAGGACGAAGGGGTCGGTGTCCAGGAGCCGGGCCGCGCGATAGCACAGGGCCGCGGCGTGCTTGCAGGGCGGACGGGCCACGTCCGGGCAGGAGCAGCGCGGTACGAGCTCTCCGGCACCGGGCAGGACCGACTCGGAGAGGGACTCCGGCACCTCGCGCTCCAGCAGCGCGGCGAGCGCCGTCGGATCGGCCACGACCGATTCCAGCAGCTCGCTCCACTCGGCGTCCGAGAAGGCCGGCAGCGACAGTTCGGTGCGGTACGGCCGCGGCCGGCTGCCCCGTACGTAGGCCACGATCCGGCCCGGGGTGATGGTGACGGCGTCGACGTGCCCCTCGGCGGCGTACGTCCTGCCCCGGGTCAGACGGGCGTCGTCGCGGGCCACCGCCTCCAGGGCGGACACCCAGGCCCGGCCCCACCAGCTGACGGCCTCCACGCCCGGCGGCACGGTCTCGAAGGTGCGGCGGCGGTCGTCGCGCGCGGTGATCATACGGGCCTGCGCAGGGAGACGAGGTCGGCCAGCTCGCGGTCCGTGAGCTCGGTCAGCGCCGTCTCGCCGGAGCCGAGTACGGCATCGGCCAGCGCCCGCTTGGCCTCCAGCATTTCGGCGATGCGGTCCTCGACGGTGCCTTCGGCGATGATCCGGTGGACCTGGACGGGCTGGGTCTGGCCGATGCGGTAGGCGCGGTCGGTGGCCTGTTCCTCGACGGCCGGGTTCCACCAGCGGTCGTAGTGGATGACGTGCCCGGCGCGGGTGAGGTTGAGGCCGGTGCCGGCCGCCTTGAGGGAGAGCAGGAAGACGGGCACCTCGCCCGCCTGGAAGCGGTCCACGAGCTCCTCGCGGCGCGGAACGGGCGTGCCCCCGTGCAGCAGTTGGTGGGAGATGCCGCGCGCGGTCAGATGGCGCTCGATGAGCCGGGCCATCGTCACGTACTGCGTGAAGACCAGCACCGAGCCGCCCTCGGCCAGGATCGTGTCGAGCAGCTCGTCGAGGAGGGCCAGCTTCCCGGACCGGTTCGCGATCCGGGGCTCCACTTCCTTCAAGCTGTGCTCTTTCAAGCCGTGCTCTTTCAAGCTGTGCTCTTTCAAATACTGGGCGGGGTGGTTGCAGATCTGCTTGAGCGAGGCGAGCAGCTTCATGATCATGCCGCGCCGCTCGATGCCCTCGCTCGCGCCGATCACGGCCATCGCCTCGTCGACGGCCGCCTGGTAGAGGGAGGCCTGCTCGCGAGTGAGGGACACGGGGTGGTCGGTCTCCGTCTTCGGCGGCAGCTCGGGCGCGATCCCGGGATCGGACTTCTTGCGCCGCAGCAGGAACGGCCGGACCAGCGCGGCCAGTCGGGCGACCGCCGCCTCGTTGCCCCCGTCCTCCTCCGTCTGGTGCTCCACGGGCCGGGCGTGCCGGGCCCGGAACGCGGTGAGCGGGCCGAGCAGTCCGGGCGTGGTCCAGTCGAGGAGCGCCCACAGCTCGGAGAGGTTGTTCTCCACCGGGGTGCCGGTCAGCGCCACCCGGGCGGGCGCCGGGATCGTGCGCAGCGCCTTGGCGGTCGCCGAGTGCGGATTCTTGACGTGCTGGGCCTCGTCCGCGACGACCATGCCCCAGGGCTGTTCGGCCAGCCGGGCCGCTCCCGCGCGCATGGTTCCGTAGGTGGTGAGGACGAATCCCCCGGCGGGCTGGTCCGTCAGTCCCTCAAGGCTGCGGCCGGCTCCGTGGAAACGGCGCACCGGCGTGCCGGGGGCGAACTTCTCGATCTCCCGCTGCCAGTTGCCCAGCAGCGAGGCCGGGCAGACCACCAGCGTCGGCTCGGGACGGTCGCGGTGCAGGTGCAGCGCGATCAGGGTGACGGTCTTGCCCAGGCCCATGTCGTCGGCGAGGCAGCCGCCGAGTCCGAGCGAGGTCATCAGGTCCAGCCAGGCCAGCCCGCGGGCCTGGTAGTCGCGCAGGGTGGCCTTGAGCCCGGCCGGCTGGGGCAGCGGGGCCAGTTCCCCGGTCAGCCGGTCCCGCAGGGCGGCCAGCGCCCCCACGGGCACCGCGGGCACCGGTTCCCCCTCGACCTCGGCCGTCCCCGTCAGTACGGCCGCCAGCGCTTCCACCGGATCCAGAAGACCCAGCTCCCGCTTGCGTGCCTTGCGCACCAGCTCCGGATCGACCCGCACCCACTGGTCGCGCAGCCGCACCACGGGCCGGTGGGCCTGCGCGAGCGCGTCCATCTCCCCCGGGGTGAGCCGGTCCCCGCCGAGCGCCAGCTCCCAGGAGAAGGCGAAGAGGTGCTCGGCGTCGAAGAACGCGGTGCCGTCGGTGGCGGAACCGGGCGCGGTGGACCGTACGACCGCGGTCGCGGACAGCGTACGAGCCAGCTCGCGCGGCCAGTGGACCAGGACTCCGGCCTCCGCCAGCCGGGTCGCGGCGCGGCCCAGCAGATCCTCGAGCTCGGGGTCCGAAAGGGCCAGGACATCGGGAACCGGCTGGTCCAGCAGCCGCAGCAGCGGCGGCCAGACCCGGGCCGCCCGGCGCAGCGCGAGGACGGCGTCGATCCGGGCGCGGGGTCCGAAGCCGGCCGCGGCGGCGCCCGCCCAGAGCATCGCGGCGTCCGTGACCAGGGTCGGGTCGGCGAGGCTGTGCACCTGGACGACGGCGGCTCCGGCGCGGCGGACGTCCTCCCCCGGCTTCGCCCCGCTCTCCGCCTCGTCGAAGAGGCGGAAGGAGGACAGGTCGAGGCGCAGCGAGATCCCGACTCCGGTGTCCGCGCCCGAGGCGACCTGCGCGGCCCAGTCCCGCATCCCCGGGACCCGCTGCGGCTCGCGGGCCGCGAAGGGACGGCCCGCGGCGAAGGCGGCGGCCGGGGTCCGGGGCAGGCTGTCGGCGACGGCGTCGAGGAACGCCCTGACCAGCGCCTCCGGTTCGGGCAGCTGGAGCGGACGGCGTCCGGCGAGCGGGGTGGCGTACCCCTCGTGGGGCAGGGCGGCGGCGACCGCGCGCAGATGCGCGATGTCCTCGGCGTCCAGGGGCCCGGCCCGCCAGGCGTCGACCCCCTCGGGGGTCAGCCCGGGCAGCAGTCGGCCCCGTGCGATGAGGGACAGCGCCTGGACCGCGGCGGTCCCCCAGGCGCGGGTCGCGGGATGCGCGAAGGGCCCACGGGCAGCGCGCACCAGCACGGGCAGGGCGGCGGTGACCGTCAGCGTGACGGCGGGCACCGTGCGGGTACGGACGCCCTCGCCGTGGGGACGCACCACCTGGAGCGTGGCCGGGTCACCCTCGGCCGGCAACGGGTCCCCCTCGGGCGCCCAGAACGCGATGCGGCTCTTGCGGGGCACGGCGGCGGGCAGGAACACGGCGGCGTGCCGCGACAGCGCGGACCCGGCGTCGGCGCCGGCCGGCTGCCCCGGCGCGCGCGACGTCGTCGGCATGCCCATCCCGTTCCCGCCACCTTCACAGCCGCCGAATCCCCTCTGCCCCGAGTCTAGGCGGCCCCACTGACAATCCCGCTGAGCTGCACGTTTCCCGAGGCTCGGGAGCTCCGCGGCTCCGGCTGGGCGGTGGCCCGGCGGCGCGGTGGTCGGGTGCGGGTGGCCGGCCCTGCGGGGCGGAGTCCCCTACCCACACTTCCACCGTTCCCCGGGCGCTGCCCGGATCCCCTGGGGCTCCGCCCCCTACCCCGCTCCTCAAACGCCGGAGGGGCTGGGTGTATCCAGCCCCTCCGGCGTTTGAGGAGCGGGGTAGGGGGGGCTGGCCCCCGGCAACGGGTCCGGGCGGAGCCCGGGGAACGGGCGAAGGGCGGGTAGGGGACCTCGCCCCGCAGGGCCGAACCACCCGCACCGGGACGGCGGTGGCGGCAGCCCCGCCCCGCCACCGGCGGTCGGAGTCCGGTGGCCCGGCGGAGCCGTTCAGCGGCTCCAGCGGCCCCGCTCGTGGGCATAGCCGTAGACCGGACGGTCCGAGGAGACCGCGGAGACCCGCCACGGCCGCCCGCCCTCGTCGAGCCGCAGGGTGCCGGACCCCTTGGGTCCGCTCCAGCGAAGGTCCAGGTACCAGTCGCAGTCGCAGCCGGTGCTGCTCGCCACCACCCGCAGGACGGCCGGTTCCGCGGCCGAGACCCGGAGCGGGAAGGCGGGCGCCTCGATCTTCTCCCCCTCGTCGTTCCCGGCCACCGGCCGGGCCAGTGGGCGGGGCGCGTCCAGGTTGACCGTGAATCCGGCCGGGGTGAGCCCTCCCCCGCAGCCCTGCGACATCTGGTAGACGTTCCACGGCAGCGGGGCCCGTCGCCCGGCCACCCGTACCTCCAGGTCCTCCAGGACCACCGGGTCCGGCCCCGTCCCCAGCAGGGTCACCTCCACGATCTGCGTCCCCGCGTGGACGGCCCTGCGGCCCGCCGCCCACGCCGGGGCGTCCGCCTCCACCGGTGGCGGGGGCACCGCCGCGGGTGCGGTCTCGGCGAGGTAGGCATGGTCACAGCCCGCCGCCCACACGTGCGACCGTACGGCCGCCCGCAGGGGTGGGACCGCGGGCGAGGGGCCGCCCGTCGCCGAGGGCGGTCCGGTCGACGCTCCCGTCGCGCCGGTCGACGCACCCGCCGCCGGGCCGGTCCCCGACGGTGGTGGCGGCCCGGTCGCTCCCGGCTCCGTGGGCGCGGCCTCCGACGCCGGCGGCGCCGTGGCCGTCCCGCTCCCCGTGGCCCCCGCCGGACCCGCATCCGTACCCGAAACGGCCCCCGTCGGTCCCGCCTGCGGTGCCCGGCGGTCCGCACCCGCGGGCGGAAGCCATCCGACGCCCACGGCGAGGGCCACGACCGCGGCCGCAGCCACCCCGGCCAGCAACAGGCTGCGGCGTCTGGGCCTACGCGCCACCGGTACCGGCACCGCCGCCGTCCCCGGCACTGCCGCCTCAGGAGGCGGATCCGCCTCCGCCCGCTCCCCCTCGCCCGCGGGCTCCGCCTCCACCACCACCACCGTGACCGCCCGCCGCCGCGCATCCGCCAGCAGCCAGGCCCGGTGCAGTTCCAGCAGATCCGCCGGCGTCGCCTCGCAGGCCCGCGCGAAGCGGTCGACCACCACGAACTCCGCGGGCAGCGCCTCACCGCTGCAGTACCTGTGCAGGGTCGACGTGCTCGTGTGGAGGACGCGTGCCAGAGCCCCGAAGCTCCGACCGCTGCGCTCCTTCAGTTCCCTCATCGACCGCGCGAACGCCTGCGCCTCGGCCGATCTCCCCGTCCCGGAGTTCCGTTCCATGTCAAGGATGTTCCCGCAGCTGAGGGTGCGTACGGCCGTTCCATTGTCCCGAGTTCGTCCCGAACCGTAGGCCCGGGCCCGGGCCGGGGTACAGCCTTCATCAGAAGCACCACCGCACCAACACGAGCCTCACGAACTCACGACCTCACGACCTCACGGGGAGAACCGACCATGTTCCGACGCACCGCCCGGGCCACCGCCGTCCTCGCGGCCACCGCGGCCGCCGCCACCGCCCTCGTCCTCACCGCCTCCACCACCTCCTCGGCCGCCGTCACCGCGCCCGGGTTCCTGTCCGGCACCGACCTGCCCCCTCACCCCGGCTCCGCCTGGTACGCCGGGAAGGTCACCAAGGGGCTGCCCGAGTTCGCTCCGCTCTGCCTGGACGGCGTGCTCCCCGCCACCGGAAGCTGGCACCGCAACTTCAGCACCGAGTTCGACACGGGCGCGGTGCAGCTGTCCGTGCGTACGTCCTCCAGCGCCGCGGCCGTCAAGCTGGCGGCGGCCCTGGAGCGCAAGGTGGCGGCCTGCGCCGCCGACTGGCTGCGCGAGACCCCGGGCGGTACGGCCTCCTGGCAGGACTACGGGAAGGTCAGCGTCGAGGAGGGCGCGCACGTCTACGGGGTGCACACCTCCATCCCGGAGTCCGAGCCCGGCGTGCACCTGTACGGCATCGGGCGCGACGGCTCCACCGTGACGGTCGTGCAGTGGGGGCAGATGGGCAACCTGAGCCACGCCCCCGTCCCGGCCTTCAAGAAGACGACCGTCAAGGCGGTGAACAAGCTCAACCCCTGACGCGTCACGCCCCCGGTGGGACCATGGAAGTGACGGAGAAGCCGGGGAGGGTGGGCAACGGCGTGGAGGCGGCGATGGCCATGCGCACCGGAAACGAACCGGTGACCGCCCGCAGTGCGCTGCGGCTGCGGTTCTGGCTGAGTCTGTGGGGGATGATCTGGTCCGGCGCCGGGGCGGCGGCGTTCGCGCTCGCCGCCCGGCCCGGATGGGCGGCGGCCTGCGCCGCCGTCACCGTCCTCGCGGCCGTGGACCTGGCCGTGGTGCTCCGCCGCATCCACCAGGGCCCGCACTACCAGCCGGGCCGCGACGTCCCGCCGTACGAGCCCCCTGGCCACTAGACGTCCGGCCCCCGGCTGCCCGCCCCGGTCATCCGGCTACTTCTCGAAGCGGGCCGCCGCCAGGTAGTCCGGCTGGGGGTCGAGGGCAGCCGCGAGGCGGAAGTGCTTGCGGGCCTGCTCCGGCCGGCCCGCGCGCTCGTGGGTCCGGGCCAGTGCGAAGTGGGCGAACGCGTTGTCCGGCTCCCGCTCCAGCACGATCTCGAACTCCAGCTCCGCCGGCCGCAATTGGGCGGCGGCGAAGAAGGCCCGGGCACGGAGCAGCCGGGCCGCCGTGTTCTCCGGGTGCGCGGCTATGACCGAGTCGAGCAGCTTCACCGCACCGCGCGGGTCGCGCGCGGCGAGGAGCTGCTCGGCGGCCCGGTAGTCGATGACGTGCGTCTCGGGCGACGAGGACCGAGGGGGCGGCGGGAGCTGCGGCGTGGTGTCGGACACGGTCTGTTCCTTCCCTCTACAGGCGCCTTCAACGCCCCTCGCACCGCCCACTATTCCGTCAGCCTGTTCCGTCAGCCGAGTCGCTCCTCGAGTCGGGCGTACAGCTCGGTGACGGCGGCGTCGGCGGCCGGGGAGACGGGGAAGAGGTTGAGGAAGGCGTGGACCAGCCCGTCGTAGGTACGGGCGAAGACGTCCACACCGGCGTCGGTGAGGGCTGCGGCGTAGGCCTTGCCCTCGTCGCGCAGCGGGTCGTACTGGGCGGTGCCGATGACCGCGGGGGCGAGGCCGGTGAAGTTCCCGGCGCGCAGCGGGGAGACCTGGAAGGAGCCGCGGACGGCGGGGTCGTCTCCCGCGTAGAGATGCTGGAAATCCAGGACGTCCTGGGTTCCCAGACCGTATCCGGTGGCGTTCTCGGTACGTGAGGGGTGGTCGCCGACGAAGTCGGTGGCGGGGTAGACCAGCAGTTGCGCGGCGAGCGGCCGGCCTTCGTCGCGGAAGGTCAGGGCGACGGCGGCGGCCAGATTGCCTCCGGCGCTGTCACCGGCGACGGCGAGGCGGTCGCGGCGGCCGCCGTATTCGTCGATGCGGTCGGCCACGTGGTGGGCGGCGGCGAGGCAGTCGTCGTAGGCGGCGGGGAAGGGGTGCTCGGGGGCCAGGCGGTAGTCGACGGCCACGACCACGGCGTTCACGTCGCGGCACATCCGCCGGGTGACGTCGTCATGGGTGTCGAGGTCGCCGGAGAGCCAGCCGCCGCCGTGGAAGAAGACCACCGTGGGAACGGGCCCTGCGCGTTCGGGCCGGTAGACGCGGAGGGGGATCCGCCCGGCAGGCCCGGGGACGGCGGTGTCCTGGACCGAGCCGACCTCGATCGGCTCCGGCAGTGCCAGGACGGCGCCCATCTTGCGGTTCCCCGCGCGCAGCACCTCGGGATCGGTGTCGATGATCCGGGGGGCGGGTCCGGCGTTGACCTGGTCGAGCAGGGCGGCGAGGGACGGGTCGACGGGCATGCACGGCGCCTTTCTCCGGTAGGACGCACCCGGGGCACACGGCAGAGCGGCGGCACGGGTCCGTGTCTCGCATCGTGCGGTCGATGTGCGGATGCCGCTACCGGAGACGCCCGCGCGGGACCCGAAGCGGCCGATCAGCGCCCCACGGCACCCCCCGCGCGCGCCACCCGTCGTGCCCCGCCGCGGCACCCCTCACGCCCCGCGCGGCTCCCTCATGCCCCGCCGACGCCCGCCGCCCGCGCCGTGAGCTCTTCCCACACCTTGCGTACCTGGGGCTCCAGCGCCTCCAGTGGCCCGTCGTTGTCGATCACGAGCGTGGCCACGGCCAGCCGCTGTTCCCGCGTGGCCTGCGCGGCCATCCGGGCCCGGGCCTCCGACTCCTCCATGCCCCGCAGCCCCGTGAGCCGGGACAGCTGCGTGGCGGGCGCCGCGTCCACGACGACGACCAGGTCGTACAGCGGCGCGAGCCCGTTCTCCGCGAGCAGCGGTACGTCGTGCACCACGATCGCCTCGGGCCCCGCAGCGGCTTCCAGCTCGGCGGACCGGGCCCCGACCAGCGGGTGCACGATCCCGTTGAGGGTGCGCAGCTTCTCGGGGTCCGCGAACACGATCGACCCCAGTTTCGGCCGGTCCAGCGCGCCCTCGGGAGTCAGTACGGACTCCCCGAAGGCGGCCACCACCGCCGCGAGCCCGGACGTACCCGCCTCCACGACCTCCCGCGCGATCCGGTCGGCGTCCACGACGACCGCCCCGTACCCCGCCAGCAGCCGCGAGACCTCGCTCTTGCCGGCGCCGATTCCGCCTGTCAGACCAACTTTCAGCATGCCCGGCAGACTAACCCCCGCGCCCTGGGATCCGTACAGCCCCCCGAGCACGGAGGGAGCCTCAGCCCTCGCCCTCGCGCTCCGCCAGGAACCGCTCGAATTCGAGGCCGATCTCGTCCGCCGACGGGATCTCCGCGGGCTCCGCGATCATGTTGCCCCGCGTCTCGGCGCCGGCCGCCGCGTCGTACTGGTGCTCCAGCCCCTGCACGAGACTGACCAGCTCCTCGTCGCCCTCCCGGATCTGCCGGTCGATCTCCGTCTGCGTGCGGTGCGCCTCGGTGCGCAGCGCGTGCGCGACCGACGGCAGGACCAGGCCCGTGGCGGCGGTGATCGCCTCGAGGGCGGTCAGCGCGGCATCGGGGTACGGGGAGCGCGCCACGTAGTGCGGTACGTGGGCGGCGACGCCCAGGACGTCGTGCCCGGCCTGACCGAGGCGGAACTCGACCAGCGACTCGGCGCTGCCGGGGACCTGGGCCTCGTCGAAGGGGCTGCGGTGTCCGGGCATCAGGTCGGTCCGGTTGCCGTGCGGGGTGATGCCGACGGGCCGGGTGTGCGGGACGCCCATGGGGATGCCGTGGAAGTTGACGGAGAGCCGCACGCCCAGGCGCTCGACGATCTGCCGGACGGCGACGGAGAAGCGCTCCCACTCCACGTCCGGCTCGGGGCCGGAGAGCAGCAGGAAGGGCGCGCCCGTGGCGTCCTGGACGAGGCGCACTTCCAGCAGGGGCTCCTCGAACTCCGTCCAGTGGTCGCGCTGGAAGGTCAGGAGCGGACGGCGTGCCCGGTAGTCCACCAGGCGGTCCGCGTCGAACCGGGCCACGACCTGGTGGGGCAGCGTGCCGAGCAGCCGCTCGACGATCTGCTCGCCGGTCTCGCCCGCGTCTATGTACCCCTCGAAGTGGTAGAGCATGACCAGCCCGGCCGAGTCCTGGGCGAGCGCCAGGTCGGCCACCGCCAGGCCCTTGGCGTCCCATTCGTACAAACCCTGTGGATCAAGCACTGCCACCACTCCTCCTCCGCCGCGTTCTCTGGCAAGAACGTCCAAGGAGCCGTGACCATTCCCCAGTTGGCGCGGCGTTCACAGAACATGCGGCTCCGCCCCACAACGCGGTAAGGCCCGCCCCCCTGAGGGGACGGGCCTTACCGGTGAAGATCAGCTCGGCTCACACCGTGCTGCTGCGATCAGCTCTGGCCGCCGGCCAGCTTCTCGCGGAGCGCGGCGAGGGCCTCGTCGGACGCCAGGGCGCCAGAGGTCTCGTCAGCACCCTCGGAGGAGTACGAACCACCCGAGATGCCCGCACCGGCGCTGCTGCTGCTGCCCGCGGCCGGAGCGGCCGCACCCTCGGCAGCGGCGGCCTCGTCGGCCTCGCGGCTCTTGATGACCTGGGCCTGGTGCTGCTCGAAGCGCTGCTGCGCCTCGGCGTACTGGCCCTCCCAGGCTTCGCGCTGCTTGTCGAAGCCCTCGAGCCAGTCGTTGGTCTCGGGGTCGAAGCCCTCGGGGTAGATGTAGTTCCCCTGGTCGTCGTAAGACGCGGCCATGCCGTACAGGGTCGGGTCGAACTCGACCGACGCCGGGTCGGCACCGAAGGACTCGTTGGCCTGCTTCAGGGACAGCGAGATCCGGCGACGCTCGAGGTCGATGTCGATGACCTTGACGAAGATCTCGTCGTTGACCTGGACGACCTGCTCCGGGATCTCCACGTGGCGCTCGGCCAGCTCGGAGATGTGGACCAGACCCTCGATGCCCTCGTCCACGCGGACGAACGCACCGAACGGAACCAGCTTGGTGACCTTACCCGGGACGACCTGACCGATCTGGTGCGTCCGGGCGAACTGCTGCCACGGGTCTTCCTGCGTCGCCTTCAGCGACAGGGAGACACGCTCGCGGTCCATGTCGACGTCGAGGACCTCGACGGTGACTTCCTGGCCGACCTCGACAACCTCGGACGGGTGGTCGATGTGCTTCCAGGACAGCTCGGAGACGTGGACGAGACCGTCGACGCCACCCAGGTCCACGAAGGCACCGAAGTTGACGATCGAGGAAACGACGCCGGAGCGGACCTGACCCTTCTGCAGGGTGGTGAGGAACGTCTGGCGAACCTCGGACTGGGTCTGCTCGAGCCAGGCGCGGCGGGACAGGACCACGTTATTGCGGTTCTTGTCCAGCTCGATGATCTTCGCCTCGAGCTCCTTGCCCACGTAGGGCTGGAGGTCGCGGACGCGACGCATCTCGACGAGGGAGGCCGGCAGGAAGCCGCGGAGGCCGATGTCGAGGATGAGTCCACCCTTGACGACCTCGATGACGGTACCGGTGACGATGCCGTCTTCTTCCTTGATCTTCTCGATCGTGCCCCAGGCGCGCTCGTACTGCGCACGCTTCTTGGACAGGATCAGACGGCCTTCCTTGTCCTCCTTCTGGAGAACCAGGGCCTCGATCTCGTCGCCGACCTTGACGACCTCGTTCGGGTCGACATCGTGCTTGATCGAGAGTTCGCGGCTCGGAATGACGCCCTCGGTCTTGTAACCGATGTCGAGGAGAACCTCGTCACGGTCGACCTTCACGATGACGCCGTCGACGATGTCGCCGTCGTTGAAGTACTTGATCGTCTCGTCGATCGCGGCGAGGAACGCTGCCTCGTCACCGATGTCGTTGACCGCAACCTGCGGGGTGGTGGCGGTGGTCTCGGTGCTGCTCGTCATGTGGGTAAGGGCTCCGGTTACGGACAGAAAGTCGTAGGTACTGCTACGCCGGGAGCCCTTATCGGCATCTGCCGAAGAAGCCGGACAGCCAAGGAAGCCCCAGTTCCGCGAAGTGCGGGGCGGGGGCCTCGAAAACCGAGGGGTCATCAACAGATACAAGCGCAGCCTGCTAGGTCTGAGGAGCACAGGCTCGCAGCGCAACTTGTAGCATACGGGGGCAGCCGGACAGGGTCAATGCGCGAAGGCGCACACCCCGGGCAGATCACCGCACAACCGGCACAATTAGCAGGCAGGCAGGCGCCGATGGCCCTTCCGGCCCGCTTTCCCCAGACATTCGCAGACTACGACGACGGGCACCATGAGCCAAGAGGACTGCGCCCCCGAAGAGGCGTACGAAGCCGGATCGGCCGCCGAGGACGATTCCGAGGCCACACGGCGTGACGCCGGGGAAGCGGAGAGCAGCCGGGCCAGCCGTGGCTGGTGGGACCGCAACGCCGACGACTACCAGAGCGAGCACGGAGCGTTCCTGGGCGACGACCGCTTCGTCTGGGGCCCCGAGGGCCTGGACGAGGCGGAGGCCGCCCTGCTCGGGCCCGCCGCCTCCCTCAAGGGCAAGGACGTCCTGGAGATCGGCGCCGGCGCCGCCCAGTGCTCGCGCTGGCTGGCCGCCCAGGGCGCCCGCCCCGTCGCCCTGGACCTCTCCCACCGCCAGCTCCAGCACGCCCTGCGCATCGGCGAGGACGTTCCGCTGGTCGAGGCCGACGCCGGGCGCCTGCCCTTCCGCGACGGCTCCTTCGACCTCGCCTGCTCCGCCTACGGGGCCGTCCCCTTCGTCGCCGACCCCGTCAACGTCATGCGCGAGGTGCGCCGCGTCCTGCGCCCCGGCGGCCGCTGGGTCTTCTCCGTCACCCATCCCGTCCGCTGGGCCTTCCCCGACGAGCCGGGCCCCGAGGGGCTGTCCGTCGCGGCCTCCTACTTCGACCGCACCCCGTACGTCGAGCAGGACGAGCAGGGCCGCGCCGTATATGTGGAGCACCACCGCACGATCGGCGACCGGGTACGCGACGTGGTCGCGGGCGGTTTCCGCCTCGTCGACCTGGTCGAGCCGGAATGGCCCGCGTGGAACAGCCAGGAGTGGGGCGGCTGGTCCCCGCTGCGCGGCAACCTCATCCCCGGTACGGCGATCTTCGTCTGCGAGCGGGACTGAGCCGGTGACGGGACAGCGCGCGATCCGCACGGCCGACCTCGACGCCCTTCCCGTACGGGAAGCCCTGCCCGCGCTCGTCTCGGCGCTCGACGCCCACGGCGCCGCCGTGCTCTGCGCCCCACCGGGCACCGGCAAGACCACGCTGGTGCCCCTGGTGCTCGCGGGGCTGGTGGGGAACGGCCCGCGCCGCCGGGTCGTGGTCGCCGAACCCCGCCGGATCGCCGCCCGCGCGGCGGCCCGGCGGATGGCCTGGCTGCTCGGCGAGCAGGTCGGCGCCTCCGTCGGCTTCACCGTGCGCGGGGAGCGGGTGGTCGGGCCGTCCACCGTGGTCGAGGTGGTCACCACCGGGGTGCTGCTCCAGCGGCTCCAGCGGGACCAGGAACTCTCCGGGACCGACCTGGTGATCCTGGACGAGTGCCACGAGCGGCACCTGGACGCCGACGCGGTCGCCGCCTTCCTCCTGGACGTACGGGAAACCCTGCGCCCGGAGCTGCGGCTCCTCGCTGCCTCGGCGACCACCGACGCCGCGGGCTGGGCCCGCCTCCTGGGGGACGCCCCCGTCGTGGAGGCAGCCGGGGTCTCCTACCCGGTGGAGACCGTGTGGGCCCCGCCGGCCCGCCCGGTGCGGCCGCCGCACGGGATGCGGGTGGATCCGGCGCAGCTGACGCACGTGGCCTCGGTGGTGCGGCGGGCGCTGGCGGAACGTTCCGGCGACCTACTGTGCTTCCTGCCCGGCGTCGGTGAGATCGCCCGGGTCGCCGGGCAGCTCGGCGGCCTCGACGCGGAGCTCCTCCAGATACACGGCCGCGCTCCGGCCTCCGTCCAGGACGCGGCGCTCTCCCCCGCGCCGCACCGCCGGGTCATCCTGTCCACCGCCGTCGCGGAGTCCAGCCTCACCGTGCCCGGCGTACGGATCGTCGTGGACTCGGGGCTGGCCCGCGAACCCCGGGTCGACCACGCCCGGGGCCTGGGAGCGCTGGCCACCGTACGGGCGTCCCGCGCGGCCGGCCGCCAGCGCGCGGGCCGCGCCGGGCGCGAGGCCCCGGGCACGGTGTACCGCTGCTGGGCCGAGGCGGAGGACGGGCGGCTGTCCGCGTACCCCTCCCCCGAGATCCGGATCGCGGACCTCGCGCAGTTCGCCCTCCAGGCCGCCTGCTGGGGCGACCCGGACGCGACCGGCCTGGCCCTGCTGGATCCACCGCCGGCCGGGGCCATGGCCGCGGCACGCGAGGTGCTGCTCGCGGTGGGAGCGGTGTCCCCGGCGGGCCGGCCGACCCCGCGGGGGCTGCGGATGGCCCGGCTGGGCCTGCACCCGCGCCTCGCCCGGGCCCTCCTCGACGGCTCCGCTGCCCTGGGCCCCCGGCGGGCGGCGGAACTGGTGGCCCTGCTGAGCGAGGAGCCGCCCCGGGAGTACGGGGACGACCTGGCCGCGTCCTGGCGCCGGGCCCGTGCGGGCGGCGACCCGTACGCATCGCGCTGGCGCGCGGAGGCCCGCCGCCTGGAGCGCGCCGCGGCCGGAGGGGACCCTGCGGGGCCATCCCCCACCCCGCCCCTTCCCGCTGTGCCGGACGACGCGGCTCCGCCGCGGGGCGGGGCCGCGCCCCGGACCCCTTCGGGCGGCATCAGCCGAAATCCAGCCCCTCCGGCGTTTGAGGAGCGGGGTCCGGGGCGGAGCCCCGGCAGCGGCGCTGCACCCGACGACGCCGCCGCCGGGCTCGTGGCCGCGCTGGCCTTCCCCGAGCGGGTCGCCAGGGCCAAGGGCCAGGGAGCCTTCCTCATGGCCTCCGGGACCGGGGCCGAACTCGGCGAAGGGTCAGGGCTGCGCAGCGCGCCCTGGCTGGCCGTCGCAGTCGCCGACAGGCCCCCTCACTCCGCGTCCGCCCGCGTCCGGCTCGGAGCCCTCATCGACGAGGAGACCGCCCGCGCCGCCGCAGGCCACCTGTTCCGCTCCGGTGAGGAGGTCCACTGGGAGGACGGCGACCTCGTCGCGCGCTCCGTGGAACGACTCGGCGCCATCGAGCTCGCCGAGCGCCCCCTGCGCAACCCCGACCGCGCCCTCGTCCGGGCCGCGCTGCTCGACGGGCTCCGGACCGAGGGGCTCGGCCTGCTGCGCTGGAGCCCGGACTCGCAGGCGCTGCGGGCCCGGCTCGGATTCCTGCACCGCACGCTCGGCCCGCCCTGGCCCGACGTGGCGGACGACGGGGACCTGCTGGAGCGTGCCGACGACTGGCTGGAGCCGGAGCTGTCGCGGGCCCGCCGCCGCGGCGACCTCGCGCGGATCGACGCGGGGCAGGCGCTGAACCGGCTGCTGCCCTGGGCCACGGGTGAGGCCGCCCGGCTCGACGAGCTGGCCCCGGAGCGGATCGAGGTGCCGAGCGGCTCCCGGATCCGCGTCGACTACGCCGCCGAGCACGGTCAGCCCGTGCTGGCGGTCAAGCTCCAGGAACTGTTCGGGCTGGCCGAGACCCCCCGGGTCGCGGGGGTTCCCGTACTCGTCCATCTCCTGTCGCCCGCCGGCCGGCCCGCCGCGGTCACCGCCGATCTGGCGTCCTTCTGGCAGGGCGGCTACCGCGCCGTCCGCGCCGAGCTCCGCGGCCGCTACCCCAAGCACCCGTGGCCCGAGGACCCGGCGACCGCCGAGCCCACCCGGCACACCAACGCCCGGCTCAAGCGCTGAGCGGCCCCTCCCGCTCGGGGCGCCGGCCGCGCGCCTCCAGCAGCAGGGCGAACCCGAGGAGCGCGAGCCCGCCGGCCGCCAGCCCGATCGGGGCATACGTGTGCAGCGCGAGGACCATGACCCGGTTCGACTTGACCAGGTCGACGGTGTAGTCGCTGTAGTCCTCGCGGATCTTCACGTGCCCGGCGAAGACGGTGAGCTTCCCGTCGGGCGCGCTGCCCGCGATGCTCCCGCCGCGCATCTCCTGCCGGATCTCCTGCTCGGCGTTGACGGGCGCCCCGGTCACCGGGTCGACCCAGAACATCGCCTTGGTCGTGTACCAGAGGCTGGTCCCGGTGTCCTGCTCGAACGTCGCCGGGTTGATGCCTTCGATCGGCATCTTCTTCGGCAGCCCGACCTTCGTCCACGGCACGGTCTGCTCGAAGTAGTAGACGTCCAGGCCCTTGAACTTGCGCGGACCCACGTAGTGGATCGGTGAGGAGCTGCGGGTCTGCGCGTCGAAGTAGAGGTAGTCGCGCGGCTCGGTGAAGAACGGCCACTTGAACTCGATGCCCTCGCGCTTGACCGCGTCCCCGTCCACGGCCTCGCCGGTGGCGTGCACCGGGTCTTGGCTGTGGGCGTCGAAGATGTAGCGCTCGGGGATCTGGGAGACCATCTTCCCGTCCGGATCCATGATGTGGGTCAAGGTGTCCCAGACTACGACGTCCTTGCCGGCGCTGGCCTCGATCTCCTTCGACGCCTCGACGTTGCCCTTGAGGGTCTGGACGATGGTGACCTTGTCGACCTTCTTCGGCTGCAGGGTGGAGTAGTCGACGAGGGTCGCGTCCTTCGCCTCCAGCACCATCTCCTGGTACTGGTTCGGCGGGATCTTCGCGAGCCTGGGGTACGCGTACCAGCGCAGCAGCGGCGCGAGGGCTGCACAGAACACGGCTACGGCTAGCAGGACGAGGCTTGCTCTGCGTCGCATGGCCGGGCCCTCCTCTACTTTCCGGGCGCGGCGGGCGCGGTGGTGAGCAGGGGCTTCGGTGAGGTCTTGCCTTCCGGCGCCCCGGTCGCCGTGATGGCGAAGACGAGGAGCACCGCGAGGACGAGACCGCTGGCGGCGGCGACGATTGCGCGCATGCCGGGGCCTCCGGAATCTGATGGGGTGTCAGGGCGGTGGCACCGTAGCAATGCGGATGACAGATGAGAACCGTTTGCGCCACTGCTAGCGCGGGGACCTCGCGGCGACCCGGGCACCGGAGCGGTGTACGGGGACATGCCGCGGCCCGCCCCCTGGTCAGGGAGCGGGCCGCGGTGGGTGTCAGGGGGTCTTCGTGGGCGCCGGAGTGCCGGCGGACGCGGAAGGCGAGGGCTTCGGCGACGGGGAGACCGACGCGGTGGGCTTCGGGGTGGGCTTCGGCGACGGAGCCGGGGTGGGCTTCGGACTCGGCGTGGGGCTCGGGGCCGGAGTCGGCGTGGGCTTGGGTGAAGGCGTCGGGCTCGGAGTTGGCGTGGGAGTCGGCGTCGGGCTCGGGCTCGGCGTGGGCGTCGGACTCGGGGTGGGCGTCGGACTCGGAGTCGGCGTCGGCGTCGGCGTCGGCGTCGGCGTCGGGCTCGGGGTGGGCGTCGGGCTCGGGGTGGGCGTGGGCGTCGGCTTCGGCGAAGGCGTGGGACTCGGGGTCGGCTTCGGCGAAGGCGTCGGCTTCGGCGTAGGGCTCGGGCTCGGCTTCGGGGGCGTGGCCCCCTGATTGCCCCCGGTACCGGTACCGGTACCGGTACCGGCGCCACCACCGCTGCCGCCGCCCCGCCCGTCCGGGACTTCCCGTACGCCCTTCAGGTAGTACGTGAACCACGACCGCACCGTCCGCAGGTACGCGGAGGACTGGTTGTACGACAGCACGGCCCGGTCCAGATCCGCGTCCACCCGCAGGTCACGCGTACCGGCGCAGAGGTAACGCCCCGCCGCGAGCGCGGCATCGTGCACGTTGTGGGGGTCGCGGCGGCCGTCGCCGTTGGCGTCCTGGCCCCACGAGGCCCAGGTGGACGGGATGAACTGCATCGGCCCGATCGCGCGGTCGTAGCGCGAATCCCCGTCGTAGGCCCCGCCGTCGGTGTCCGAGATGTTCGCGAAGCCGTTGCCGTCGAGCACCGGCCCCAGGATCGGCCGCAGCGTCCTGCCCGTGGTGTCGACCTGGCCGCCGCGCGCCTGCCCGGATTCGACCTTGCCGATCGCCGCGAGGAGCTGCCAGCGCAGCCCGCATCCGGGGTCGCTCCCGCCGACCACCCGCTCCGCGCCCCGGTACGCGGCGAGCACGCTCGCCGGTATGCCCTGTGCGCCCTCGGCCCCGCCCGCAGCGGCGGACCCGCTGCCCGGACCCGGATCCACGGCGGCCGGCACCACGGTCGGCGCCGGGGTCGGAGCCGCCCCGCCCTCGGGCAGCAGCACGGCCGGCGGCTCGGGGCTCACCAGGGGTGGCAGGGCGGTGAAGTAGGAGCCGTCCCCCGCGGAGCCGTCGGGTACCGGTGCGGGCTCCGCGACCGTCGACACCTCGGTGACGGCCGCGACCGGCCCCTGAGAGGCGGTCAGCGCGGCGGCCACGAAGGCGGAGACGACCACGGCGGCCCCGCCCTTGCGCGCCACCCGGCCGAACCGGGTCGATATCCCCCACACCGCGGACCCGCGTCCTGGTATCCGTGTCCGATCCGTCATGAGCCGGACCCCCCTCCCCCTCGACGTCCGCGTGACCCTACGTCAACTCGCTGGATAGGGCACGCATCGCGAGCCGGAATTCACGATTTCCTCATGAGTTCCGCAGGCCACCCATACTGGTCGCATCAACGAGTCGACCCCCGGAGACAGCTCCCATGCCGTTCACCCTCAGCCATGCGGCCGCCGTGCTTCCGGCCGTCCGCCGCTCCGGTCGTGCGCGCGGCCCCCTCGTCGGTTCGGCCCTGATTCTCGGGTCGTTCGCTCCGGACAGCTTCTACTTCGCCGACACGGTCGTCTCGGGTCTCAGGCCGTACGGCACCTTCACGCACTCGCTGCCCGGCGTCCTGACCGCCGACGCTGTCCTGACCGCCGTCCTCGCGGCGTGCTGGCTGCTGCTGCGCGAGCCGCTGATCGCGCTGCTGCCCCGCGGCCGGCAGGGCAGGGTGCACTCCTTCGTCCGGGGCGAGGAGTGGCGAGGACGCCGACTGCCCGCGCTGGCCCTCTGGTTCTACCTCTCGGCGGTCATCGGCTCCCTCACCCACGTGGTGTGGGACGCCTTCACGCACGTCGACCGCTTCGGGACGCGCACCCTGCCGGAGCTGGGCGAGCCGCTCGCCTTCGGTCTGCCCCTCTACTCGTACCTGCAGTACGGGACTTCGGCGCTCTCGGCCTGCTTCCTGGTCTGGTTCACGGCGACCGCGCTGCGCCGGCTGGCGGACTCGCCGGCCCCCGCGTCCGTCCCGGTGCTCGGCCGGGCCGAGGTGTGGGGAGCGCTCGCGCTGGTCCTCGTCTGCGTGGCGGTCGGGGTCACCCTGCGCGTGCTGCGCTTCTTCACCTTCTTCGACCGGATCCGCACCCCGCTCGACATCATCCCGACCATCTGCTTCGGCGCCGGCGGCGGTCTCGCCGTGGGGCTGCTGCTGTACGGGGCCCTCGTGCGGCTGCGCCACCGTGGACTCCGTGACCGCCCGGCCGCCGACGCGGACGCCGGGCCGAGGGCGTCGGACGAGGACGAGAACACAAAAGCGCCCGTCCCCACCGCGTAGGCGGGGACGGGCGCCGTCCGGACCACGGACCACGGATCCGGGGTGATCAGTGCGCGGCGGACTCCCAGTCGGGGCCGACGCCCACGGACACGTCCAGCGGGGCCCGCAGGTCGACGGCGGCGGCCATCTCGCGGCGCACCAGCTCCTCCACCTGCTTGCGCTCCCCGGGCGCGATCTCCAGCACGATTTCGTCGTGGACCTGGAGCAGCATCCGCGACTTCAGCCCCGCCCCGGTGATCGCCTTGTCCACGCGCAGCATCGCGACCTTGACGATGTCGGCGGCGGTGCCCTGGATCGGGGCGTTCAGCGCCATCCGCTCGGCGGCCTCGCGGCGCTGGCGGTTGTCGCTGTTGAGGTCCGGGAGGTAGCGGCGGCGGCCGAAGACGGTGGCCGTGTAGCCGGTGGCGCGGGCCTCCTCGACGACGCGGCCCAGGTAGTCCCGGACCCCGCCGAAGCGCTCGAAGAAGGTCTCCATCAGGCCGCGGGCCTCGCCGGGCTCGATGTTCAGCTGCTGGGCGAGGCCGAACGCGGAGAGCCCGTACGCCAGACCGTAGGACATGGCCTTGATCTTGCGCCGCATCTCGGCGTCGACCTCGGAGCGCTCGACGCCGAACACCTGGGAGGCGACGGTGGTGTGCAGGTCCTCGCCCGACTGGAAGGCCTCGAGCAGGCCCTCGTCCTCCGAGAGGTGGGCCATGACGCGCAGCTCGATCTGGCTGTAGTCGGCGGTCATGAGGGATTCGTAGCCCTCGCCGACGACGAAGCCGCGGCGGATGGCCCGGCCCTCGTCGGTGCGCACCGGCACGTTCTGCAGGTTGGGGTCGGTGGAGGACAGCCGGCCGGTCGCGGCGACGGTCTGGCTGAAGCTGGTGTGCACCCGGCCGTCGGCGGCGATCATCTTGACCAGGCCCTCGACGGTGACGCGCAGCTTGGCCTGCTCCCGGTGGCGGAGCATGAGCACGGGCAGTTCGTGGTCGGTCTGGGTGGCCAGCCAGGCGAGCGCGTCGGCGTCCGTGGTGTAGCCGGTCTTGGTCTTCTTCGTCTTCGGCAGGTCCAGCTCGCCGAAGAACACCTCCTGGAGCTGCTTGGGCGAGCCGAGGTTGAACTCGTGGCCCACCGCCGCGTGCGCCTCCTTCACCGCCTGCTGCACGGCCGCGGCGAACTGCTGCTCCATCGCCTCGAGGTGGCTCTGGTCGACGGCGATGCCCGCCCGCTCCAGGCGGGCCAGCAGCTCGGAGGTGGGCAGCTCCATGTCGTGGAGCAGCTCGGCGGCGCCCACCTCGGGGAGCTTGACCGCGAAGGCGTCGCCGAGGTCCAGGACGGCACGGGCCTGCGCCATCAGGGCCTCGGCCTCGGCGGTGTCGTCGGCGCCGAAGGCGAGCTGCCCGTCGGCGGCGGCGGGCGCCAGCTCCCGGTGCAGGTACTCCTGGGAGAGCACGTCCAGCGCGAAGGAGCGGCGGCCGGGCTTGACCAGGTAGGCCGCGAGCGCGGTGTCCATGGCGACCCCGGCCAGGGTCCAGCCGTGCTCGGGGAAGACCCGCATCAGGGCCTTGGCGTTGTGCACGGCCTTCGGCTTGGCGGCGTCGGCGGCCCAGGCGGCGAAGGCGCGCTCATCGGCCTCGTCCAGCGCGGACGGCTCGAACCAGGCGGCCGCTCCCCCGGCCGAGGCCAGCGCGATCTCGGAGACGTTGCCGGTGCCCAGCGCCCAGGTGTCGACGGTGGAGATGCCGAGCGGGGCGCCCGCGTGGCTCTCCAGCCACGGCGCGAGCTCGCCGGCGCCGAGGACCGAGCCGTCCAGCTCCACCGCGGCGGCCGCCGGGGCCGGGGCCTCCTGCTCGGCGGCGCCCGGGTCGACGGCGAGCAGCCGCTCGCGCAGGGAGGCGTTGCGGATCTCCAGTACGTCCAGGACTCCGGTGACGGCCGTCCGGTCGTAGGGGGCGCGGGCCAGGTCGGCGGGGGTCTTGGGCAGGGCGACGTCCTTGACCATCTCGGTCAGGACCCGGTTGAGCTTCACGGCGTCCAGGTGGTCGCGGAAGTTCTGCCCGGCCTTGCCCTTGACCTCCTCGGCGCGCTCGACGAGCTCCGCGAACGACCCGAACTGGGTGATCCACTTGGCGGCGGTCTTCTCGCCGACGCCCGGGATGCCGGGGAGGTTGTCGGACGGGTCGCCGCGCAGCGCCGCGAAGTCCGGGTACTGCTGGGGGGTGAGCCCGTACTTCTCCTCGACCTTCTCGGGGGTGAAGCGGGTCAGCTCGGAGACGCCCTTGGTCGGGTAGAGCACGGTGGTGTGCTCGGAGACGAGCTGGAAGGAGTCCCGGTCACCGGTGACGATCAGCACGTCGAAGCCGAGGGCCTCGGCCTGCGTGGCGAGCGTCGCGATCACGTCGTCGGCCTCGAAGCCGTCGACCGCGAAGCGCGGCACGCTCATCGCGTCGAGGAGCTCGCCGATCAGCTCCACCTGCCCCTTGAACTCGTCGGGGGTCTTGGAGCGGTTCGCCTTGTACTCGGGGAACTCCGCCGAGCGCCACGTCTTGCGGGACACGTCGAACGCCACCGCGAAGTGCGTGGGCGCCTCGTCGCGCAGCGTGTTCGCCAGCATCGACGCGAACCCGTAGATGGCGTTGGTCGGCTGCCCCGTCTCGGTGGTGAAGTTCTCCGCGGGCAGCGCGAAGAACGCCCTGTACGCCAGGGAGTGCCCGTCCATGAGCATCAGGCGGGGGCGGTCCGCTGCGGTCGGCTGGTCGGTCTTCTTCGATGCTGAATCTGCCACGCCCCCGATCCTAGGCGCCGCCACTGACAAATCCGGACGGGCTGCGCGGCGGGGCAGGAAGGCCCGGGTGAATCCGGAGTCGGCGCCGCCGACGGAGCGTGACAGGATCGGATGTGTACGCAGCAGACTGCTCAAAGGGGAGCGACATGGCCACCAAGCCGCCCACAGGTGATCCCGTACAGGACGCACCGCAGGTGACGCCCCCCAAGCACGCGGCCGCCGGCCTGCCCGCGATCGGGCACACCCTGAGGATCGCGCAGGAGCAGATGGGCCTCGCCCGTACCGCCCGCACCCTCCTCAAGGTCAACCAGAAGAACGGCTTCGACTGTCCCGGCTGCGCCTGGCCCGAGGGCGACAAGCGGCACACCGCCGAGTTCTGCGAGAACGGCGCCAAGGCCGTCGCGGAGGAAGCCACCCTGCGCCGGGTCACCCCCGCGTTCTTCGCCGAGCACCCCCTGGCCGACCTGGAGACCCGGTCCGGCTACTGGCTGGGCCAGCAGGGCCGGATCACCCAGCCGATGCTCATGGAGGCCGGCGGCGACCGCTACGAGCCGGTCACCTGGGAGCGGGCCTTCGCGGTGATCGCGGAGGAACTGCGCGCCCTCGACTCCCCCGACGAGGCCCTCTTCTACACCTCGGGCCGCACCAGCAACGAAGCGGCCTTCCTCTTCCAGCTGTTCGTCCGCGAGTTCGGCACCAACAACCTCCCCGACTGCTCCAACATGTGCCACGAGTCCTCGGGCTCCGCACTGAACGAGACGATCGGCATCGGCAAGGGCAGCGTCTCTCTCGAAGACCTCCACCAGGCCGACCTGATCATCGTCGCGGGGCAGAACCCCGGCACCAACCACCCGCGCATGCTCTCCGCCCTGGAGAAGGCCAAGTCCGCCGGCGCGAAGATCATCTCGGTGAATCCGCTGCCCGAGGCCGGCCTGGAGCGGTTCAAGAACCCGCAGACCCCCCTCGGCATGTTCAAGGGCGTCGCCCTGAACGACCTGTTCCTCCAGATCCGCATCGGCGGCGACCAGGCCCTCTTCCGCCTGCTCAACAAGCTCGTCATCGAGGCGGGCGGCGCCACCGACGAGGAGTTCATCCGCGAGCACACCCACGGCTACGAGGAGTTCGCGGCCACCGCCGAGGACACCGACTGGGACGCCACCCTCACCGCCACCGGC
Organism: Streptomyces sp. NBC_01264; assembly: GCF_026340675.1. Lineage (NCBI taxonomy): Bacteria > Bacillati > Actinomycetota > Actinomycetes > Kitasatosporales > Streptomycetaceae > Streptomyces > Streptomyces sp. NBC_01264. The sequence continues at coordinate 2,814,472 of NZ_JAPEOX010000001.1, forward strand.
CTGACCCGCCCCGACATCGAGCGCGCCCTGGCCATGATCCTGGCCTCGAAGCGCACCATCGTCTGCTGGGCCATGGGCCTCACCCAGCACAAGCACTCCGTCGCCACCATCCGCGAGGTCGTCAACCTGCTCCTGCTGCGCGGCAACATCGGACGCCCCGGCGCCGGCGTCTGCCCCGTCCGCGGCCACTCCAACGTCCAGGGCGACCGCACCATGGGGATCTTCGAGCGCCCCGCGCCGGCCTTCCTCGACGCCCTCGACCGCGAATTCCAGATCACCTCGCCCCGCGAGCACGGCTTCGACGTGGTCCGCTCCATCCAGGCCCTGCGCGACGGCGAGGCCAAGGTCCTCTTCGCCATGGGCGGCAACTTCGTCGGCGCCACCCCCGACACCGAGGTCACCGAGGCCGCGATCCGCCGCGCCTCCCTGACCGTGCACGTCTCCACCAAGCTCAACCGCTCCCACGCCGTCACCGGCCGGCGCGCCCTGATCCTGCCCACCCTCGGCCGCACCGACAAGGACGTCCAGGCGGCAGGCAAGCAGTTCGTGACCGTCGAGGACTCCATGGGCATGGTCCACTCCTCCCGCGGCAACCTCGCCCCCGCCTCCCCGCACCTGCTCTCCGAGCCCGCGATCGTGGCCCGCATGGCCCGCGCCGTCCTCGGCGAGACCTCCCGGACCCCCTGGGAGGAGTTCGAGCAGGACTACGCGGCCATCCGCGACCGGATCTCCCGCGTCGTCCCAGGCTTCGAGGACTTCAACACCCGCATCGCCCGCCCCGGCGGCTTCCAGCTCCCGCACGCCCCCCGCGACGAGCGCCGCTTCCCCACGAAGACCGGAAAGGCGAACTTCACCGCCGCACCCGTGGAGTACCCGCACCTCCCGCCGGGACGCCTGCTCCTGCAGACCCTGCGCAGCCACGACCAGTACAACACCACCATCTACGGCCTCGACGACCGCTACCGCGGGATCACCGGCGGCCGCCGCGTGGTCATGGTCAACCCCGAGGACGCCGCCGAGCTCGGGCTCGCCGAAGGCTCGTACACCGACCTCGTCGGCGAATGGCGCGACGGCGTGGAACGCCGCGCCCCCGGCTTCCGCGTCGTGCACTACCCGACCGCCCGCGGCTGCGCCGCCGCCTACTACCCCGAGACCAACGTGCTCGTGCCCCTCGACTCCACCGCGGACACCAGCAATACCCCGGCGAGCAAGTCCGTCGTCGTGCGCTTCGAGCCGTCCTGATAGAACGCTCCCAGGACAAGATGGTTAACGAACGTTGACGAACGGAGTAGGCCCATGGGTGAGCAGCAGCACGCGGTGAAGTTCCCGCAGGAGGTCCTCGACGAGTACACGGCCCTGGGCATCGACCTGCCCGCGCTGTTCTCGGCGGGCGACCTCGGCAAGCGGATGGACATCCGCATCCTCGAAGCCTCCGCCGAGCGCGTCGTCGCCACCATGCCCGTCGAGGGCAACACCCAGCCCTACGGACTCCTCCACGGCGGAGCCTCCGCCGTCCTCGCGGAGACCATCGGCTCGGTCGGCGCGATGATGCACGGCGGCATCACCAAGGTCGCCGTCGGCGTCGACCTGAACTGCACCCACCACCGCGGCGCCCGCTCCGGCCTGGTCACCGGCGTCGCGACCCCCGTGCACCGGGGCCGCTCCACCGCCACCTACGAGGTGGTCATCACCGACGAGCAGGACCGCCGGGTCTGCACCGCCCGCCTGACCTGCCTGCTGCGCGACGTCGAGGCGGCCCCCGGGGCCTGAACCCGACGAGGCACGGCCACGTCCGCCCGGCCCCGGTCCCCGCGAGGGGCCGGGCCCGTGTCGCGCCCACGGCGTCGGGGCCGCCCCCACCGGGCCGGCACCACGCACGGCACGCACCGCGCGCACGGCGCCCCCGACACCCCCGACCCACCGCCACCCGCCCGGAATCCGCCAGTCCGCGCACGCCCCGCCACGGGCTGTTGTGTCACCGATGGTGACGGCCTACCGTCCCCCCATGGGGACCACGCCGCGCTCCGCCCTCCCGTACGCCGCCGCCGCCCTCGCGGCGCTGCTCCTGCCCGGATGCTCCAACTCCGCCCCGCACACCGCCCCGACCTCGTCCGCCGCCGAGCCCAGCCCCTCCTCACCTGCCCAGATCTGCACCGCCCTGGTCTCGTACTGGGCGAAGGAGACCCTCAAGGGCAGCAAGTGGTCCGGGCTGGACTGGGAGCAGAAGGGCCTGTCCAACGATCAGTACGCGATCCACGAGGAAGCCGTCGAGGCCGGCCGGGCCGAGGCGCGAACCCATGGGCAGGACAAGGGACTTGAGCTCATCGACCGGCTCGTGGCGCAGCGCTGCGCCGAGCGGAACGGAGCCACCTGGAGCTCAGAGAACTGGCGCCCTCCCCAGTGAGCCGGATGACCGGAATAGGGCGTGCCATGTCCGCCTTCCGGTCACCTGTCGGCGTACGGCCCCTTCGCAGGTCGAGAGGCTTTTCGCCGCCCAGCGCAAGATCGTCGGGCCAAAATGGATCACGCCATTCCATTACCCTGCGTCATGACCATACCTTGCAGAATCAGGCCTTTACGCTCCTGAATGCCACCCGATGGATTGTTTCGGCCACACGCTGCAACATTCGGCACGTTTTGATCTATGACAGGACCATGAGCCCCTCAAGCCCCTTAGGGGAACAGGGATTTCTCAGCATGTGGTCAATCCCCGAGGTCGCTAAACGCCCGATCTGTCCGCACTCCCGCCGCACATTCTTGGCCTTGGCATAACAAGAGCGTCACATCCTCCTTTCCCGGCTCCCCGCATTCGCCACCTCGGGCCTAGAGTCACGGCCAGTCACCGCGCCGAAAGGTGCGACTCAGCACGGCCGTGGACCTCCCAGTGCGGCCCGGCGAACATTCGGCACCTCACCAGAGGCGGCCGCGCCAGGGAAAGGAAGAAACGTGCGACACCGTTCTTTGCTCGTCCTCACCACCGTCCTCACCACGGGTGCACTGACCCTCACCGCCTGCGGATCCCGCGACGAGGGCAAGACCACGGACAAGTCCGACGGAGCCAAGACCGTCGTCGTCATCGGTGTGGACGCCCCGCTCACCGGCTCGCTCTCCGCGCTCGGCCAGGGCATCAAGAACTCTGTCGACCTCGCGGCCAAGACGGCCAACAAGAACAACGAGGTCCCGGGCATCGAGTTCAAGGTCGAGGCCCTCGACGACCAGGCGGTCCCCGCCTCCGGTCAGGCCAACGCCACCAAGCTCGTCGGCAACAAGGAGGTCATCGGTGTCGTCGGCCCGCTGAACTCCGGCGTCGCCCAGCAGATGCAGGGCGTCTTCGCCTCCGCGAACCTGGCGCAGGTCTCGCCCGCCAACACCAACCCCTCGCTCAGCCAGGGCGACAACTGGGGCAAGGGCGAGTTCAAGCGCCCCTTCAAGACCTACTTCCGTACCGCCGCCACCGACGTGGTCCAGGGCAAGTTCGCCGCCCAGTACCTCTTCAAGGACGCCGGCAAGAAGAAGGTCTTCGTCGTCGACGACAAGCAGACCTACGGCGCCGGTCTCGCCACGATCTTCTCCGACGAGTTCAAGAAGCTCGGCGGCGAGGTCATCGGCACCGACCACGTCACCGTGAAGGAGACCGACTTCTCCTCCACCGCCGACAAGGTCAAGTCCTCCGGCGCCGACTCCGTCTACTTCGGCGGCCAGTACCCCGAGGGCGGCCTGCTCGCCGACCAGATCAAGAAGGCCGGCGCCTCCATCCCGCTCATGGGCGGCGACGGAATCCAGGACCCCGCCTTCATCACCGCTTCCGGTGAGGCCAACGAGGGCGACCTGTCCACCTCCATCGGCTACCCGGTCGAGAAGCTGGACACCGCCAAGAAGTTCATCGCCGACTACGCGGCCGGCGGCTACAAGGACCCCTACGCGGCCTACGGCGGTTACTCCTACGACGCCGGCTGGTCCATCGTCCAGGCCGTCAAGGCCGTCGTCGCCGCCAACAACGGCAAGCTCCCCGCCGACGGTGGCCGCGCCGCCGTCGTCGAGGCCCTCGGCAAGGTCTCCTTCGAAGGCGTGACCGGCAAGGTCGCCTTCGACGAGTACGGCGACACCACCAACAAGCAGCTCACGGTCTACAAGGTCGAGGGCGGCAAGTGGGTCGACGTCAAGAGCGCCACCTTCAACCAGTAAGCCCGTAGCACCGGGCCCGGTCCGTCCGACCAGGCCCACCCTCAGCACAGAACCAGCCGCGCGAGGGCGCAACAGCGCCCTCGCGCGGAGTCTTATCCGACACGCTCATCGGAGGCCCTGCGGTGCACGAACTGCCGCAACAGCTGGCCAACGGCCTGGCCCTCGGTGCTCTCTATGGCCTCATCGCCATCGGGTACACCATGGTCTACGGCATCGTCCAGCTCATCAACTTCGCCCACGGCGAGATATTCATGATCGGCGGCTTCGGCGCACTCACCGCCTACACCGCACTCCCGACCGGCACCTCCCTGCTGATCGCGATACCCGTCATGATCGTCGGAGGCGCACTCGCCTCCGTCGCCGTGGCCACCGCAGCCGAACGCTTCGCGTACCGTCCCCTGCGCAGCGCACCCCGGCTCGCCCCGCTCATCACCGCAATCGGCCTCTCGATCGCGCTCCAGCAGCTCGTCTGGCAGTTCTACCCGGACGCCAAGAAGGCAGTCAGCTTCCCCGAGTTCAAGGGCGCGGCCTTCAAGATCACCGACAGCCTCTCCATCCAGCGCGCGGACCTCTTCGTCCTCATCCTCGCCCCGGCATGCATGCTCGCCCTCGGCATCTTCGTCTCGAAGAGCCGCAGCGGCCGCGCCATGCAGGCCACCGCGCAGGACCCCGACACCGCCAAGCTGATGGGCATCAACACCGACCGCATCATCGTCATGGCCTTCGCCATCGGTGCCGCGTTCGCCGCCGTCGCAGCCGTCGCCTACGGTCTCGACAAGGGCCAGATCAACTTCGAGATGGGCTTCATCCTCGGACTGAAGGCCTTCACCGCAGCCGTCCTCGGCGGCATCGGCAACATCTACGGCGCCATGGTCGGCGGCGTGGTCCTCGGCCTCGCCGAAGCCCTCTCGATCGCATACATCGAAGAGATCCCCGGCATGCAGCAGCTCGGCGGTGGAGCCTGGTCCAACGTCTGGGCCTTCGTACTCCTCATCGTCGTCCTCCTCGTGCGGCCACAAGGCCTGCTCGGTGAGCGCGTCGCGGATCGGGCGTGAGAACCATGACCACCAACACCACCCCGCAGACCGCCCCGGCCAAGCAGGGCCCCGCCCCCGCCGCACTGCTCTACGCGGTCATCGCCGGCAGCCTCGTCACCATCGTCAGCGCCTTCCTGGCCTGGACATGGACCCCCGAATTCCCCGGTGACCTGACCTACTACGGCAGCCCCGCCAGCCTCCAGTACGTCACCCTCGTCGGAGCGGCCCTCACCCTCGCCTTCGCGCTCTCCGCGCTCGGCGTCAAGGGCCTCCGCTGGCTGACCCCGGCCGGCTCCCACAAGGCCGTCCGGTTCCTGGCCCTCGGAAACTTCGCGGCCACCGGATTCACGGTCGTCTCCATCGTCGTCGTCCTCGGCAAGATCGCCGACCTCGACCCCGGCGCCTACGTGGCCTTCGTCGGCTCCCTCATCGCGGCCCTCGCCGCGTTCAAGCTCCCCGACGACAGCCACAAGGCGGCCCCCGCCAAGAAGCTGCCCTCCTGGGCCGAGATCCTCATCATCACCGGCGCCTTCGCCCTCGGCCTCTACGTCGTCACCTTCGGCATCGACACCGACGACAAGGAACCGCAGCTCTTCGTCGCCTACCTGATCACCGTCGGCTTCGCCGCCTCCGGACTGCTCAAGTCAGGCCTGCTGGACCGGTTCAGCACCATCACGGCCAACAACCGCCAGGTCACCCTCCTCGGGACCGCGGCCGCCGCGATCGCCTTCCCCTTCATCCAGCAGAGCGGCGACACCTACACGCTCATCGCGGTCAACATCCTGATCTTCGCGACCGTCGCCCTCGGCCTCAACGTCGTCGTCGGCCTCGCCGGCCTCCTCGACCTCGGCTACGTCGCCTTCCTCGGCGTCGGCGCCTACGCCGCCGCCCTGGTCTCCGGATCCACCGCCTCCGCCTTCGGCATCCAGCTGCCCTTCTGGGCAGCTGTCATCGTCGGCGCCCTCGCCTCCCTCATCTTCGGCGTGGTCATCGGCGCACCGACCCTGCGACTGCGCGGCGACTACCTCGCCATCGTCACCCTCGGCTTCGGAGAAATCTTCCGCATCGCCATGGGCAACCTCGACGGCCAGTCCGGCCCCGACATCACCAACGGCCCCAACGGCATCCCCAACATCCCCCACCTCGAACTCTTCGGGTGGAACTTCGGGGAGTCCCACGACGTCGGCGGCATCGTCCTCGGCGCCTACGCCAACTACTACTTCCTGATGCTGCTCGTGATGGCCCTGGTCATCGTGATCTTCGCCCGCGCCGGCAACAGCCGCATCGGCCGCGCCTGGGTCGCCATCCGCGAGGACGAGACCGCCGCCGAAGCCATGGGCATCAACGGCTTCAAGGTCAAGCTCATCGCCTTCGCCCTCGGCGCCACCCTCGCCGGCCTCGCCGGCACCGTCCAGGCACACGTCAACAGCACGGTCGTCCCCGAGAACTACGTCTTCGCCGGGCCCGTCCCGCCGAACTCCGCGTTCCTCCTCGCCGCCGTCATCCTCGGCGGCATGGGCACCATCCGCGGCCCCATCCTCGGCGCCGCACTGCTCTTCCTGATCCCGGCGAAGCTGGCCTTCCTCCAGGACTACCAGCTCCTCGCCTTCGGCATCGCCCTCATCCTGCTCATGCGCTTCCGCCCCGAAGGCCTCATCGCCAACAAGCGCGCGAAGCTCGAGTTCCACGACGACGAGACGACTGACCAGGCCCCCACGGACCTGGCCACCGCCAAGGCGGGGGCGTGAACGACATGACCACCACGGACACCACCACGAAGACCACGGTCCTCGAAGCCAGCGGCGTCACCATGCGCTTCGGCGGCCTCACCGCCGTCAAGGGCGTCGACCTCAAGGTCAACGCCGGCGAGATCGTCGGCCTGATCGGCCCCAACGGCGCCGGCAAGACCACCTTCTTCAACTGCCTCACCGGGCTGTACGTCCCCACCGAGGGCACCGTCAGCTACAAGGGCACCGTCCTGCCGCCCACGCCCCACAAGGTCACCGCAGCAGGCGTCGCCCGCACCTTCCAGAACATCCGGCTCTTCCACAACATGACCGTGCTGGAGAACGTCCTCGTCGGACGCCACACCCGCACCAAGGAAGGCCTCTGGTCCGCCCTCCTGCGCGGCCCCGGCTTCAAGAAGGCCGAAGCCGCCAGCGAAGCGCGCGCCATGGAACTCCTGGAGTTCATCGGCCTCCAGCACAAGGCCGGACACCTCGCCAAGAACCTCCCCTACGGCGAACAGCGCAAGCTGGAAATCGCCCGCGCGCTCGCCAGCGACCCCGGCCTCATCCTCCTGGACGAGCCCACCGCCGGCATGAACCCGCAGGAGACCCGCGCCGCCGAAGAACTGATCTTCGCGATCCGGGACATGGGCATCGCCGTCCTCGTCATCGAGCACGACATGCGCTTCATCTTCAACCTCTGCGACCGCGTGGCCTGCCTCGTCCAGGGCGAGAAGCTCATCGAAGGCACCGCCTCCGAAGTGCAGGGCGACGAACGCGTCATCGCCGCCTACCTCGGCGAACCCTTCGAAGGCGCCCCCGGCGAGGAAGAGGTGGCCGAAGTCGAGGCCGCCGAAGCCGCCGCCCCCGCCGCCGCCGACAGCACCACCAGCACGGACACGGAAGGAGAGGCCAAGTGACCGCACTGCTCAAGGTCGAAGACCTCAAGGTCGCCTACGGCAAGATCGAAGCCGTCAAGGGCATCTCCTTCGAAGTCAACGAAGGCGAAATCGTCTGCCTCGTCGGCACCAACGGCGCCGGCAAGACGACCACCCTGCGCACCCTCTCCGGGCTCCTCAAGCCCACCGCGGGCAGCATCACCTTCGACGGCAAGCCCCTGGCCGGCGTACCCGCCCACAAGATCGTCTCCATGAAGCTGGCGCACTCCCCCGAGGGACGCCACATCTTCCCCCGGCTGACGATCACCGAGAACCTCCAGCTCGGCGCCTTCCTCCGCACGGACAAAGAAGGCATCGAGAAGGACATCCAGCGCGCCTACGACCTCTTCCCCATCCTGGGAGAGCGCCGCAAGCAGGCCGCCGGAACCCTCTCGGGCGGCGAGCAGCAGATGCTCGCCATGGGCCGCGCCCTCATGTGCCAGCCCAAGCTGCTCATGCTGGACGAGCCCTCCATGGGCCTCTCCCCGCTGATGATGCAGAAGATCATGGCCACCATCGCCGAACTCAAGGCGACCGGCACCACGATCCTCCTGGTGGAGCAGAACGCCCAGGCCGCCCTCTCGCTGGCCGACACGGCCCACGTGATGGAGATCGGCAAGATCGTCCTCTCCGGCACCGGCCAGGAGCTCCTCCACAACGAGGACGTCCGCAAGGCGTACCTCGGCGAGGACTGAGCCCCACCCCTTCCATACGAGTGAGGCCCGCCTCCGGATCCAGGATCCGGAGGCGGGCCTCACTCCTTGCGTACGGGGGCTGCTACTCGCCCTTGCCCGCGGCGGCCTTCTTCTCCTCGGCGTCCTCGATGACGGCCTCGGCGACCTGCTGCATGGACATCCGGCGGTCCATGGAAGTCTTCTGGATCCACCGGAAGGCGGCCGGCTCGGAGAGCCCGTACTGCGTCTGCAGGATGCTCTTGGCGCGGTCCACGAGCTTGCGGGTCTCCAGGCGGAGGGAAAGGTCGGCGACCTCCTTCTCCAGCGCACGGAGCTCGGCGAAGCGCGACACGGCCATCTCGATGGCGGGGACGACGTCGCTCTTGCTGAAGGGCTTCACGAGATAAGCCATGGCGCCGGCGTCCCGCGCCCGCTCCACGAGATCCCGCTGCGAGAACGCGGTGAGCATCAGCACGGGGGCGATGGACTCCTCCGCGATCTTCTCGGCGGCGGAGATGCCGTCCAGGACGGGCATCTTCACATCAAGAATGACCAGGTCGGGACGGTGCTCCCGGGCCAGCTCAACGGCGGTCTGCCCGTCTCCGGCCTCACCGACGACGGCGTAGCCTTCCTCTTCGAGCATTTCCTTGAGGTCGAGACGGATGAGCGCCTCGTCCTCGGCGATGACGACGCGCGTCGTCAGCGGCGGAACGTGCGACTGGTCGGCGTCGGGCGTGGGCGTCGACTCGTGCTCGGCGGTCACGGGGGGCTCCTTGGTGCAAGGCGATTCAGCTGCCCCGAGCCTACCTAGCTCCTGTATGTTTGTGACACGGAGGGTATTAGGTATCCTTCGTTTCAAAGGGGCCCCGGTAGCCCAGCGGTAGAGGCAATGGATTCAAAACCCATTCAGCGTCGGTTCGAATCCGACTCGGGGCACTTCTCCTTCATTTCCAAGGTCGCCAAGCGATTTCAGGATCTTCACTCGTCACAGTGAACGCAGCTTCGAATTGCGACCAACTGGACGAACAGCGACGAAGCTGCCACGCGTGGAGCACAATCCTTCGATACGCGAAGAAGCAGTCCTACTGATGCGCCGGGGCGTGACCAATCGGGCGGTCGCCGAACATCTGGGCATACCCCGCGGCACCATCGGCTGGTGGCGGTCCGAAGACCGAAGACACCGCGGCGAGGCGTACGTCCGCCCGACGGACTGCCCGAGATGCACCGGCCGCGAAGTCGACCAGGCCGCGTACGCCTATCTCCTGGGGCTTTACCTCGGCGACGGCCACGTCATCTCCAAGCACAAACAGCACCACCTGTCCGTCTACTGCGACGCCTCCTGGCCCGGCCTCATCGACGCCGCCGAAGCAGCTATGCCCCTCGTCATGGCCTTGCCCACAGTGGGACGGGTCCAGCGGCAGGGCTGCGTGGAGGTCAAGTCCTATACCCACCACTGGACGTGCCTGTTCCCGCAGCACGGGCCTGGCAAGAAACATGATCGGCGCATCGTCCTCGAAGGCTGGCAGCAGGCCATCGTCGACGCCCACCCGTGGGAGTTCGTCCGGGGGCTGATCCACTCCGACGGGTGCCGGGTCACCAACTGGACCGTCCGCAACGGCAAGCGCTACGAGTACCCCCGGTACTTCTTCACCAACAAGTCCGACGACATCCGGAAGCTCTGCACGGACACCATCGCCAAGGTCGGCGTCCAGTGGACGATCCTGACCCGGGGCAGCGACCCCTTCAACGTGTCCATCGCGAGGAAGGCGTCCGTCGCGCTGATGGACGAGCACATCGGGCCGAAGTACTAGCCCGGCAGGTCGCCGCTGCCACCCAGGTTGGCGACCATGCGGCGCAGGCCGTCGACGGTCGCCGCGTAGGCGGCATCGTCCACACCCTCCCTCAGTCGCGCGTGCACCTTCGCGTTGCGGTCGCGCGCGCGGATCCGGCCGGCCTCGCCCGCTTCTGTGAGGGTCAGGGCCCCGTCCGTCTGTGTGAGCCAACCCCGTGCCGCCAGGTCGTCGTAGACCGCGTCGAAGTCGGTGTCCTGGTCGTCGTACGGCGTGAGCTTCTCCGTGAGGTTCGCCCGCTTCCAGTGGGCCGGGGCGGCGGCCACGTGGTTGAGGGTCCACCAGTGGGGCTGGGTGAGGTTCTCCTCGGCGAGGGCGGCCCGGAGGCCGCCGATGACGAGGTTGCCGGCCTCGCGGGCCCAGTAGCCGATGGGCTGGGCCGCGAGCTGGTCCTGGGAGTACTCCTTGATCGTCATGCTGCGAGCATATGACCTCAAGTCAGCTTGAGGTCAAGGCTACTTGGCACCGGAGAGGCCGTGCAGGACGGTCGCCACATGAGCCTCCGCATCGGCGGGGTCGAGGAGTGCGTGGGCGGTGAGGAGCCGGTACCAGAACGGGCCGAAGACCAAGTCGACCGCATGGTCGAGGTCCGTGGTGTCGGGGAGTTCCTCCCGGGTGACCGCCCTCGTCAGCAAGGTGACTACGACCTCCCGGCGGCCGGCGACCCAGGCGCGGAAGGGTTCGGCGAAGGCGGGGTCGAGCTGGGCTTCGGCCATGAGGCCCGTGAGGGCTTTGGCGCGGACGGGGTCGCGGCCGGTGCCGTAGAGGTCGGTGACGAAGGCGGCGAGGTCGCCGGCGAGGGTGCCGGTGTCCGGTTCGGGGGCGCGGGTGGCGGTTTCGTGGGCGTAGGCGTCCACGACGAGGGCGGGCTTGGACTTCCACCAGCGGTAGACGGTGCTCTTGGCGACGTTGGCGCGCTTGGCGACGCCTTCGATGGTGAGGGCGCCGTAGCCGTTCTCGACGAGGAGTGCGGCGGTGGCTTCGAGGACGGAGTGGTGGGCGTCTTCGTTGCGGAGGCGGCCGCCGGTGCGGGGCGGGTTGCTCGAAGAAGTGCTCGAAGGAGTGATTGACACGGCTTCAAGATAAGCCCTACCGTTTTATCGAAACGCTACGTAGCGTTTCGATTGATGGAGCGACGGGGGCGGAGCCATGGGCGGGATCGTGATCGAGCACGGGCACGGGCACGGGATGGGCGCCGGAGAGCACTGGTACGAGGCCACGGGTGAGGAGTTCGCGGCCGAGGGGCATGAGGTGCGGATTCCGAACTTCCCCGAGCCCTTCGCCCCGGACGCCGATGGGTGGCTGAGGGAGCTGGAGGAGTTGGACATGGAGACGGCGGGGGCTCCGGCCGGTGAGGCCCTCCCGCGCCTGTGGTTGCGGCTGCTTCAGGGGCGCGGCACGGGGGCCGAGGGGGCGTTCTCGGGGGTGGCGCCCTTGGCGTCCGGCGAGGTGGGGTCTGGCGCGTTGGCGCCGATCTTCTCGCCGGAGTTCGACTGGCAGCGGAATCGCAGGGCTGCGCGGGAGCTCCGTGTGCTGCGGGCGGCGGGTGCCCCGGTGAGCGGGGAGCCGGTGGGCGAGCACGTGGTGCGGTGTGTGCGGGGGCTGGGCGCGGGGGCGCGGGTGACCGCGTCGGGCGGGCCTGTCCCGAGTACGGGTGGGAGCCGTTTGGTGTTGCCCGACGCGGTGCGTCTTATAGGTGAGGTGCTGTAGTCGCTGCAGTTGCCTGCGGGCGGTGTCAGCGGACTGCGTCGCCGATGTGGTGGATGCGGACGAGGTTGGTGGATCCGCTGACGCCGGGGGGTGAGCCGGCGGTGATGACGACGACGTCGCCGGGTACACAGCGGCCGATGCGCAGGAGTTCTTCTTCGACCTGGGCGACCATGGCGTCGGTGGAGTCGACGTGGGGGCCGAGGAAGGTTTCGACGCCCCAGGTGAGGTTGAGCTGGGAGCGGGTGGCGGGGTCGGGGGTGAAGGCGAGGAGGGGGATGGGTGAGCGGTAGCGGGAGAGCCGGCGGACGGTGTCTCCGCTCTGGGTGAAGGCGACGAGGAATTTGGCGCCGAGGAAGTCGCCCATTTCGGCGGCGGCGCGGGCGACTGCTCCGCCTTGGGTGCGGGGCTTGTTGCGCTCGGTGAGCGGGGGGAGGCCCTTGGCGAGGATGTCTTCTTCGGCGGCTTCGACGATGCGGGCCATGGTGCGGACGGTTTCGATGGCGTACTTACCGACGCTGGTTTCGCCGGAGAGCATGACGGCGTCGGTGCCGTCGATGACGGCGTTGGCGACGTCGGATGCTTCGGCGCGGGTGGGCCGGGAGTTGTCGATCATCGAGTCGAGCATCTGGGTGGCGACGATGACGGGCTTGGCGTTGCGCTTGGCGAGCTTGACGGCTCGCTTCTGGACGATGGGGACCTGTTCCAGGGGCATTTCGACGCCGAGGTCTCCGCGGGCGACCATGATGCCGTCGAAGGCGGCGACGATGTCGTCGATGTTTTCGACTGCCTGGGGCTTTTCGACCTTGGCGATGACGGGGAGGCGTCGGCCTTCTTCGTCCATGATGCGGTGGACGTCTTCGATGTCGCTGCCGCTGCGGACGAAGGAGAGGGCGATGATGTCGGCGCCGATGCGCAGGGCCCAGCGGAGGTCGTCGATGTCTTTTTCGGAGAGTGCGGGTACGGAGACTGCGACGCCGGGGAGGTTGAGTCCCTTGTTGTCGGAGACCATGCCGCCTTCGATGACGCGGGTGTGGACGCGGGGGCCGTCGACGGCGGTGACTTCGAGGGTGACGCGGCCGTCGTCTACGAGGATGCGTTCGCCGGTGGTGACGTCTCCGGCGAGGCCTTTGTAGGTGGTGCCGCAGGTGTGGCGGTCGCCTTCGTGGTCTTCGACGGTGATGGTGAATTCGTCGCCGCGTTCAAGGAGTACGGGGCCTTCGCGGAAGCGGCCCAGGCGGATCTTCGGGCCTTGAAGGTCCGCGAGGATGCCGACGCTGCGGCCGGTTTCGTCGGCAGCCTTGCGGACGCGCTGGTAGCGGTCCTCGTGTTCGGCGTAGGTGCCGTGGCTGAGGTTGAAGCGGGCGATGTCCATTCCGGCTTCGACCAGGGCTTTGATCTGGTCGTATGAGTCGGTGGCGGGGCCCAGGGTACATACGATTTTCGCTCGGCGCATGAGGCGAGCGTATGCCCCTACCAGGGAGTAGGAAATTGGTTCCGGGTGTCCACTCAACAACCTTTGAGCAAAAGCTTGTTGACAATTGTTGAATGTGCATGGGGGTGCTCTGATGAGCACCCCCGGGGCATCGGTGGTGTGTGTTTTCAGAGGCGGGGAGGGGTCATTGTGAAGCGTGCGTTCACCTGTGCGTAGACGGTCTGGCGCTGGGGTTCGAGGTCGAGGGCGGGGGCGCCGGCGTCTTCGGAGGCGCTGAAGGCCATGGTGCGCATGGCGCCGCCGGCGGCCTGGAAGGGGGTGGGGGCGTTCTCGGCTCCGAGGTCGGCGAGTTCGACGAGGGCGGCGAGTTCGGCTCCGAGGGCGGCGGCGTATTCGCGGGCGCGTTGGACGGCTTCGAGTACGGCTTGGCGGCGGGCTTCGCCGTGGGCGGGTGAGGCGGGGCGCAGGGCCCACCAGGGTCCGTCGACCTGGGTGAGTTCGAGGTCGGCGAGGCGGGTGGTGAGTTCGCCGAGGGTGGTGAAGTCGTTGAGTTCTGCGGTGAGGTGGACGCGTCCGTGGTAGGCGCGGATGCGTTCGCCGCGGCCGTGGCGGGTGAGTTCGGGGGTGATGGAGAAGGCGCCGGTCTCGAGTTTTTCGACGGGGTCGCCGTAGCTTTTGACGAGGTCGAGGACGGCGTTGTTGCGGCGGGTGAGGTCTTCGAGGGCGGTGCGCCGGTCGGTGCCGCGGGCGCTGACGGTGATGCCGATGCGGGCGATTTCGGGGTCGACTTCGAGGGTGGCTTCGCCGCGGACTGCGACGCGGGGGACTTCGGGGGTTCCGTAGGGCTGGTGCGATGCGTCCTGGGTCATGGATTCACTGTCGCACTGCTGCTCGTACGGGGGTGGTCATCGGATTGAAACCTGTTGGGGGTGTTGCGGCTTGTTACTGCTGGGTCAGAATCTACGCGCGTTGCCTGTCTGTACACACGTACCTCACAAGGGGAGATGGCATGGCGTTGGACCGTAGGACATTTCTGGGCACTTCGGCTGCTACGGGTGCGGCTGTGGCGTTGGCGGGGGCCACGAGCACCCCGGCCGCCGCGGCCGGGCCGGCGGCCGGCGGCGCTTCGGCCGCGGGGCCGAGGACGTACGCGTTCACGGTGATGGGGACGACGGACCTGCACGGGAACGTTTTCAACTGGGACTACTTCACGGACAAGGAGTTCGACGACAAGGCGCACAACGACGTCGGTCTGGCAAAGATCTCGACGCTGGTGAACCAGGTGCGGGCGGAGAAGGGGCGGCGCAACACGCTGCTGATCGATGCCGGGGACACCATTCAGGGGACGCAGCTTTCGTACTACTACGCGAAGGTGGATCCGATCACGGCGCGGCGTGGTCCGGTGCATCCGATGGCGCAGGCGATGAACGCGATCGGTTATGACGCGGCGGCGCTGGGGAACCACGAGTTCAATTACGGCATTCCGGTGCTGCGGAAGTTCGAGGAGCAGTGCGATTTCCCGCTGCTGGGGGCGAACGCGCTGGATGCGAAGACGCTGCGGCCTGCGTTCCCGCCGTACAGCATGCACCGGCTGCGGACGCCGTGCGGGCGGGATGTGAAGGTGGCGGTGCTGGGTCTGACGAATCCGGGGATCGCGATCTGGGACAAGGCGAACGTGCAGGGGAAGATGACGTTCCCGGGTCTTGAGGAGCAGGCTGCGAAGTACGTGCCGCGGCTGCGGTCGCTGGGTGCGGATGTGGTGATCGTGTCGGCGCATTCGGGTTCGAGCGGTACGTCGAGTTACGGGGACCAGCTGCCGCACATCGAGAACGCGGCGGGTCTGGTGGCGGAGCAGGTGCCGGGGATCGACGCGATCCTGGTGGGGCACGCGCACACGGAGATCCCGGAGTACCGGGTGCGGAACAAGGCGACGGGCAAGGACGTGGTGCTGTCCGAGCCGCTGAAGTGGGGGCAGCGGCTGACGCTGTTCGACTTCGAGCTGACGTGGGCGAAGGGCTGCTGGTCGGTGTCGAAGGTGTCGGCCCGGGTGCTGAATTCGAATACGGCGGTGGAGGACCCGAAGATCGTCGGGCTGCTGTCGGACGAGCACCGCAAGGTCGTGGCGTATGTGAACCAGGTGATCGGAACGTCGACGCAGGCGATGTCCTCGGCGGACGGTCCGGTCAAGGACGTGGCGATCATCGATCTGATCAACCACGTGCAGGCGGAGACGGTGAAGGGCGCGCTGGCGGGTACGGAGTGGGCCGCGCTGCCGGTGCTGTCGCAGGCTTCGTGTTTCTCACGGACGGCGGCGATTCCGGCCGGGCAGGTGACGATCCGGGATGCGGCGGGTCTGTATCCGTTCGAGAACACGCTGGAGGCGCGGCTGCTGACGGGTGCGCAGGTCAAGGACTATCTGGAGTATTCGGCGCGGTATTACGTGCGGACGGCTCCGGGTGAGGTGGTGGATCCGGCGAAGCTGACGAACGCGGAGGGCATTCCGGACTACAACTACGACGCGGTGTACGGGCTGACGTACGACATCGATGTGTCCGAGCCGGTGGGTTCGCGGATCTCGGGGCTGTCGTTCCAGGGGAAGCCGGTGGATCCGGCGGCGCAGTTCGTGCTGGCGGTGAACAACTACCGGGCTTCGGGCGGCGGGAACTTCCCGCACGTGCCGCAGTCGAAGCAGTTGTGGGCGAACTCGGATGAAATACGCAACACGATCATCCAGTGGGTGAAGGCGAAGGGGACGGTGGACCCGGCGCAGTTCGCGTCCGTGGACTGGCGGCTGACCCGAGCCGGGGCACCTGTCTTCTAGCCGATGGTGTTCTGAACGTTTCTCCTTACAGGTGCTCGACCAGCGGGAGCAGTTCGCCGGCGGGTTGGGGGCGGGTGTGCTCCCGCTGTTCGAGGCCGAAGGTGGTGAAGGCCGTGCGGTTGGGCTGGGGGTAGGGCTCTTTGCCCGTGAGGGTGTTCAGGATGGCAGCGCTGCGCCAGGCGGCGAGGCCGAGGTCGGGGGCTCCGACGCCGTGGGTGTGGCGTTCGCCGTTCTGGACGAAGACGCTGCCGGTGACGGCGGGGTCGGTGATCATCCGGTAGCGGTCGTCGATGCGGGGGCGGCTGGAGGAGTCCTTGCGCAGGTAGGGGTCGAGTCCGGCGAGGAGGCGGGCGAGGGGGCGTTCGCGGTAGCCGGTGGCGAGGACGACGGCGTCGGTGGTGAGGCGGGAGCGGGCGCCCTGGTCGGCGTGTTCGAGGTGGAGTTCGACCTTGGTGGTGGCGACGCGGCCGGCGGTGCGGACGCTGACTCCGGGGGTGAGGACGGCGTCGGGCCAGCCTCCGTCGAGGGTGCGCCGGTAGAGCTCCTCGTGGATGGCGGCGATGGTGGCGGCGTCGATGCCCTTGTGGAGTTGCCATTGGGCGGGGACGAGGCGGTCGCGGACCGGTTCGGGGAGGGAGTGGAAGTAGCGGGTGTAGTCGGGGGTGAAGTGTTCCAGGCCGAGCTTGGAGTACTCCATGGGGGCGAAGGAGGGGGTGCGGGCGAGCCAGGTGAGGCGTTCGCGGGAGGCGGGGCGGGAGCGGAGCAGGTCGAGGAAGACCTCGGCTCCGGACTGGCCCGATCCGATGACGGTGACGTGTTCGGCGCCGAGGATGCGCTGCCGGTTGTCGAGGTACTCGGAGGAGTGGATCACCGGGACGGTGGGGGCTTCTGCGAGGGGGCGCAGGGGTTCGGGGACGTAGGGGGCGGTGCCGATGCCCAGGGCGAGGTTGCGGGTGTAGGTGCGGCCGAGGGCTTCGGCTTCTCCGTCGGCGTCGACTTGGGTGAAGTCGACTTCGAAGAGGTCGCGTTCGGGGTTCCAGCGGACGGCGTCGACCTGGTGGCCGAAGTGGAGTCCGGGGAGGCGTCCGGCGACCCAGCGGCAGTAGGCGTCGTATTCGGCGCGCTGGATGTGGAAGCTCTCGGCGAAGTAGAAGGGGAAGAGGCGTTCCTTGTGCTTGAGGTAGCTGAGGAACGACCAGGGGCTGGTGGGGTCGGCGAGGGTGACGAGGTCGGCGAGGAAGGGGACTTGGAGGGTGGCTCCGTCGATGAGGAGTCCGGGGTGCCAGCGGAAGTCGCGGCGCTGGTCGTAGAAGGCGGTGGCGAGTTCTGGGGCGCCTTGTTGGGGCAGGCCGTGGGCGAGGGCGGCGAGGGAGAGGTTGAAGGGGCCGATGCCGATTCCGACGAGGTCGTGGGGTGCATCGAGCTGGGCGGTCATCGGTGGGTGCTGCCTTCCAGGAGGTTCACGAGGGCGTCCAGGTCCCCCGCCGTGGTGTGGGGGTTGAGCAGGGTGGCCTTGAGCCACAGGCGGCCGTCGGCGGTGGCCCGGCCCAGTACGGCGGTGCCGCCCTGGAGGAGGGTGCGGCGCAGGGTGGCCAGTGCGGTGTCGTCGGCGTGGGTGGGCCGGAACAGGACGGTGCTGATGGTGGGCGCCGCGTGGAGTTCGAAGGCGGGGTGTGCTTCGAGGAGCCGGGCGAGTCGGTTGGCGCGGGCGCAGGTGCGGTCGATGAGGTGGGTGAGGCCGTCTCGGCCGAGGGAGCGCAGGGTGGCGGCGATCTTGAGGGCGTCTGCGCGGCGGGTGGTGCGCAGGGAGCGGCCGAGGAGGTCGGGGAGCCCGGCGTGGGTGTCGTCGGGGGCGTTGAGGTAGGCGGCCTGGTGGGCGAGGGGGGCGAGCAGGGTGGTGTCGGGGACGGTGAGGAGTCCGGCGGCGATGGGTTGCCAGCCGAGTTTGTGCAGGTCGAGGGTGATGGACCGGGCGCGGTGGAGGCCGGCGAGTTTGGGGCGGTGGCGGGGGCTGAGGTGGAGGAGTCCGCCGTAGGCGGCGTCGATGTGGAGGTCGGCGCCGTGGTGGTCGCAGAGGTCGGCGAGGGCGTCGAGGGGGTCGATGAGGCCGGCGTCGGTGGTTCCGGCGGTGGCGGTGACGAGGACGGGGCCGGTGGTGGCGGCGAGGGCCTCGGCGAGGGTGGCGGGGGTGAGGGTGCCGGTGGGGGTGGGGAGGCTGCGGGCGGGGGGCAGGCCCAGGAGCCAGGCGGCGCGCGGGATGGAGTGGTGGGCGTTGGCGCCGTGCAGGACGGTGAGGTGGGGGCCGTGGCGTTCGCGGGCGAGGAGGAGGGCGAGGTGGTTGGCCTCGGTGCCGCCGGTGGTGAGGACGGCGTCGGGGTGGGGGGTGTCGTGGAACTCGGCGGCGAGGGTGCGGGTGAGGAGGGTTTCGAGGGCGGAGGCGGCGGGGGCCTGGTCCCAGGAGTCGAGGGAGGCGTTGAGGGCGCTGGCGGCGAGGTCTGCGGCGGCCGCGACGGCGAGGGGCGGGCAGTGCAGGTGGGCTGCGCAGAGGGGGTCGGCGGGGTCGGCCGCTCCTGCGGTGAGGGTGTGGACGAGGGTCCGTAGTGCTTCGTGGTCGCCGTGTCCGTGGTCGGGGAACACCTCGCCGAGTGCGGCGGTGACGCGTGCGGTGACGGCCTCGGGTCCGCCGACGGGGAGCGGTCCGCCGCGGGCCCGGGCTCCGGTGCGCATGGCGTCGAGGACGGTGGCGAGGAGTGGCTGCAGGGCGTCGGGGCCGTGGGGTCCGCCGGCGAGCGGGGCGGTGCGCCGTCTGCCTGTACCGGGGGGCGCTGTCATGCGGTTGTCCTCACGGGAACGGTTCGGCGGCGGGTGGTGCCGCTCGCTGGGTCGGGGACCCGGGGGGTACAACGATCCGACCCGAATGGGGTAACCGCCCGGGTTTATGGGTGGTTGATTTCAAGCCGCCGGGTGGCCGGGAGAGGGGAGTCCGCGTGCTGCCGCTGCCTCCGGCCGGGGAGGTGTGGATCCTTCGGCGCGATGCTTGCGCGCTGCGGTGCGGTGTGCTCTCGTGTCTCGCGCTGCTGATCGGCGCGTTGGTCGACGCTGCGGCGTTCTGGTGGATTGCGCGGCGCCCTCGGGGCGGGGGCGGTGGCCGGTGGGCGAGTGCGGCTGGTCCGGCCCTGCGGGGCTAGGTCCCCTAACCGCCCTTCCCCCGTTCCCCGGGGCTCCGCCCCGGACCCGTAGCCGGGGCGGAGCCCCGGGGACCAGTCCGGGGCGGAGCCCCAGGAAGGGTCCGGGCTGAGCCCGGGGAACGGGCGAAGGGTGGGTAGGGGACTTCCGCCCCGCAGGGCCAACCCAGCCGCCCCCGCCCACGGGGCCCACGAACAGGCGGCCGTGGCCGCACCGCTCGCGAGTGGCACGTCAAGCGGGCGGGCTCACGCAAAGGCCAGCTAGGCAGGCCAGGGAGGCGGGGCGGGGCGGGGCGGGGCAGGGCGGGGCAGGCAAGCCGGAGCGGCGGGTGGGGCAGGCCGCGGCGGGACCACCCCATCCGGGCGTTCGCAGCCCGAGGCCGGGCGGCCGGGAGCCGGGGGCCCGGGAGCCGGGCAGGCGGGAGCCAGGGGTCAGGGAGCCGGGCAGGCGGGAGCCGGCCCTGGGCGGGTTGGGGGCCGGGGGTTTGGTGGGGCCGGGGGTTAGCCGCGGGCTTGTTGGGCTCGGGTCAGGTCGGCGAGGTGGTCTGTGAGTTTGCGGTGGAGGAGGGGGGTGATGTCGGGGGAGGTCAGGGCGGCGCGGCCGGCCTGGAGGTTGGCTTCGGTGATTTCGTGGCCGGGGAGGGCCCAGCGGCCCGCGGCGTCGGCGATGGCGGGGCCTCGGCGGGCTGCGAGGGTGACGGCTTCGGGGTAGGCGCGGGGGACATAGTCCCGTACCAGGTCGGCCTGTTCGGGCTGCCAGAAGCCTTGGGCGGTGGACGTGAAGAGGTAGTTGGACAGGGAGTCGTCGTGGAAGAGGCGCGCCCAGGCGGCGGCCTTGGCTTCGGCCGTCGGGAGGGCGGCCCGGCAGTGGGCGGCGCCTTCCTGGCCGGTGGCGCTGGGGTCGGCGGCGAGGGCTGCGTCGATCTCGGGTTCGCCGGCCGCGCCGAGGACACAGAGGCGGGCGAGGATGCGCCAGCGCAGTTCGGGGTCGAGTTGCGGGCCGCCGGGGACGGTGCCGTCGGCGAGCCAGCCCGCGATGGTGTCGGGCTGGGTGGCGCTGTCGACGAGGAAGCGGACGGCGACGAGCCGCAGGCCGGGGTCGGAGCCGTCCTCGGTGCGTCGCAGCAGGTCGCGGGCGATGGTGGTGAGGGTGGTGAGGGCGTCGCCGCGGCGGTCGGGGGTGATGTAGCGGTCGGCGATCTGGGCGCGGGTGAAGGACAGGACGCCCTGGACGATCGCGAGGTCGGTTTCGTCGGGGATGTGGGCTTCGGCGGTGGCCAGGTAGTCGGCGGCGGCCAGTTCGCCGTCGCGGACCATGTCGCGCAGGGAGTTCCAGACGACGGCGCGGGTGAGCGGGTCGGGGATGCGGGAGATGCCCCGCAGGGCGGTTTCGAGTGAGGTCTCGTCGAGGCGGACCTTGGCGTAGGTGAGGTCGCCGTCGTTGAGGACGAGGAGGGCGGGGCGCGGGCCGCTCACGGAGAGGACTTCGTCGGAGGGGACGTCGAGGGCGAGGACGTCGCGGGGTTCGATGACTCCGTCGGGGGCGCGGTCGTAGAGGCCGGCGGCGATGTGGTGGGGGCGGTTGCCGGTGCGGTCGACGGTGAGGGTCCAGCCTCCGTGGCTCTCTTCGAGGCGGGGGGTGAGGGTGTCGACGCCGGTGGTGCGCAGCCAGGTCTCGGCCCAGGTGTGGACGTCGCGGTCGGTGTGGGCGGCGAGGGAGTCGACGAAGTCGGCGAGGGAGGCGTTGGCGAACTTGTGGCGGGTGAAGTGGGTGTTGATGCCGGCCAGGAAGTCCTTCTCGCCGAGCCAGGCGACGAGTTGGCGCAGGGCGGAGGCGCCCTTGGCGTAGGAGATGCCGTCGAAGTTGAGGAGGGCGGAGGCGGTGTCGGGGACGGCGGCCGCGTCGGGGGCGACGGGGTGGGTGGAGGGGCGCTGGTCGGCGTCGTAGCCCCAGGGTTTGCGTTCCATGCCGAAGCCGGTCCAGGTCTCGGTGAAGCGGGTGGCTTCGATGAGGGTCTGGTAGCCCATGAATTCGGCGAAGGACTCGTTCAGCCAGATGTCGTCCCACCAGCTGAGGGTGACGAGGTCGCCGAACCACATGTGGGCCATCTCGTGGGCGATGGTGACGGCGCGGCGCTGGCGTTCGGCGTCGGTGACGGCGGAGCGGAAGACGTATTCGTCGCGGAAGGTGACCAGTCCCGGGTTCTCCATGGCGCCGGCGTTGAACTCGGGTACGAAGGCCTGGTCGTAGGAGTCGAAGGGGTAGGGCTCGGTGAACTTCTCGTGGAAGCGGTCGTAGCAGGCGGTGGTGAGGTCGAGGATCTCCTGCGCGTCGGCGTCGAGGTGGGGGGCGAGGGAGCGGCGGCAGTGGATGCCGAAGGGGAGCCCCGCGTGTTCGGTGCGGACGCTGTGCCAGGGGCCGGCGGCTACGGCGGCGAGGTAGGTGGAGATGACGGGGGTGGGTGCGGAGGCCCAGATGCCGGCCTCGGAGGCCGAGCCGTCGCCCGAGCCGCCACCGCCGTCGCCGAGGCGTTCGCCGATGCGGGTGGTGACGCCGTTGGCGAGGACGGTCCAGTGCGGCGGGGCGGTGACGGTGAACTCGAACACGGCCTTGAGGTCGGGCTGGTCGAAGGCCGGGAAGACGCGCTGGACGTCGTCGAGGAACATCTGGGTGTAGACGTACGTCTCGCCGTCCGCGGGGTCGGTGAAGCGGTGCAGGCCTTCGCCGGTGCGGGAGTAGCGCATGCGGGCGGCGATGCTGAGTTCGTGGGGGCCTTCGGTGAGGCCGGTGAGGGGGAGGCGGCCGTCGGTGAGGGCGGCCGGGTCCAGGGGGTGTCCGTCGAGGGCGGCGGAGCGCAGTTCGTCCGGTTTCAGCTCGACGAAGGTGTCGCCGGCGGCGCGGGCGGAGAACCGGATGACGGTGCGGGACTCGAAGGTCTCGTCGCCGGTGGTGAGGTCGAGGGCGACCTCGTAGTGCCGGACGTCGATGAGCCGGGCTCGGAGCTGCGCTTCGCTGCGCGTCAGTGCGGACATGGGGCCCATGCTGCCGGATGGCGGCGCCGGGCCCCAGTTCCTATTCCGCGCCCGCGCTGCCGCCGTCGGTGTCGCCCTCGCCGGCGGCGATCGTCTCGTGGTGGCGGATGACCTCGGCGATGATGAAGTTGAGGAGCTTCTCGGCGAAGGCCGGGTCGAGTTTGGCGTTCTCGGCGAGCTGGCGCAGCCGGGCGATCTGGCTGGCCTCGCGGCCCGGGTCGGCCGGGGGCAGCTGGTGGCGGGCCTTGAGGTGGCCGACCTGCTGG
The DNA here is from genome assembly GCF_026340675.1 of Streptomyces sp. NBC_01264. Taxonomy (NCBI): domain Bacteria; kingdom Bacillati; phylum Actinomycetota; class Actinomycetes; order Kitasatosporales; family Streptomycetaceae; genus Streptomyces; species Streptomyces sp. NBC_01264. The sequence continues at coordinate 2,837,330 of NZ_JAPEOX010000001.1, forward strand.
GTGCACTTGAAGCGCTCGGCGAGCATGTGGACCACGGCCGCGTCGATGTTGTCGATGCTGTCCCTGAGCCGGGCCAGCTCGGCGGTGACGTTCTCGTCGATGTCCCTGGTGTTCATGGTCACAGAGAATACGTGGCGCGCGGCGCCGGTTCCTCGGCCGATCGACCACTGAGACGGCGCGACCCGCCCGGCTCAGGCCGGCTCGGCGGCCGGGTCGTGGGTGATCAGGTCGCCCGGCTGGCACTGGAGGACGTCGCAGATCCGGGACAGCGTGGAGAAGCGGATGGCCTTGGCCCGGCCGTTCTTGAGCACGGACAGGTTGACGACGGTGATGCCCACCTGTGCGGACAGTTCGGTGAGGGTCATGCCGCGCTCGGCGAGGACCCGGTCGAGGTGGATCCGGATCGCGTGGAGCTCCTCTTCGGGCATTCAGATGGTCCCTTCGAGGTCCTCTCGCATGCGCACGCCCTGGCGCATGATCTTCCCCATGATGACGGCGGCGAGGCCCGCGAGGATGAGCACCTGCGGCTCGGAGATCGCGGGTCCGGCGTCGAGCATGGGCGCCATGCTGGCGGCGAGCCAGGACTGCGACCACCCTACGACGAGGCCCGCGACCGGTGTGCCGACCGTGACGAACCAGCCGAGGACGGTGAGCCGTCGCGCCATCTCGTCGGTGAACGGCCCTTCCGATACGACGGCGTCCAGCACGCGGGAGAAGAGCACCAGGGCGACGGAGGCGAACAGCATCCAGGGCAGCCGTCCCCCGAGGTCCGCGGCGCGTTGCGCCGCCGAGGGATCGTTCTGGCAGAACCGTGCTTCGCTGCTGGACGCGTCCACCCCCTCGCCGACCGGCAGGCCGCCTTCCAGCGTGGCGTTGGCCCAGAAGCCGGTTTGTACGCAGACCGCCCCGTCGTCGGTCAGGTGCGAGACGGCCGTGCCGATGAAGGTGAGCCCCCAGAGCATGGCCAGGCCGAAGGTGAGTGTGGCCAGGATTTTCGTGAATCGCGTGTTCACCGCGTTCCCCCCTATCGATTTTCGATATGCCGGAGACTAGCGGACCATATCGATAATCGACAAGTGAGGCGGACGGACTCAGAGCGGGAGGAGCGCCGTGACCAGCCAGCCTCCCTCGGGAGCGGGGCCGGCGGTGAGGGAGCCGCCGAGGGCTTCGGCTCGTTCGGCCATGCCGACCAGGCCGTAACCGCCGCCGCGGGCGTTCTCGGAGAGTTTCGCGGGGCGGCCGCCGTCGTCGGCGATCCGGACTTCCAGGCCCGCGGGGACGGTGCGCAGGCCGACGCGGACGGCGGTGGCGGTGGCGGCGTGCTTGCCGATGTTGGTGAGGGCTTCGAGGACGATGCGGTGCGCGGTGGCGGCGACGTCGGCGGGGAGCCGGGCCTCCAGGCCCTCCTCCACGTAGAGGACGACGGGCGGGCCGGTGGCGGCGAACCGTTCCGTCAGCTCGCGGATCTCGCGGAGGCCGGCGACGGGGGCCGTACCGGCGGAGCCGTCGGCGCCCTCGGCGCCCTCGCGGAGGATCTTGACCAGGCGGCGCATGGAGCCGAGCGCCTCGTCCCCGGCGGCCTCGATGCGGCCGAAGATCTCGCCGGCGCGTTCGGCGGAGACCTTGGTGTAGCGGGCGGCGCGCGCCTCGACGACGATCCCCGTCACGTGGTGGGCGACGAGGTCGTGCAGCTCCCGGGCCAGTTCCAGGCGCTCGGCGCTGCGTACGGCGCGCAGCTCGCGGACGCGCTGGACGGACTGCAGGCGCAGGAGCAGGGAGTACGCGGTGACGACGACGGCGAGCACGGAGAAGAGCAGCGTGAAGCGGCCCGGGTCCGCGTCGCGGACGGGCGCCGCCATGGAGCCGAGGGCGAGCAGGGGGCCGAGGACGGCGGCGGTCCGGGCGGGGGCCCGGAGCAGGACCTGGGTGAGGAGGACGAGCAAGGCGACGGCCTCGCCGCCGCCCCAGACGACGAGGGGGAGGTTGCTGAAGAGCAGGGAGAGGGTGACGGTCCAGGTGACGGCGGCGGCGAACCAGGCGCGGGTGAGGAGCGGGATGCGCGGCCAGGGCGCTGCGCTGAGGCAGACGAGGATGCCGGACACCCAGACGGCGGCGTGCGGGGTGCTGGGCTGGCGGGCGAGGACGACGCCCTCGAAGGTGACGAGGGAGAGGAGGGTGACGGAGAGGAGGATCCGGATCCAGTCCGCGGCGTAGGGGTGACGGCGGGCCCACGGCCCCAGGGGGCTCACACCGGGCCCTGTCGGGTGGCTCGGCCGGTCGTACGGGGCTCCGCGCGGGTGGCTCCGCCGGTTGTACGGGGCTCCGTGCGGGGGGCTCCGCCGGTTGTACGGGGCTCCGTGCGGGGGGCTCCGCCGGTGACGGGGGCGGCTCCGGTGGAGGTCCGGGGGCTTCGCCGCAGGCGGGGGCGGCGGTTCGGCGGGCTGCTGCCCGCACCCGCGGGGGCTGCACCTGTGGGGGACGCACCCATGGGGGCCGCACCCGTGGGGGGCACACCCGTGCAGGCCGCACCCATGCAGGCCGCACCCATGTCGGCCGAGGTCGCGCAGGCCGCACCCCTGCGGGCCGGGGTCCTCGGGAACGGCGTGCGCCGGCTTCCTGGGGCGCCGCCCCAGACCCCGCGCCTCGAACGCCGGCGAGGCTGATTTTGCCCGGCGGTGCGTGGACGCTGACGGGGCCGACTTTCGCGGGCGGCGCCCGACCGGCGAAGGGGGTTCCGCCCGGCTACCCCCGAACGCCGGCACGGCGGATTCTGCACCGCAGTCCCCGAACGCCGACACGGCAGGCCCTGCTCCGGCGCGCCCAGACGGCGACTCGGGTGGCTCTCCCCCGCAGCCCTCCAACACCCAGACTTCGGCTTCCGCCCCGCTATAGCCGAACGCCGGCACGGCGGATTCTGCCCCGCGGCGCCCCAACGCCGGCACGGCGGCTTGCGCCCCGCCACGCCCGAACACCGACACGACGGAGTCCGCCCCGCCACGCCCGACCGCCGGCACGGTGGATTCTGCCCCGCGGCGCCCCGGCATCCGCGCCGCAGCCCTCGCCCCGTGGCGTCCGACCGGCCGCCTCGTGGCCTCCGCCTCGCGGCGGGCTCATGGCGGGTGGGTTTCGGCAGGGGGTGGGGGTGGGTCACGCCGGGGTGCCTGCCAGGCCGCTTTCCCAGGCCCAGGCGGCGATTTCCACGCGGTTGCGGGCGTCCAGTTTGGCCTGGACATTGGCCAGGTGGGTTTTGACCGTGGAGAGGGAGACGAAGAGTTCCCCGGCGATCTCGGCGTTGGTCAGCCCGCGCGCGAGGCAGCGTACGACCTCGCGCTCCCGGTCCGTCAGGGGCTCCGCCGGGCGGCGCGCGGCCGCGGCGGCGGCCGGGGTGCGGTGGGCCATTTCACGCAGCAACCGGACGGTGATGGCGGGTGAGACGAGGGAGTCTCCGACGGCTGCCGCCCTCACCGCTTCAACCAGCATGGCCGGGCTCGCGTCCTTGAGGAGGAAGCCGGACGCTCCGCCCTGGATCGCCGCGTGGACGTACTCGTCGAGGTCGAAGGTGGTGACGATGACGATGCGGGGGGTCTCGCGGCCGGCGAGTCGGCGGGTGACTTCGAGCCCGTCGAGTTTGGGCATGCGGATGTCGAGGAGCAGGACGTCGGGCCGGTGTTCGGCGACGGCGGCGAGGGCCGCTTCGCCGTCGACGACGTCGGCGACCACCTCGATGTCCGGCTGGCTTTCGAGGATCATCCGGAAGCCGGTCCTGACCATCTCCTGGTCGTCCGCGATGATCACTCTGATCGCCATGCGCCGCCTGCCCCACTGTCGCCCGTTGCCTGTGCCGTCCCGGTTGCCCCGGCGTTCCCACGCGGTGGGATCTCTCCATGGGACCTGCGGGCGCCTCGGCCCGCAACCGCACAGCAGACCGCCGGGGGCATGCCGCAAGGCCGGAACGGCGTCGTTCCGGCCTTACGGGACTGCGGTCGACCTTACGGATATGTGGGGCATCCCGCCTCATCCTTCCGGCCGGTTTCAGCAGGAGGACTGCGGCGGGGACCAGGAGCGGTCAGAGCGTGGCGGCCGCGCTCTTGATCGCCGCCGCGAAGGTGGAGACCTCCGTGTAGACGCCGGGGAAGTCGGGGCGGGCGCAGCCCTCGCCCCAGCTGACTATGCCGACCTGGATCCAGGCGTTCGCGTTGTCGCGGCGGAACATGGGGCCGCCGGAGTCGCCCTGGCAGGTGTCGACGCCGCCCGCGTCGAATCCGGCGCAGATCTCCTCGGCGGGCACGAGGTCGCTGCCGTAGGAGGCCTGGCAGGAGGCGTCGGAGACGAAGGGGACGGTGGCCTTGCGCAGGTAGCGCTGCTGGCCTCCGCCCTCGGTGGCGGCGCCCCAGCCGGCGACGGTGAAGGTGCCGTTGTCGTAGGCCTTGGTGTCGGCGATCTTGAGGGTGGGCAGGTTGATGGGCTGCGCGAGCTTGATCAGGGCCCAGTCCTTGCCCTTGCCGTTGTAGCCGGGGGCCCGGAGCACCTTGGTGGACTTGACCTTGATGGCGCTGGAGCTGTTGAGGTCGACGACTCCGGCGGTGGCGGTGATGGAGGTGTTGTTGCCGGAGCCGTTCACACAGTGGGCGGCGGTGAGCACGATCTGCTGGGTGTAGAGGGCGCCGCCGCAGCCCATGGAGAGGCGGACCATGAAGGGGAATTCCCCTTGGGCGGCGCGGGTTCCGCCGACCACGGGCGCCGTGCCGGCGGTTGCGGTGCCGGGCTGGAGGCTGACGGCCGCGAGGGCCACGGTTCCGACGGCGAGGGCGCGCTTGAGGGTGGTGACGAGGCTGGACACAGTCGACACACTGCCTTTCGTGGGGGGTTGGGCCGTGCGCGTCGCCCCAGGACGGGCGGGTTGGACCGCCTGGGTGACGGGGACATGACACACCACCCCCACGGGGGCCATCAAGAACGCGTTTTCGGACAACTTCCGGCCGGAGGGACCTCATGACGCACAACGGGCGGCGCGACAGCCCCGTCGAGCACGGATTTCCTCATCTGGAGACGGTCCGCGAGGCCGTCACCGCACTGTTCCGGCGGCTGTCCGCCGACGGGATCCGCGCCTACGACACCCCCTTCGCCCCCGCCGACGCGGCCTTCCCCGCCTCCGAGGACCTGTACCCGGGCGCCCACCGGGTGGCTTCCGCGATGGTCCGCGCCCTGCGACTGCCGAACGCGCGCCTGATCGTGGGCTTCCGGCCGATGGAGGAGGCGGCGACCGTGGAGCTGACCGCCGGGCCCGAGTACTTCGTCGAGGTCAACGACCGTTTCCGCGTCCACCGCCGCGATCTGGCGGCCGCCCTCGCCCACGAGGTCACGCACGTGCTGCTGCACCGCCTGGACCTGCGCTTTCCCACCACCGCCGCCAACGAGATCCTCACCGACACGGCCGCCGCCTACCTCGGCGCCGGCTGGCTGCTGCTCGACGCCTACCGGGAGGACGAGCTCACCCACCAGAAGCTCGGCTACCTCACCCCGGAGGAGTTCGGCTACGTCCTCGCCCGACGCGGCCGGTTCCTCGGCGGCGAGGACCTCTCGGCGTGGTTCACCAGCCCGCAGGCCTACGAGGCGTACGTGCGCGGCCGCGCCCTGGCCGACCGGGACCTACGCCGGGCCCCCCTCGCGGCCGCGGGCCGCCGGGAACGGCTGCGATACGCGGCGGCCCGCCTGACCGGAGCCGCCGCGCCCGGAGCCCCGTACGGCTTCGAGGAACACCCGGGCGGGCTGCGGGTGGGCTTCCCGTGCCCGGTCTGCGGACAGCGGCTGCGGCTGCCCGCACACGGCGGGCCGGTCCGGGCGCGCTGCGGACTGTGCCGCACGGTCCTGGACTGCGACACGTAGCGACAGGCGTGACGGAGGTTCACCGATCGGTCATGAAAAGTTACTTACCAGCCAGTAGACATGGGGGCGGACGATCTCCAGCCTGGTCACGTACATGCCAACACGTGATCGAGGAGCGTCCCCCATGCGCAGCACCCGCACCCGTACCACGGCCGCCGCGGTGGCCGCGGCCGCAGCCGCCGTACTGGCCCTGGTTCCCGCCACCGCCGCCCAGGCGGCCCCCGCGAAGCCGTCCCCCGCGGCCGTCACCGCCTCCGCGCCCGGCGGCAACGCGGTGTTCCTCGGCATCGACTACGCCACCTGGCAGCGCGACGTCTCCGCCGTCCTCGCCGCGGCCCGCCCGGGGATCGAGCAGCGCATCGCCGCCTCGCCGGCCGGTGAGAAGCCGGCGATCGTCCTCGACATCGACAACTCCTCGCTGGAGACGGACTTCCACTGGTTCTGGACCTTCCCGACCCCCGCGATCGCCCAGGTCCGCGACCTGACCCGGTACGCGAACGACCGCGGGGTCGCGATCTTCTTCGTCACCGCCCGCCCCGGGATCGTGTACTCCCTCACCGAGCGCAACCTCAAGGCGGTCGGCTACCCGGTCTCGGGCCTCTACGTCCGCGATCTGCCCGCCCTGTTCGGCGAGGTCAGCGCCTACAAGACGGCCAAGCGGGCGGAGATCGAGGCACGCGGCTACACGATCATCGCCAACATCGGCAACAACCAGAGCGACCTGGTCGGCGGCCACGCCGAGCGCACCGTCAAGCTGCCGGACTACGACGGCAAGCTCTCCTAGGCGAGCTAGGCGAGTTGGGCGGCGATCGCGTTGACCGCCGCCCAGCTGAAGGCCATCGCGGGGCCGATCGTCGCGCCCGGCCCCGGGTAGGTCTCCCCCATCACCGCCGCCGAGCAGTTGCCGGAGGCGTAGAGGCCGGGGATCGGCGTGGAGTCCTCGCGGAGCACCCGGCCGTCGGTGTCCGTGACGAGGCCGCCCTTGGTGCCGATGTCCCCGGGGTGGACGGGGACCGCGTAGAAGGGGCCCTTCCCGATCGGCGCCAGGTTGGGGTTGGGCAGGGTCGGGTCGCCGTAGTAGCGGTCGTAGACGCTGTCGCCGCGCCCGTAGTCCTTGTCGGTGCCCACCTCCGCGAAGGAGTTGAAGCGGTCGATCGCGGCGGGCAGGCCGGGGGCGGAGATCCGCCGGGCCAGTTCCTCGATGGTGTCGGCCTTCTTCAGGAAGCCGCTCTCCAGCCACTTCTTGGGGAAGGGCTGCCCGGGGAAGAGGCCGGCGAAGATGTACCGGGCCTTGGAGCGAGCGTCCAGGATCAGCCAGGACGGCACGGTCGACGCCCCGGGCCGGTCGGCGGCGTACATCCGGTCCACGAACGCGTGGTACGGCAGGGCCTCGTTTGCGTAGCGCTCCCCCGCCTCGTTGACGATGACCATGCCGGGGATGCCCCGGTCGGCGACGAGGAAGAAGGGCTTCTCCCCCGGCGGGCACACCGACGGCGCGCCCCAGACCTTGTCCAGGAGATCGGTGGCGGCCCCCAGTTCCTCACCGAGCTTGAGGGCGTCTCCGGTCTGGCCCTCCGAGGCGTGCGTCCAGGCCGTGGAGGTGGGCGCGGGCAGGTGCTTCTCGCGCAGTGCCTGATCGTGCGAGAACCCGCCCGAGGCCAGCACCACCCCGCCCCGCGCCGCTACGGTCACCTCGCGCCCGGCGCGCAGGACGCGTACGCCCGTCACCCGGCCGGCCGGGTCCGTGACCAGGCCGGTCAGGGGCGCCGACAGCCACAGTTCGCCGCCGAGCGCGTCCAGGGACAGCCGCATGCGGGCGATGAGCGCCTCGCCGAGGGAGAGCAGCTTGCGGCCGGTCGCCAGGGCCTTGACCGCGCGCAGGCCGACCTTGACGGAGGTCCTCCTGCCCGCCCAGGTCCGGCTGACCATGTTCAGGAAGCGGAAGTCGTACGAGGTCATGGTCAGCCCGTACGTGGGCAGTCCGGCCCGGCGCATGGAGGCGCCGAGCGCGCCGAGCCGCTTGAAGTCGACGATGCACGGTTCGACGGAGCGGCCCTGCGCCATGCCGCCCTGGGCCTCGGGGAAGTAGTCCGAGTAGCCGGGGGTGTACATGAAGCGGATCTCGGTGCGGTCGTGGAACTCCCTGACCATGCGCGGCCCGTGGCTGAGGTACGCCTCCTTGCGTGCGGCCGGGACCCGGTCGCCGACGGTGGCGTCGAGGTAGGCGCGGGCCTTCTCGCGGGTGTCGGCGAGGCCGGCCCGGTCGAGGTGGAAGGTGCCGGGGACCCAGATCGCGCCGCCGGACAGGGCGGTGGAGCCGCCGTAGGTGTCGGTCTTCTCCACGACCAGGACGCTCAGGCCGCGCAGTCGGGCGGTGACGGCGGCGGCGAATCCGGCGGCGCCGGAGCCGACGACCACCACGTCGTAGGCGTACCGGGTGGCGGAATCGGTCGCGGGCCCGGTGGCGGAATCGGTGGCGGAATCGGTGGCGGAATCGGTGGCGGGCTCGGTGGCGGGCTCGGGTGTCATCCGAAGGCTCCCGTGGCGTAGTCGCTGCGGTAGTAGAGAAGGGGTGATCCGCCGTCGCGGGCGCTCAGTTCGAGGACCCGGGCGGTGACGAGGTAGTGGTCGCCCGCCTCGTGGACCTCTTCGAGGGCGCAGTCGACGGTGGCGAGGGCGCCCCTCACGCGGACCGCTCCGTGGACGGAGCGTTCCCAGTCGACGTCCGTGAACTTGTCCTCTCCGCGGCGGCCCAGGGCCTCGCACACGGCGCGCTGCTCCTCGGCGAGGATGCTGACGCCGAAGCGGCCCGCGGCCCGGACCTTGGGCCAGCTGGAGGAGCCCTTGCCCACGCAGAGCAGGACCAGCGGCGGGTCGAGGGAGAGGGAGGCGAAGGACTGGCAGGCCAGCCCGGCCGGGCGGCCGTCGTCCGCGAGGGCCGCGACGACGGTGATGCCGGAGGCGAAGGCGCCGAGGACCTCGCGGAACAGGGCCGGGTCGACCGCGTCGGCTCCGGGGGCGGCGGGGGCTCCGGGGGCGGCGGGGGCTCCGGGGGCGGCGGTCAGCCGTTCCACTGGTGGCCCCAGAAGCTGTCCGCGGTGATCTCCTTCGCGGTCCAGGTGGCGGGGTCGACGAGCAGGCCGTCCCAGCCGTACTCGACCTGGAAGCCGCCGGGGGCCTGAGCGTAGAAGGAGACCATGTGGTCGTTGGAGTGCCGGCCGAGGGTGGAGGCGATGGGGATGCCCGCCTTGTTCATGCGGTCGAGGCAGTAGCCGACGTCGTCGAGGGTCTCCAGCTCGACCATGAAGTGCACGATGCCGGGCGGCAGCGCGCCGGGGTAGAGCCCGAGGCTGTGGTGGCGTCGGTTGGGGCTGAGGAAGTGCATCCAGTAGAAGTCCTGGCCGGGCTTTCCGGTGGGGACGGCGACCGGGGGAAGCCGCATGGAGTCGCGCAGCTGGAAGCCGAGAAGGTTCTCGTAGAAGTCGAGGGTGGCCTCGGTGTCGGCGGCGGGCAGGACGACGTGGCCGAGGCCGAGGCTCCCCTCGCGGCCGCCGGTGACGAACCGGTTGCCGTACCGGGCCGCGAGCGGGGTGTGGTCCTGGGCCTGGCCCCAGTAGATCTCCAGGGGGTTGCCGCTGGGGTCCTCGCAGTGGATGAGGCCCTGGACGCGGCGGTCGGCGAGCGTCTCGGCGTCGCCCTGTTTGACGGGGTGCCCGGCGCTTTCGAGTTCGGCGGCGGCGTCTTCCAGGGCGCGGGCGTTGGCGACCTCGAAGCCGGCGGCGAGCAGCCGGTCCTGGTCGCCGGCGACGAACTGGAAGCGGTGCGCGCGGTCGTCGATGCGGATGCCCAGACGGGTGTCCGTGGTGCCTTCGGCTTCGGCCATGCCGAGGATGTCGAGGACGTAGGTGCGCCAGGCGGCGAGGTCTGCGGTCTCGATGCGGAGGTAGCCGAGTGCGCGGATGTCCATGCGGGAACTCCTCGGTGGAATCGGTGCGGGGATCGGAGCGGGGGCCGGTACGGGGACCGGTGCGGGAATCAGTGGAGGAAGAAGTCGGTGGCGAGGCGGTTGAACTCGTCGGCGGCCTCGGTCTGTGCCCAGTGCCCGCAGTGCGGGAAGACGTGCAGACGGGCGTCGGGGATGGTCTTCAGCGCGAGGAAGGCGCCGTCGACCGGGTTGACGCGGTCCTCGCGGCCCCAGGTCAGCAGGACGGGGCGGCTGATGCGGTGCGCTTCGCGCCAGAGCATGGCGGCCTCGGGCCACTTGGCGAAGGAGGCGCCCATGCGGGCGTTGCCGAGCCTGGCTTCGGGGTCGGTGGCCTGGGCGTAGCGCTCCTCGACGAGGGCGTCGGTGACGATGGCCGGGTCGTGGGCGAGGGTGGTGAGGAAGGTCCGCATCTGCTCGCGGGTGGGCTCGGGGTCGAGGCTGAACTCGAAGAGCCGCTTGATGCCTTCGGTGGGGTCGGCGGAGAAGAGGTTGAGCGAGATTCCGCCGGGGCCCATGAGCAGGAGCTTGCCGACCCGTTCGGGGTGGTCCAGGACGAGCCGGGTGGCGGTGCCGCCGCCGAGGGAGTTGCCGATGAAGTGGGCCCGCTCGATGCCGAGCTCGTCCATGAGGGCGAGGACGGCGTTCGCGCTGAAGCCGAAGTAGTCGCGGTCGGGTTCCGGCTTGTCGGAGCGGCCGTAGCAGGGCTGGTCGACGAGCAGGGTGCGGAAGTGCTCGGCGAAGTGGGGCAGGTTGCCGCCGAAGTTGGACCAGCCGGAGGCTCCGGGGCCGCCGCCGTGCAGCATGATCACGACGGGTGCGCCGGGCGGGCCGGCCTCGTGGTAGTGCAGGGTCACCCCGCCGGCCTGGGCGGTGCGGGAGGTGTTCTCGTACGTGAATCCCTGCGCGCTCACAGCATGGTGTCCTGGATGTCGAGGCCGAGTGCGCCCTGCCCGAACAGGACGAGGGCCCGCTCCGGGTCGTTGGCGGCATGGCCGCGGCCGGTGTGGACGTTGCGCCAGGCGCGCTGGACGGGGTTCGGGCCGGTGCGCATGGCGCTGCCGCCCGCGTTCTCCATGAGCAGGTCGACGGCGGCGACGCAGCGCTCGGTGGCGAGGACCTGGTCGCGGCGGGCCCGGGTGCGCAGCGGTGTGGGGAGTTCCTCGCCGCGTTCGGCGAGGGCGTAGAGGTCGGAGATGTTGCGCTGGAGCTGGAGCCAGGAGGCGTCGATGTCGCTGGCGGCGCGGGCGATGCGGACCTGGGCGAAGGGGTCCTCGGCGACCTGCTGGCCGTAGGAGATGCGGAAGCGTTCGCGGGTCGCCGAGACGTAGTCCTCGTAGGCGCCTTCGGCGATGCCGACGATGGGGGTGGAGATGGTGGTGGTGAAGACGGAGGCGTACGGGAGCCGGTAGAGCGGCTCGGGGTTGAGGCGGTGGCCGGGTACCTGGAGGGCGGTGACGGGGCCGAAGCTCAGCGCGCGGTGTTCGGGGACGAACACCTCCTCGACGACGATGTCGTTGGATCCGGAGCCGCGCAGGCCGACGGTGTCCCAGACCTCGTCGATGCGGTACCGGGAGCGCGGGACGAGGAAGGTCCGCATGTCGACGGGGCGGCCTTCGGCGTCGGTGACGAGTCCGCCGAGCAGGGCCCAGTCGGCGTGGTCGCAGCCGGAGGAGAAGTGCCAGCGGCCGCTGAGGGTGAAGCCGCCGTCGACGGGGGTGACCTTGCCGGTGGGGGCGTAGGAGGAGCAGATGCGGGTGTCCTGGTCCTGGCCCCAGACCTCCTCCTGGGCGCGGGGGTCGTAGAGGGCGACGTGCCAGGGGTGGACGCCGACGACGGAGGCGACCCAGCCGGTGGAGCCGCAGGCCTTGGCGATGTCCTTGACGGCGGCGTAGAAGAGGGCGGGGTCGGCGGCGTACCCGCCGTGGGCCTTGGGCTGGAGCAGCCGGAAGAAGCCGGTGGCGGCGAGTTCCTTGATGCTCGCCTCGGGGACCTTGCGCAGGCTTTCGGCCTCGGCGCTGCGCTCGCGCAGGGCCGGGGCGAGGGCGCGGACCGCTGCGAGGACCTCTTCGTCACTCATGGTGTCCCCTTCTCAGATCAAGGATCTTCGGGTGGTCGGGATCCATTTCCGGTTCGATGGCGAGGAACGTACGCCGGGTGGTGCGGGCGCGGAACGAGCTCTTCCCGCTGAGCGGGAAGCCCGGCCGAACTCCTCGGAACTCCCCGGAAGCGACTACTTGAAGTATTACTGAATGAAATAACCCCCTCCGGGTGCTTCCCTCCGGCCGGGGGCGCGTGGCAGGGTCGCCCCAACGCCTCACGCAGGGGGTTTTCTCGTGCTTGACCAGGCCATGGAGCAGGTCGTGGAGACCGAGCTCGCACCGCTTTCGCTGCTGGAGAAGGCCGCGAAGGTGCTGGGCGCCTTCGAAGGTCCCCAGCCGCGGCTGTCGCTCACCGAGGTCGTGCGCCGCTCCGGAATCCCACGTTCTTCCGCCCACCGGATCCTCGACCAGCTGGTGCAGTTGCGCTGGCTGGACCGCGAGGGCCGGGACTACCGCATGGGCATGCGCATGCTGGAGCTGGGCGCGCTCGCCTCCCACCACAACCGGCTGCGCCGGGCCGCGCTGCCGCTGCTGCACGCGCTGCACGAGCAGACGGGCCGGGTGGTGCACCTGTCGGTGCTCGACGGGGCCGAGGTGGTGTGCCTGGAGCGGATCGGCGGCTCGGAGGCCACCACGGTGCCCTCGCGGGTCGGCGGCCGGATGCCCGCGTACTGCACGGCCGCGGGCAAGGCGATCCTCGCCTTCAGTGATCCCGCCGCGGTGGAACACGTCCTCGCGCAGGGGCTGCGCCCGCGCACCGCGCGCACCCTGATCCGGCCGCTCGCGCTGCGTTCCGAGCTGGCGGCGGTCCGCGAGCGCGGGGTGGCGTACGACCGGGAGGAGAGCTTCCGGGGCATCTCCTGCGTGGCCGCACCGCTGCGGGGTGCCGGGCGGGCGGTGGCCGCCGTGTCGGTGTCCTCCTGCCGGGGCGACCGGGAGCAGGCCCGCCTCGCGCCGACGGTACTGGCCTGCGCGCGGTCGGTGTGGCGGGAGCTGTACGGGCCGGGCCGGCCGGGGCGGGCCGCTTCCGCGCCGGTGCGGGACCTGGAGCCGGCGGTCTCCGCGCAGGCGATGGACAACATGATGGGATGGCTGCGGTTCAGCGAGTGGATGTAGTGGGTAGTGGTACCCCAACGCACGAGTGAACGATTCCGGGCCCGACCCCTCGCCAGGGGGCCGGGCCCGCGGTCGTCCGGCGGAGCCGTCTCGTCCAGCGGCGCCGCTCAGCCGTCGTAGCTGATGCGGATGCGGTCGCCGAGCGGCAGGGCCTGGCAGGCCAGGACGTAGCCCTCGGCCAGGTCCTCGGGGGCCAGGACCTCGTTGCGGACCATCGTGACCTCGCCCTCCAGCACCCGGCAGCAGCAGGCGCTGCAGGCGCCTTCGCGGCAGGAGTACGGGGCGGGGAAACCTTCGGCGAGCAGGACGTCGAGCAGCGGGGTCCCCACGGGCCAGTCCACGGTGTGCACGCTCCCCTCGAACTCCACCTCGGCGGTGGCGCCGTCCCCCGCGGCCGGGGCGGCGGCGGAGGCGGGAGCCGGACCGGAGGCGGGAGCCTGCCCCGAGGCGGGAGCCGGGCCCGACGCCGGAGCCTGACCCGAGGCCGGAGCCGGGCCGGTGAAGACGTCGCTGCTCAGCGAGAAGTACCGCTCGCGGTGGATCGCCCGCCCCCGTCCGCCCGCGGAGCGAATCGCCGCCTCCGCCGCGTCCATCAGCGGAGCGGGCCCGCACAGGTAGGACTCGCGGCCCGCGTACGGGGCCACGAGCGGGCCCAGCTGCGCAGCGGTCGGCAGTCCCTGGAGGGTCTCCAGCCAGTGCACGACGGTGAGCCGCCCGGGGTGTTCCTCGGCGAGCCCCCACAGCTCGTCGCGGAAGATCACCGAGCCGGAGTCGCGGTTGGCGTACACCAGCGCGACGTGGCCCGCGCCGGCCAGGAGCGCGGACTTCGCGAGGGAGAGCACCGGGGTGATCCCGCTGCCACCCGCCACCAGCAGCAGGTTTCGGTCCAGGTCGGGCGGGGTGAAGGTGCCTGCGGGGGGCAGGATCTCCAGCTCGTCGCCGATGCGCACGTCCTGGCACAGCCAGCCGGAGCCGACGCCGCCGGGGACCCGTTTGACGGTGATGCGCAGCGGGTCCCCGGCGTGCGGGGACCCGGCCAGGGAGTAGCAGCGGGCCGCGCCTCCCGCCCCTGTCGAGGAGGGAAGCCGGACGGTGAGGAACTGCCCCGGGCGGTACGGGAGTTCCGCGTCGAGTACGAGGGAGACCGCCTCGGGGGTCTCCTGGATCCGGTCCGTGACGCGGACCAGCAGCCTGCCGCCGGCTCCGCCCCGGGCGGCGGCCGGGGCCGGGCTCCGGACCTCCGCGGCGCGGGACTTCGTACGGCCGTCGGTGTCAGACATCGGCCGGCACCTCCAGGCGGCCCGCCAGGACCGCGGCCTCGATGCCCGCGCGCAGGGCCCCGCAGGAGCGCACGCGGGCGCTGGGGCGGCCCGCCGCGACCTCGGCGGCGATGCGCGGGCAGACCTCTCCAGCCTCCTGCGTCCACTGGACCTGGGTGTGGGCGGGGCTGAACTTCTCGCACAGCACCACCGCGGCGCATTCCCCACACGTCACGGGGGTCATCACGGGGTCCCGGCCGCGCGGCGGGCGAGGTTCTCGGCGACCTCGGCCCTCCAGGCGGCGGTGGCGCGGGCGGTGTCGATCTCGAACTCGAAGCGGCGGACCATCTCGTCCTTGACGTCGGCGGCGTCCACGTAGAACTGCTCGTACCAGCGGCGGAGCTGGTAGACGGGGCCGTCCTCCTCGGTGAGGAGGGGGTTGTCGATGCGCGCCTTGTTCTTCCAGATCTCGACGTCCTGCTCGAAGCCGACGGCGAGGCCCTCGGAGGTGAGGCGGGCGGCCTCGGCGGCCTGTTCGTCGCTCATGCCGGGGAGCTTCTTGACGATGGTCCCGTACATGAGCATGAAGCTGTTCTCGTCGATCGGGTAATGGCAGTTGATGAGGACCGATTCGAGTTCGACGCCGCCGCCGATGTCGCTCCACAGCTTGTCGATCATGTAGGAGGGGCCGTGGTACGAGGCGTCCGAGCGCAGGCCGCCGCCGGTGGAGAGGGTGCCGAGGTCCACGTCGCCGCGCGGGGTGGACTCCATGTACTGGGTGGCGACGTGGCCGTCGAAGACGTTCTTGAAGTAGTGCGGGAAGGCGTAGTGCACGTAGTAGAAGTGCGCCATGTCGACGACGTTGTCGACGATCTCGCGGCAGTTGGAGTTCTCCACGCGCAGGAAGTTCCAGCTCCAGTCGCTCCATTCGGGGTCGCCGACGCCCTCGATGACGGGGATCGTGACCTCGGGCCGCGGCGGGTTGCCCTCCGGGTCGTGCCAGACGTAGAGCTGGCCGTTCCGCTCCAGGCTGGTCCAGGCGCGGGTCCTGGCGCGCGGCGGGACGCGGCGGGCGTAGGGGATGGCGGCGCAGCGGCCGTCCCCGGACCAGCGCCAGTCGTGGAAGGGGCAGGCGACGGTGTCGCCCTTGACGGTGCCGTGGGCGAGGTTGCCGCCCATGTGGGGGCAGTGGGCGTTCAGGACGCTCAGCTCGCCGCCCTTGCGCTCGCCGCTGGTGCCTTCCGTCCCGGACCGGCCTTGGAACACGACCAGCTTGGTCCCGAAGGCCTCCACTTCGTGCGGGGCACCGTCCTTGAAGGCGGCGGCGAGGCCGAGGCAGTGCCAGCCGCGGGCGAACCGCACGGGCACGGGGGCGGCTTCGATGAGGCGGGGTCCTGCGTCGGATTCGGTCGGTGCGGCCATGGGGCCCTCCACTACGTTGGGGTGAGCGGTGTGGTGGTGCGGGTGCTCAGTTCGGCTGTGGCGCCGCCGCACGGGTCGGCGGGGCAGGACGTGCCGGCGGGTGCTGCCGAAGTCGGCCGGGGCAGCGCGCGCTAGCGCTGCGCGGCGAGTTCGACGGCGATGTCGATGAGCTGGTCCTCCTGGCCGCCGACGAGGCGGCGCTCGCCCGCGCGCAGGAGGATCTGCGCGCCGGAGACCCCGTAGCGCTCGGCCTGCCGGTAGGCGTGCTTGAGGAAGCTGGAGTAGACGCCGGCGTGGCCCATGAGCAGGGCCATGCGGTCGAGGGTGCACTCGTCTTCCATGACGGGGCGGACCACGTCCTCGGCCGCGTCGATGATCTTCAGGACGTCGATGCCGGTGCGGATGCCCATCTTCCGGCAGACGGCGGCGAAGGCCTCTACGGGCGTGTTCCCGGCTCCCGCGCCGAGGCGCCGGGTGGAGCCGTCGATCTGGAGCGCGCCGGCGCGGACGGCGGCGACCGAATTGCCCACGCCCAGGCCGAGGTTCTCGTGGCCGTGGAAGCCGACCTGGGCGTCGGTGCCGAGCTCGGCGACGAGCGCGGCGACCCGGTCGGTGACCTCGTCCATGACCATGGCGCCGGCCGAGTCGACCACATACACGCACTGGCAGCCGGCGTCGGCCATGATCCGGGCCTGGCGGGCCAGGTTCTCGGGGGTGGTGGAGTGGGCCATCATCAGGAACCCGACGGTCTCCAGGCCCATGTCGCGGGCGAGGCCGAAGTGCTGGACGGAGATGTCGGCCTCGGTGCAGTGGGTGGCGATCCGGCAGATCTGCCCGCCGTTGCCGTGGGCGGCGCGGATGTCGTCCTTGACGCCGAGCCCCGGGAGCATCAGGAAGGCGATCTTCGCGTGGCGCGCCGTGTCGGCGGCGATCTTGATGAGTTCCTGCTCGGGGGTCTTCGAGAAGCCGTAGGTGAAGGAGGACCCGCCGAGTCCGTCGCCGTGCGTGACCTCGATGACGGGGACCCCCGCGCCGTCGAGGGCGGAGACGATCGACCGTACGTCCTCGCCCGTGAACTGGTGGCGCTTGGCGTGCGACCCGTCGCGCAGGGAGGAGTCGGTGATGCGGATGTCGAGACTGGCCGAGTAGCTCGGGTAGGTGGTCACTTCTGCGGTCCCTTCGCGAACTCCTCGCCGACCTTGGTGGCGGCGGCGGTCATGATGTCGAGGTTTCCGGCGTAGGGCGGCAGGTAGTCGCCGGCGCCCTCCACCTCCAGGAAGATCGCGACCCGGGCCATGCCCCCGTTGAGCGGGGAGGGGTCGTCGAACTGCGGCTCGGTGCGCAGCCGGTAGCCCGGTACGTACGAGGCCACGTCCTCGGCGACCTGTTTGACGGAGGCCGCGATGGCCGCGCGGTCGGCGTCGGCCGGGATCGCGCAGAAGACGGTGTCGCGCATCATGACGGGAGGGTCGGCGGGGTTGAGGATGATGATGGCCTTGCCGCGGGCGGCGCCGCCGATCTCCTCGATGCCCCGGGAGGTGGTACGGGTGAACTCGTCGATGTTGGCGCGGGTGCCGGGGCCGGCCGAGACGGAGGCCACCGAGGCGACGATCTCGGCGTAGGCGACGGGCACCACGCGGGAGACGGCGTACACCATGGGGATGGTGGCCTGGCCGCCGCAGGTGATCATGTTGACGTTGGCCCGGTCGAGGTGGGCTGTCAGGTTCGCGGGCGGGACCACGGCGGGGCCGACGGCGGCGGGGGTCAGGTCGACGGCCTTGATGCCGAGTTCGGCGTAGCGCGGGGCGTTGGAGCGGTGCACGGAGGCGGAGGTGGCCTCGAAGACCAGGTCCGGCAGCTCGCCCCGGGCGAGCAGCCAGTCCACGCCCGCGTGGGAGGCCTCGAGTCCGGCGCGGCGGGCGCGGGCCAGTCCCTCGCTGCCGGGGTCCACGCCGATCATCCAGCGGGGTTCTACGTGCGGGGAGCGCAGGAGCTTGTAGAGCAGGTCGGTCCCGATGTTCCCGGAGCCGACGATGGCGGCGGTCGCTTTCGGCGTGTTCGTCATGGCACCTCAGACGGATCAGATGAAGGAGAGGGACACCGGGCCGAGCCCGGTGAAGTCGGCGGTGTACGTCCGCCCGGCGGCCACGTCCACGGCGCGGGTGCAGGACCCGGGCAGGATGAGGTGGCCCTTGCGGAGCCGGACCCCGAAGCGGGCGACGGTGCGGGCCAGCCAGGCGACGGAGGCGGCCGGATCGCCGAGCACGGCGTCGCTGCGGCCGCTCGCCAGGGTGTCGGATCCGCGGGTCAAGGTGGCGTCGACGGCCTTCAGGTCCAGCTCGCGGGGGGCCCGGCCCTCGCCGATGACGTATCCGGCGGAAGAGGCGTTGTCGGCGATGGTGTCGGCGATGGTGATCCGCCAGTCGGCGATCCGGCTGTCGATGAGCTCCAGGGCCGGGACGACCCGCTCGGTGGCGGCCAGGACGTCTGCGACGGTGCAGCCCTCGCCGGGGAGGTCGGCGCCGAGGACGAAGCCGATCTCGACCTCGACGCGCGGCGCGCAGTAGGCGGCCGTGGGGACCGGGGTGTCCTCGTACAGCTCCATGGAGTGCAGCAGGTGCCCGTAGTCGGGTTCCTCGACGCCCATCATGGCCTGCATGACGGGGGACGACAGCCCGACCTTGTGCCCGGTGACGCGGTCGCCGGCCGCGAGGCGGTGGCGGATGTTGAGGAGCTGGATCTCGTAGGCGTCCTCGGTGTCGATCCCCGCGAACAGCCCGGCCAGCGGCGATACGGGCGCCCGGCGCAGCTCCGCCCCGCGCAGCAGTTCGGCGGCCTCGCGCCGGAGGGGGTCGTTCAGCATGGGGCCTCCCGGCTGAGGTGGTGTGTGGTGCGGCAGACGGTAGGCCGGGGCCGGGTGTGCGCGGGAGGCCCCGTTCCCGCTGAGCGGGAAGGGATCCGGGCCGGGACCCTTTCGGGTCCCGGCCCGCCGGGAGGGGCTAACGGGGGTACCAGGCCACTCCCGCGAAGGTCCCCCCGAGCGTGGTGAGCACGGTGAGGAGGCGGTACGGGATCCGTTCGACGGTCAGGTGAAAACCCCGGACCCGGATCTCCAGGAACGGAGGTGCCTCGCGGTCGGCTGTGCGTAGGGTTCGCGACATGGTGGTGTTCTCCTTCTTCCCGGCCCCGTGGCGGGCCGCTGGGCCAAGGGAACGTCCCGGACATCGTGTTGGCGACGCCGCAAGGCGGTCTTGCTCGACCGGCCGCAACATGCGCGTCCCGCAAGAGGGAGAAGGTGCATGTCAGAGCTGCCCGTGAGCATCCGCGGGACACAACCCCCGCAGCGGTTAGGCCCTTTGTCGGGGCTGAGCGAGGAGGAGGCCGCGTTCGCCCAGCACTTGCGAGATCTTCGGGAGGACCTGGGGATGTCCTCCTCGGACATCGTGAAGTGGCTCAAGGAGGCCGAGCCCGGAGCCGCGGTCGACGCCAGCAGGCTCTCCCGCTTCCTGAGCGGCGCCGACCTGCCGAGGCCCTCGCTGCTCCCGGCCCTGTACCGGCTCCTGGCCACCCGGCAGGCCGTGGACCCGGACAGGGTGGCGCAGGGGTGGAACCTGCTCTACACCGCGGCCCGGACCAAGGGTCCGCTGGTGGCGCGCGAGTACAAGGAGGAGGCCTCCCGGATCGCGCTGGAGGAGTACCGCGTGCAGACCGCACAGGACCTGGCCGCCCTGCGCGAGCAGCTCGAACGGGGGCGCGAGCACCGCGACCAGCTCGAAGGGAGCCTCGCGGACGCGTTCGCCCGGGCGGAGGGCAATCACCAGCAGGTGCAGGAGCTGGAGGAGCAGCTGGGCCGGGTCGGGCACCGCCTCGACGAGCTGGAGGACCTGGTGCGGCAGCACGAGTCCGAGCTGCGCCTCCTCCAGTGGGATGCCGAGCGTGGTGCGCGGGCCCAGCGGGAGACCAGCGCGGAGATCGACGTGTGGCGCGGCACCGCACCGATCCCCTGGACGGGTGACCCGCCGGCGGTGGCGCGAGCCGTTTCCGCGCTCCGGGACGAAGGTGCGGAAGAGCAGGCCGACCAGCTGCTCGCGCTCGCGGCGAGGGACCTGCCCGTGTCGCTCCTGCCTGAGCTGTACGACGCCTTCGAGGAGATCGGCCGTCTGCTGGAGCGCGCCCGGCTGAGCCGCTTCATCGCGGCGCAGCGCAGGGCGAAGGAGATCCTCGGGCTCACGAAGCCCACCCGGACGGTCGGACTTTCGCAGCCCCTCTCCGTCGATGTCCTGCCGGACTGGGGGTCACAGGTCCTCGTCGAGACGGGTGCGCGGGCAGCGGTGCGCGAGCTCGTCCTGCTGGTGAAACTCCTTGAGGAGACCGGACGGACCGAGCATCGGATCCATCTGGTCAGAGGGCTGCGGCAGCGCCGCACGGACCTGGCGGAGATCGCCGCTTCCGGCGTGTTCAACGAGCGGGAGGTGCCCGCGGCCGGGGGCATCTCGTGGAATCCCGCGCTCTCGGCTCCCCGGCGGCGCTGGTTCCGCTTCTGACCCCGCGGCCGCGGACGGCCGGTCCGCGGCTACCGCGCCCCGTACACCGGTTGCGGCGGCTGCGACGCCGCGAGGAGCTTGACCGTCGCCTCCCCCGCGTCCGACGGGGTCCACCGTGACCCGCAGTCGGCCGTGGGGCCGGGCCGCCAGCCCTCCATCACCGTGATCCGGCCGCCCTCCGCCTCGAAGACGCGGCCCGTGACCCCCGCCGAGGCGTCGGAGCCCAGCCACACCACCAGCGGGGACACGTTCTCCGGGGCCATCGCGTCGAAGGCTCCGGCTTCCGGGGCGGCCATGGTGTCCGCGAAGGTCTGCTCCGTCATTCGGGTGCGCGCCGCGGGGGCGATCGCGTTGACCTGGACGCCGTAGCGGCCCATCTCGGCGGCCGACACCAGGGTCAGCCCCAGGATCCCGGCCTTGGCCGCGCTGTAGTTGCCCTGGCCCACGGAGCCGAGGAGTCCCGCCCCCGAGGAGGTGTTCACGACCCGCGCGGCGACCTGCCGGCCTTCCTTCGCCTCGGCCCGCCAGTACGCCGCCGCGTGCTTGAGCGGCAGGAAGTGCCCCTTCAGGTGGACCCGCATCACGGCGTCCCAGTCGTCCTCGTCGAGGTTCACGAGCATCCGGTCGCGCAGGAACCCCGCGTTGTTGACCAGGGTGTCCAGCCGCCCGAAGGCCGAGACGGCCGTCTCGACCAATGACGCCGCGCCGTGCGCCGTGGCGATGTCACCGCCGTGCGCCACGGCCTGTCCGCCCATGGCCCGGATCTCGGCGACGACCAGCGCCGCCGGGCTCTCCGGTCCCGGCAGCCCGTCCAGGCCGACGCCGAGGTCGTTGACCACGACCCGCGCCCCCTCCTCGGCGAAGGCCAGCGCGTGGGCGCGGCCCAGCCCCCGTCCGGCGCCCGTCACGATGACCACACGGCCTTCGGCAAGTCCCATGTCAGCTCTCCTTGTTCGCAGTTGCCGCATCCAAAAACGCCGGCCGTTCGCCGCCCCCGTGCACGAGCAGGCTCGCCCCGCTCACGTACGCCGCCCGGCCGGAGGCCAGGAAGACGGCCGCCTCGCCCACGTCCGAGGGCTCCGCCAGCCGTCCCAGCGGTACGGTCGCGCCGACGGCGGCGATCCCGCTCTCGTCGCCGTAGTGCAGGTGCGACAGCTCGGTCCGCACCATGCCCAGGACCAGCGAGTTGACCCGCACCTCGGGGGCCCACTCCACGGCCATGGAGCGGGCCAGGTTCTCCATGCCCGCCTTCGCGGCCCCGTAGGCCGCCGTGCCCGGCGAGGGCCGGGTCCCGCTGACGCTGCCGATCATCACGATCGAGCCCCGGGTCTCCCGGAGCCAGGGGTACGCGGCGACCGAGGCGGTCATCGGGGCGATCAGGTTGAGTGCGACGACCCGTGCGTGGCGCTCGGCCTCGCCCTCCCCCAGCAGCCGGTACGGGGTCCCGCCGGCGTTGTTCACCAGGCAGTCGAGCCGCCCGTGGCGCGCGGCGACCGATCCGAAGAAATCCTGTACGGCGGCCGGATCGCGCAGGTCCAGGGCGGCGAAGAGCGCCGTACGGCCCTGCGCCTCGACCGGTTCCTCCGGCGGCCGGCGCGCGCAGACGACGACCTCGGCCCCCGCCGCGAGGAACGACCGCGCGATCCCGGCGCCGACGCCCCGGGTTCCGCCGGTGACGACGACAACCCTCCCGTTGAGCTCCATCGGCTGCTACCTTCCTCACCTAACAAATGTTTGGTGGAAAGGTAGCTGATCCGCTCATGGGTGTCTCCACCTCAAGCCCCGACAAGGGCATCGCACTCGTCACAGTCGACTTCCCGCCCGTCAACGCACTGCCCGTGCAGGGCTGGTACGACCTGGCCGACGCCCTGCGCGCGGCCGGCCGCGACCCGGAGGTCCGCTGCGTGGTCCTGGCCGCCGAGGGCCGCGGCTTCAACGCCGGCGTCGACATCAAGGAGATGCAGCGCGACACCGGCCACGCCTCGCTCATCGGCGCCAACCGGGGCTGCTACGAGGCCTTCGCCGCCGTCTACGAGTGCGAGGTCCCGGTCGTGGCGGCCGTGAACGGCTTCTGCCTCGGCGGCGGGATCGGCCTGGTCGGCAACGCCGACGCCATCGTCGCCTCCGAGGACGCGACCTTCGGACTGCCGGAGCTGGACCGCGGCGCCCTCGGGGCCGCCACCCACCTGGCCCGGCTCGTCCCGCAGCACATGATGCGCACCCTCTACTACACCTCGCGCACCGCCACCGCCGCCGAACTGCACGCGCACGGCTCGGTGTGGAAGGTGGTCCCCCGCGAGGAACTGCGGGCGGCCGCCCTGGAGCTGGCCGCCGAGATCGCGAAAAAGGACGGCTACCTCATCCGGCTCGCCAAGGCCGCCATCAACGGCATCGACCCCGTGGACGTGCGCCGCAGCTACCGCTTCGAGCAGGGCTTCACCTTCGAGGCCAACCTCAGCGGCGTGGCCGACCGGGTCCGCGACACCTTCGGCAGCAGCGAGAAGAGCGACGCAAAGGCGGAATCGGCATGACCGACAAGACCATGACCCCCGACGAGGTGGTCGGGCGGCTGAGCAGCGGGATGACGGTGGGCATCGGCGGCTGGGGCTCGCGGCGCAAGCCCATGGCCCTGGTGCGCGCACTGCTCCGCTCCGAGATCACCGATCTCACCGTGATCTCGTACGGCGGTCCCGACGTCGGCCTGCTGGCCGCCGCCGGCCGGATCCGCAAGCTGGTCACCCCCTTCGTCACCCTCGACTCCATCCCGCTGGAGCCCCACTACCGGGCCGCCCGCGAGAGCCGGGCCTTCGCCCTCACCGAGCTCGACGAGGCCATGTTCATGTGGGGCCTGCACGCGGCCGCCAACCGGATGCCCTTCCTCCCGGTCCGCGCCGGCCTCGGCTCCGACGTCATGCGCGTCAACCCCGAGCTGCGCACCGTCACCTCCCCGTACGCCGACGGGGAGGAGTTCGTCGCGGTCCCGGCCCTGCGCATGGACGCCGCGCTGGTCCACCTCAACCGCGCCGACCGGCTCGGCAACGCCCAGTACCTGGGCCCCGACCCGTACTTCGACGACCTCTTCTGCGAGGCCGCCGACGCCGCCTACGTCTCCTGCGAGCAGATCGTGGAGACCGCGGAGCTCTCCAAGTCCGGGCCGCCGCAGTCCCTGCTCGTCAGCCGGCACTCGGTCACCGGGGTCGTGGAGACTCCGAACGGCGCGCACTTCACCTCCTGCGCCCCCGACTACGGCCGCGACGAGGCCTTCCAGAAGCTGTACGCGACCACCCCCTGGCCCGAGTTCGCCGAGCGCTTCCTGTCCGGCGGCAGCGAGCACGCCTACCAGTCCGCCGTCCAGGCCTGGCACGAGGAGCAGAAGTGAGCACGCCCTCCACGACGACCGCGGCCGCGGTCACCCGCGCCGAGTACTGCGTGATCGCCTGCGCCGAGGCCTGGCGGGACAACGGCGAGGTGCTGGCCAGCCCGATGGGGCTGGTGCCCTCCTTCGGGGCCCGGCTGGCGAAGCGGACCTTCTCCCCCGACCTGCTGCTGACCGACGGCGAAGCCATGCTGGTCGGGCTGGACGGTTCGGCCGAGGGCTGGCTCCCGTACCGCCGTCACCTGACGATGGTCACCGGCGGGCGCCGGCACGTGATGATGGGCGCCAGCCAGATCGACCGGTTCGGCAACCAGAACATCTCCTGCATCGGGGACTGGGAACAGCCGGCCCGCCAGCTCCTCGGCGTGCGCGGTGCCCCGGTGAACACCCTGAACAATCCGGTGAGCTACTGGATCCCCAAGCACTCCACCCGGGTGTTCGTCGAGCGCGTCGACATGGTCAGCGGTGTGGGCTACGACCGTGCGGAGGCGGCCGGGGTGACCCGCTTCCACCGGCTCCCCCGGGTGGTCAGCGACCTCGGCGTCTTCGACTTCGGCGGCCCGGACCACGCCATGCGCCTGGCCTCCCTGCACCCCGGGGTCACGGTGGAGCAGGTCCGGGCGGCGACCGGCTTCGAGCTGGCGATCGCCGACGACGTCCCGTACACGCGGGAGCCGACGGCGCAGGAGCTGCGGCTGATCCGCGAGGTCATCGACCCCAAGGGCCTGCGCGACCGCGAAGTGCGGGTCTGAGCCGATGGAGACGGCATTCACCAAGCTGGTCGGGGTCGAGCATCCGATCGTGCAGACGGGCATGGGCTGGGTGGCCGGTCCTCGCCTGGTGTCGGGGGCCGCCAACGCGGGCGCGCTCGGCATCCTGGCCTCGGCCACCATGACGATGGAGCAGCTGCGGGCGGCGGTGCACGAGGTCAAGTCCCGTACGGACGCCCCCTTCGGGGTCAACCTGCGCGCGGACGCCGGGGACGCGGCCGAGCGCGCGCAGCTCATCATCGACGAGGGCGTCCGGGTGGCCTCCTTCGCGCTGGCCCCGTCCAAGGAGCTGATCGCTCGGCTGAAGGACGCGGGCGTGGTCGTGATCCCCTCGATCGGGGCCCGCCGGCACGCCGAGAAGGTCGCGGCGTGGGGCGCCGACGCGGTGATCGTGCAGGGCGGCGAGGGCGGCGGGCACACCGGCGACGTGGCCACGACGGTGCTGCTGCCGCAGGTGGTCGACGCGGTGGACATCCCGGTCGTCGCGGCCGGTGGTTTCAGCGACGGCCGCGGCCTGGTGGCGGCGCTGGGCTACGGGGCCGCGGGCATCGCCATGGGCACCCGGTTCCTGCTGACCTCCGACTCGACGGTCCCGGACGCGGTGAAGGCCGAGTACCTGAAGGCGACCGTGAAGGACGTCACCGTCACCACGGCCGTGGACGGGCTCCCGCACCGGATGCTGCGCAGCGAGCTGGTCGCTTCCCTGGAGCGGGCCGGGCGGGCGAAGGCACTGGCCAAGGCGGTGCGGCACGCGGCCGGCTTCAAGAAGCTCTCGGGCCTGACCTGGGCGGAGATGGTCCGGGACGGCCTCGCGATGAAACACGGCAAGGACCTGTCCTGGAGCCAGGTGCTGCTCGCCGCGAACACCCCCATGCTCCTCAAGGCGTCCATGGTCGAGGGCCGTACGGACCTCGGCGTCATGGCATCGGGCCAGGTCGCGGGCGTGATCGAGGATCTGCCGTCCTGTGCGGAGCTCGTCACCCGCGTCATGGCCGAGGCGTACGCCGTGCTGGAACGGCTGAACGGCCTCACTCCCCCACAGCTTCTCCCCCTCCCCCCGCACCCGCTCGGCACCCTGCCACCACCAGGGTGATTCCCCTTCTCCGTTACAGGAGTTGCCCCAGATGAGCCGTGCTCGAATCCGCCTGGCGACCGCGGTGCTCGCCTCCGCCCTCGCCATCGGAACCCTGCCCGCCGCCGCGTACGCCGCGCCGGCCGGCAGCGGCGCCACCTCGCGTCACCACTGGCACACGCAGTCGGCGGAAACGATCCGCCAGATCCCCCTCCAGGGCGCGGTCAACGTCCGCGACCTCGGTGGCTACCGCACATGGACGGGAGGCCAGGTTCGTCAGGGACTGGTCTACCGCGCCGACGCACTGGGCAAGCTGACCGCCCCGGACATCACCACCGTGGGCGGTCTGGGCCTCAAGAAGGTCCTCGATTTCCGCATCCCGATGGAGGTCCAGTACGACGGGGCCGACAAGCTGCCCGCCGGTCTGACCTCCACCGCCCGCCCGGTCAACGACAACGGCCTGTACGGGCTGCTGCTGTCCGCGATCGGCAGCGGTGACCCGGTGAAGCAGGAGCAGATGCTCGGCGGCGGCCGCGCCGAGGCGTACATGCGCGACGTCTACCGTGCGTTCGTGACCAATCCCGGGAACCGGGCGCAGTTCGCGGCCACCCTCCGCGAGATCGCCGACGGCAACCAGGGCCCGCTGCTGTACCACTGCACCTCGGGCAAGGACCGTACCGGCTGGATGAGCTACATCCTGCTGACCGCGCTGGCCGTCCCACAAGGCACCGCCGAGCGCGACTACCTGGCCTCGAACACCTTCCGCGGGGCGTACGACGCCCAGGTGCGGGCGGGGCTGAAGGCATCCGGCCGGATGCAGAACCCCGATCTGCTGATCCCGCTCCAGGAGGTCCGCCAGGACTACCTGGACGCCGCGACCACGCAGATGGAGGCCGACTACGGCAGCTTCTACGGCTACCTCACCGACGGCCTCGGCCTGGACCTGCGGACCCTGGCGAAGCTCCAGGCGAAGCTGGTCCGCTAGACAGCGAAAACACCCCTGCTCCGGGCGGCATGTGCCGCCCGGATCAGGGGTTCGTTACGCGTCCGAGCCGATCAGGCGGAGCGGCGACGGCCCTGGCCGGCGCCACCCACGCGGCTGCGGGCCGAAGCGGCGGCAGCGCCACCGGCGGGGGCCCCGCCGGTACGCCGGCCGCGCTCGCCGGAACCGCCCGTGGAGCCGCCCTGTCCGCCCTGGCCACGGCGGGCCTGGCCGGAGCCGGAGGCCGGAGCCTGCCCGGCGGCGCCGCCACCGGTGCGACGGCCGCGGCCGCCGCCCGCGGCCGGAGCCGCACCCGTGCCGGAGCCCGTACGCGGTCCGCCCGAGCGGCGGCGCGCGCCGGAGCCCGAGCCCCCGCCGGCCTGGCCGGTGGAACGCTGACGCGGCGGGGTGGCCTGCGGCACCTCCATGACGACCGGGATGCCCGAGGGCTCCTTGGCGCCGGTGATGCGGGCGAGCTCCTCGTCGGAGGACTTGATCTGCGCCGTGCGCGGGGAGATCCCGGCGTCCGACATCAGACGGGTCATGTCGCGCTTCTGGTCGGGCAGGACCAGGGTGACGACGCTGCCGGACTCACCGGCGCGGGCGGTACGGCCGCCGCGGTGCAGGTAGTCCTTGTGGTCGGTCGGCGGGTCCACGTTGACGACCAGGTCGAGGTCGTCGATGTGGATGCCTCGCGCGGCCACGTTGGTGGCGACCAGCGCGGTGACCTCGCCCGTCTTGAACCAGTCGAGGGTCCGGTTGCGCTGCGGCTGCGAGCGGCCGCCGTGCAGGCCGGAGGCGCGGACGCCGTCGGCGAGGAGCTTCTTGACCATGCGGTCGACCCCGCGCTTGGTGTCGACGAACATGATCACCCGGCCGTCACGAGCGGCTATGCGCGTGGCCACGGCCTTCTTGTCGGTCTCGTCCATGACGTACAGGACGTGGTGCTCCATCGTGCTGACCGCACCGGCGGACGGGTCGACCGAGAAGGCGACCGGGTCGGTGAGGAACATCTTGACGAGCTTGTCGATGTTCTTGTCGAGGGTCGCCGAGAAGAGCATGGTCTGGCCCTCCGGCCGGACCTGCTTCAGCAGGGCGGTGACCTGCGGCATGAAGCCCATGTCGGTCATCTGGTCGGCCTCGTCGAGGACCGTGATGGAGACCTGCGAGAGGTCCGCGTCACCGCGGTCGATGAGGTCCTTCAGGCGGCCGGGGGTGGCGACGAGCACCTCGGCGCCGCGGCGCAGGGCGCCGGACTGGCGGTTGATCGACATGCCGCCGACGACGGTCGTGATGCGCAGGTTGACGGCCGTGGCGTACGGGGCCATGGCGTCGGTCACCTGCTGCGCGAGCTCACGGGTCGGTACGAGGACCAGTGCGAGCGGCTGCTTCGGCTGGGCGCGGCGGCCGGCGGTGCGGGCCAGCAGGGCCAGGCCGAAGGCCAGCGTCTTGCCGGAGCCGGTACGGCCGCGGCCGAGCAGGTCACGGCCGACGAGGGAGTTCGGCAGGGTCGCGGCCTGGATCGGGAACGGCTCGGTGACGCCCTGGGCGGCGAGGGTCTTCAGCAGCGCCTCGGGCATGTCCATGTCGCCGAACGCGTCCACCGGCGGCAGGGCCGGGGTCAGCGGTTCGGGCATGGTGAATTCTTGGGGCCTGGCTACGGGGGCGGACTTCTGCCGTCCCGCGCCAGCCTTCGGACGTCCCTGGGCCGCACCTCGACCCCGGGTGGGGCGGCGGCTGGGTCGTGCGGAGCTGGAGCTGGTCATGCGGAAAAGCCCTCCTGAAACCGGCAGGTACTACAAAGGCACTGCACATCAAATGGTGCGAAACAGCAGACAAGCCGGGGCCCGCACCTACTCGGTGCGGACCCCGGCGTGCTGACTGCCTTAGGCGGGGAGGATGTTCTCCGCCTGGGGGCCCTTCTGGCCCTGGGTGACGTCGAAGGACACGCGCTGGCCCTCGTTGAGCTCACGGAAGCCCTGGGTGGCGATGTTCGAGTAGTGGGCGAAGACGTCCGGGCCGCCACCGTCCTGCTCGATGAAGCCGAAGCCCTTTTCCGAGTTGAACCACTTCACGGTGCCAAGTGCCATTTTTGAATCTCCTGAATAGGCGGCAAAGGGCCCCATCCGGAGATTCCGGCAAAACAATAAAAGCGCCTGTCGGAGCATTCCCGTCAGGCGCACATAAAGTTCATGGGTACCACAACTGCAACGAGCTCTAAGCTAGCACACGTCGGTCGGGGAGTGTCGCCGAGAGCATGTGACCTCCGTCCCGGGTGGACCCGACGCGCAGCTTCCCGCCCACCTCCGTGAGGGCGAGCCGGAGCCCCGGAATGCCCATGCCACCGGAGTCGAGGACGATCCGCTCCCCCTCCGGGGCGGTGTTGACCACGTCCAGGCGGACCTCCCCGTCGTCGGCGTAGAGATTCATCCGAACGACGGAGCCGGGGGCGTACTTCGCCGCGTTGGTGAGCCCCTCGCGGGCTATCCGCAGCAGCAGCCGCCCGTCGGCCGCCGGGAAGGGCCCCAGGCCGGGCTGGGTGTGGTGGGTGATCTCCATGCCGGTGGCCCGCATGTTCCGGGCCAGGGAGCCGAGGAAGCGGCCCACGTCCACGGGGGAGGTGTACGCACGGCTGCCCGCGGGGTCGGTCAGCATGTCCAGCACCTCCCTGACCTCGGCCATCGCGGCCCGCGCCGATTCCTCCACGGCTCCGGCGGCCTCCCGGACCCGGGGGTCGGCCCCGGCGTCCAGGCGCAGGGCGGCGGCCTGCAGGGTGAGGGCGGTGAGCCGGTGGCCGAGCCCGTCGTGGGTGCGCTGGGCCAAACGGGTGCGTTCCTGGACGACGGCCAGGTCCGCCGCCTGGTCCACGGCGGCGTGGGCCTGGCGGGCCCGCTCGCGCAGCGCGGTCATGACGTGCCGGTTGCGCCGCACGGTCTCCCCGTACAGGGCGGGCACGAGGATGGAGCCGAGGACGAAGGAGGCGGGGTCGCGCCCCGCGTACCCGAGCGGCAGGAACACGTCGCGGGTGGCGGCGTAGACGACGGCCATCAGCAGGACCCCGCCCCAGCGGTGGGTACGGCCGTACGCGGCCAGGGCGTAGGCGGCGAAGACGAGGGGTCCGCGGTCGTCGGAGACGAGGGTGGCGGCGGTGGCCGCGAGGGCCGGGATCCAGGGGTGGGAGCGGCGCCAGAGCAGGGAGAGCGCCGCGAGCCAGCCGGCGGCCAGGCTCGTGGGGTAGTCGGTGACGAGGCCGAAGCGGTGGACGTCGTGGAGGTTGAGGGTGGTGAGCAGCCCACAGACCAGGGCGAGCCAGATGTCGGTGCGGCGGGCGCGCACCGGGTCGGGCGCCCCGCCGCTCTCCCCGGTCAGGGTGCGCAGACCCCGTTCCAGCAGCTGTCCGGCGCGACCGGGCACGGCCTGCATGACTCCACCACCCCCCATCGGCGCACAGAAGTGAGCAGAACATGGCAAAACGTCCCCCCAGGTTGCCCTTCTTCCGCCGAAGGGGCATCCCCGGGGGACGGGTACGGGGTGGACCGGGCCTTGGCGGCCCCGCACATTCCTTAGAGGGAGACGCCGTGGTTGTTCAGCCAGGTGACCGGGTTGACGTCGGCGCCGTAGCTGTTGCTGGAGCGGACCTCGAAGTGGAGGTGCGGGCCGGTGGAGTTGCCGGTGTTGCCGGAGCGGCCGATCCGCTCGCCGGCAAAGACGCGCTCGCCTTCGGAGGCGGTCGCCGAGGAGAGGTGGGCGGAGAGGGTGTAGCGGCCGTCGTCGTGCTTGATGACCACGGCGTTGCCGTACGCGCCCTGCCAGCCGGAGGACACGACGGTGCCCGCGGCCGCGGCCCGGACCGGGGTGCCGGTGGACACCGCGAAGTCGATGCCGGTGTGGTAGCCGGCGGCCCAGCCGCCCGCCTGGTGGTAGCGCGCGGAGATGCTGCCGCCCGAGACGGGCAGGACGCCCTCGGCGCCGCTGCTGGAGCGGCTCCCCGAGGAGTCGGAGGACTTCGAGGAACTGGACGAGCCGGCGGGCTTCGGCGCGGCCGGGGTGCTGCTCCCGGAGTCGGAGGAGCCGCCGGAGCCGGAGCCGTAAGCGAGGCGCTGGCCCGGGAAGATCACGTCCGGGTCGGACCCGATCACCGAGCGGTTCTCGGAGTAGAGGGCCTGCCAGCTGACGCCCAGTTCGGAACCGATGGTGCCGAGGGTGTCGCCGCTGACGACGGTGTAGCTGTTGGCGCCCTGGGCGCGCTTCGGAGCGGCCGGGGTGTCGCTGTTCTTGTCGGCGGTCGAGGTGCCCGTGCCCTTGGCGGGGGCCTCGGGTGCCTCGGGGGCCGGGCCGCCGCGCTGGAGGCCGGCGAGCTTGCCGCAGGAGGGCCAGGCGCCGGGGCCCTGGGTCGCCAGGACCTTCTCGGCGACGGCTATCTGCTGCGCCTTGGTGGCCTGGTCGGCCTGGGGCGCGTACTGCCGGCCGCCGAACTCCGCCCAGCTGCTGGAGGAGAACTGCAGGCCGCCGTAGTAGCCGTTGCCGGTGCTGATGCTCCAGTCGTTGGTGGACTCGCACTGGGCGACCTCGTCCCACGTGCCGACCGACGCGGCGGACGCGGGCTGTGCCACGAGACCCACGGCGGCGGGTGCGGCGATACCGGCGACAACGAGACCGGCGAGGGTACGAGCAGACGGGAAAGACATGCGGAGTTCCTGACTTCGGGGACATTGCGGAGGCCGGAGCACCGGGTGAAGCGGTGGTGCGCTCTGCCTCGGTCACCACCGTCCGGGAGGACGGGGGGTGCCCGAAGTCGCTGAAAGAGGACAAGCGGGGCAGCAAAAGGGGACTGGGGAGGGAGGGTTGGGCGGACTTAAGTCCCGGTATGGCGGTAATGTCCGTAATAAGACGGGGAATCAGGGACATCAGGGGGAGGTGGGTCACATGACGATCCGCGTGATGGTGGTCGACGACCAGAGCCTCATACGGTCGGGACTGGTGACCCTGCTCGCGAGCGCTCCCGACATCGAGGTCGTCGCGGAGGCCGCCGACGGGGCCGAGGCCGTACCACTGGCCCGTACGTACCGGCCGGACGTCGTGCTGATGGACCTGGTCATGCCGAAGGTCGACGGCATGGAGGCCACCTTGCAGCTGCTGCGGCTGCCGGATCCGCCGCGCGTGCTCGTCCTCACCGGCTACACGGCGGACGACCTGGTCCTGGACGCGCTACGGGCCGGAGCGGCCGGGTTCCTGCTGAAGGACCTGCGCCCCGAGGAGCTCTTCGCCGGGATCCGCACGGTCGCGGCCGGCGGCAGCGCCCTGGCGCCCGGGGTGATGCGGGTGCTGCTGGAACGGGCGGACACCCGCACCGAGGCCCCCGACCACGCGGAGCAGCTCTCCACCCTGTCCCCCGGTGAGCGGGACGTCCTCGCACTGGTCGGCGAGGGCCGGACCAACCTCCAGATAGCGCAGGCGCTGCACCTGTCCCCGGCGAGCGTGAAGACGTACGTCTCGCGGATCCTGACGCAGCTCGACCTCTCGAACCGGACCCAGGCCGCGATCCTCGCCTACGAGGCGGGGCTGGTCCGCGCCGCCTGACCGCTGCCCCGGAAGGGCTGGCCGGGACGGGCGTGATCGAAAACAATGACGCCATGACGATCACTCCCCGCTCCCGGGCCCGGTCCTTCGACGGCGCCGCCGCCCTCTACGGGAAGCACCGGCCGGGCTACCCCGAGACCCTGTACGACGCCGTCGAGGAGCTGGCCGGCCGCCGGTTCGCCGGGGCCCGGGTCGCCGACGTGGGCGCGGGGACCGGGATCGGGACGGCGCCGATGCGCGCCCGGGGGGCCGAGGTGGTGGCGGTGGAGCCCGGGGACGGGATGGCCGCGGAGTTCCGGCGGACCCGGCCGGGGATCCCGATCGTGCGCGGGGACGGGAACCGGCTGCCACTGGCCGGGGCCGCCTTCGATTTCCTGACGTACGCGCAGGCCTGGCACTGGACGGATCCGGCGCGCTCCGTGCCCGAGGCCCGCCGGGTGCTGAAGCCCGGCGGGGCGCTCGCGATCTGGTGGAACGACCTGGACGAGTCGGCCGGCTGGATCGCGGCGCAGGGCGAGCGGATCCGTGCCTTCTTCGGGGCCGACGGCCCGGGCGGCGCGGTCGCGGGCGGGGCCGGCGCCGTGGGCGGGAGCGCCGAGACCCTGGGCTTCCGTACGCTCCCGCGCGGCCTCGACTCCGGCTTCACCACGCGGACCGTCCCGTGGTCCCGGCGGATCCCGCTGGAGGCGCACCTGGCGAACCTGGCCAGTCACTCGGCGTTCCTGCTGCTGGGCGAGGCGGGGACGCGGGAGTTCCTGGACGCCGAGCGGGAGCTCCTGAACCCGCTCTTTCCGGACGGAACGGTGGAGGAGCCCTACGTGGTGAGCATCAGCGTGGCCGTCATCTGAGACGGCCCGGTGTGGAGTGGCGCCTTCCGCCCGGGCGGCACGAGGCTGACCGCCATGGCTTCCTCTTCCGACCTGCCCCCTGCCGTCAAGGTGTTCTTCCTCGCCAACGAGGGTCTGGCCTTCCTGCTGGAGCTGCTGGCCCTGGGCCTGCTGGCCTGGTGGGGCTGGACCCGTGACATCGGGCGGGCGGGCTCCGTCGCCCTGGCGGTGGCCGCGCCGCTCGCCGCCGCCGTGCTCTGGGGGATGTTCGCCGCGCCGAAGGCCCGGTACGCCGTCCCGCTCGCCGCTCAGCTCGGGGTGAAGGCGGTGGTGTTCGGCTCCGCCGCCCTGGCGCTGCTCGCGCTGGGGCAGCGGCTGCCGTCCCTCTGGTTCACGGTGGTCATCGTGGTGAACACCGCCCTGGCCACGTACTACCGCAGCCGCTCCTGAAGCACCGCCGCCCGGCACTGCGAGGGGCTCCCCCAGGCATCGCGCAGCGGGCGGGCCTTGCGCAGCCACAGGGAGAGGTCGAGTTCCTCGGTGTAGCCGACGGCGCCGTGCAGCTGGAGCGCGGTCATCGCGGCCGCGTACGCCGCTTCGCCCGCGGTCAGCTTCGCCGCCGCGACCTCCCCGGGGTCCAGCGAGAGCGCGGCCGCCCACAGCAGCGGCCGGGCGAACTCCAGCCCGATCAGGGTGTCGGCGAGCCGGTGCTTCACCGCCTGGAAGCCGCCGATCGCCGTGCCGAACTGCGTGCGCTGCTTCGCGTACCCCACCGTGCGCGCGAGGAGGGCCTCGCCGGTGCCGAGGCACTGGGCGGCGGTGAGCAGCCGGGCCCAGTCCGCGGCGTCCCGGGCCGCCGCGGTGACCGCCGGGCCGGCGGCGAGGAGCTCGCCGCCGCCGTCCGGGAGGGCGAGGCGGCGGGCGGGGTCGGTGGAGGTGCGCAGCGGTCCGGCGCCGGGGGCCAGGCGGAGCTCCCCGGCCGGGGACACCGTGAAGAGGTGGGTGGCCGCGTCGGCGTCCAGGGCGTACGGGCCTGCGCCGGGCAGGGTGAGGGTGGCGGAGGTCTCCCCCGCCGCCAGTCCGGGGAGGAACCGCTTGGCCAGTGCCTCGTCGCCGAGCCGGGTCAGGAGCACGGCGGCGGCGGCCGTCTCCACGACCGGGCCGGGGACCCCGGCGCGGCCCAGCTCCACGAAGCCGGTGGCCAGTTCCAGGGGCAGCAGGCCCATGCCCTCGTGGGCCTCGTCGGCCGCGAGGGCGAACAGTCCGGTGGCGGCGAGCCGCGCCCACAGCGCCCTGCCGGGAGCGTGGTCGCCCGCGCCCCAGGCCCGTACCGCTGCCGGGACCTCGGACGCGGCGAGCAGACCGCGCAGGGTGCGGGCGAAGTCCGACTGTTCCTCGGACGGCAGGAAGCGCATCAGCGGCGGCCCTTCGGGAGGCCGAGCAGCCGCTCGGCGATGATGTCGCGCTGGATCTCGTTGGTCCCCGCGTAGATGGGACCGGCGAGGGAGAAGATCCACGGCTCGGCCCATTCCCCGTCGGCGAGTTCCGCGTCGGGGCCCAGCAGGTCGAGGGCGCTCTCGTGCAGGGCTATGTCGTACCGGGACCAGAACACCTTGTTCAGGCTGGACTCGGCGCCGATCGTCTCCCCGGCGGCGAAGCGGGAGGCGTTGGCCCAGGTGAACAGCTGGTAGGCGCGGGCTCCGACGACCGCGTCGGCGACCCGGTCGCGCAGGGCGGTGTCGGCCGGGTCCCCGAGGTCGTGCCACAGGTCCACGAGGCGGTCGGCCGCGGCGAGGAAGCGGCCGGGGGCGCGCAGGGTGAGTCCGCGCTCGTTGCCGGTGGTGGACATGGCGATCCGCCAGCCCTGTCCGGGCTCCCCGATGACGTCCGCGTCGGGGACGAAGACCTCGTCGAGGAAGAGTTCCGCGAAGGCGGGCTTGCCGTCGAGGCGGCCGATGGGCCGCACGGTGACCCCGGGGGCCCGCAGGTCGAACATCAGGTAGGTGAGGCCCTGGTGGGGTTTGGGGGTGTCGGGGTCGGTGCGGAAGATGCCGAAGGCCCGGTCGGCGAAGGCGGCCCGCGAGGACCAGGTCTTCTGCCCGGTGAGCAGCCAGCCGCCTTCGGTGCGCACCGCCCGGGAGGTGAGGGAGGCGAGGTCGGAGCCGGATTCGGGCTCGGACCAGGCCTGGGCCCAGATCGTCTCGCCACTGGCCATGGAGGGCAGGACGCGGGCGCGCTGTTCGTCCGTGGCGTGGTCGAAGAGGGTGGGGGCGAGCAGGTTGATGCCGTTCTGCGAGACCCGGCCGGGTGCGCCGGCGGCCCAGTACTCCTCCTCGAAGACCAGCCAGTGCTCGATGTCGACGCCGCGGCCTCCGTACTCCTCGGGCCAGGACACCACCGCCCAGCGGGCGGCGTGCAGGAGCGCCTCCCATTCCCGGTGGGCGGCGAAGCCCTCGCGGGTCTCCAGCGAGGGCAGGGGGGTGGCGGGCACGTGGGCGGCGAGCCAGTCGCGCGCCTCGGCCCGGAAGGCCTCCACGTCCGCCGAGTGGTTCAGGTCCATCAGCTGTTCGCCTCCTTCATGGCGGCTTCCTTCATCGCAGACAGGTTCATGCCGCCGAGCGAGTCCGCCGCGGTCTCGGCGTTGTGGGCGTGCGCGAGGTGGTGCAGGCCGAAGACGGAGTCCATGCCGGTGTGCAGGCCCTGGAGGTCCTCGGCCTGGTTGACGGCCCGCTTGGTGAGGGCGAGTCCGAAGGAGGGCATCTCGGCGATCCGCAGGGCGAGCCGGTCGGTGGCCTCTGCCAGTTCGGCCCGCTCGACGACGCGGTTGACCATGCCGATCTCGTAGGCCCGGCGGGCGGGCATCCGGTCGCCGGTGTAGAGGAATTCCTTGGCGATGCGCGGGGGCATGGCCCACGGGTGGGCGAAGTACTCGACGCCGGGGATGCCCATGCGGACGACGGGATCGGCGAAGAAGGCGTCCTCGCTGGCCACGATCAGGTCGCAGACCCAGGCGAGCATCAGCCCGCCGGCCACGCACGCGCCGTGGACGGAGGCGATGACGGGCTTGGGCAGTTCGCGCCAGCGCCGGCACATGCCGAGGTAGACCTCGGATTCTCGGGCGAAGCGGGATTCGGCGCCGGAGCGCTGGGAGTGGTCCCACCACAGGCCTGCCCGGCGTTCGAAGGGCAGGTGCGCGTCGCGCTCGGGCGTGCCGATGTCGTGGCCGGCGGAGAAGTGCTCGCCGGCCCCGGC
This sequence comes from Streptomyces sp. NBC_01264, assembly GCF_026340675.1. Taxonomy (NCBI): domain Bacteria; kingdom Bacillati; phylum Actinomycetota; class Actinomycetes; order Kitasatosporales; family Streptomycetaceae; genus Streptomyces; species Streptomyces sp. NBC_01264. The sequence continues at coordinate 2,873,500 of NZ_JAPEOX010000001.1, forward strand.
CAGGACGAGGACCTTGACCGCGGGATCGTCGGCGGCCCGGTAGAAGGCGTCGTCGAGGGCGTAGGTCATCGCGCTGTTCTGGGCGTTGCGGTACCGGGGGCGGTTCATGGTCACGTACGCGACCGGTCCGCGGCGCTCGTAGAGCACGGGGCTGTCATCGGGCATCGGCATCCCAGGATCCTTCCCTAACAAGTGTTTGGTAGGTTAACGTACGGCCATGAGCAGCGTCGAGGAGTTCCGCACCGAGGTTCGGAGTTGGCTACGGACCCACCTCACCGGCGAGTTCGCCGCCCTCAAGGGCCGCGGCGGACCGGGCCGGGAGCACGAGGCCTTCGCCGAACGCCTCACCTGGGAGCGGCACATGGCGGCGCACGGCTGGACCTGCGTGGGCTGGCCCGTCGAGTACGGCGGCCGCGGCGCGAGCACCGAGCAGCAGATCGCCTTCCACGAGGAGTACGCGCTGGCCGACGCGCCCGCGCGCGTGAACCACATAGGGGAGCAGCTCCTCGGCCCCACCCTCATCGCGCACGGCACCGAGGAGCAGCGGCGGCGCTTCCTGCCGCCCATCCGGGCCGTGGAGGAGCTGTGGTGCCAGGGCTACAGCGAGCCCGACGCCGGCTCGGACCTGGCGAACATCCGCACCCGGGCCGCCCTGGCGGACGGCGCGTGGGTGGTGGACGGCCAGAAGATCTGGACCTCCCTGGCCCACGAGGCGCAGTGGTGCTTCGTCGTCGCCCGCACCGAGCCGGGCTCCCGCCGGCACGCGGGGCTCTCCTACCTCCTGGTCCCGATGGACCAGCCCGGGGTGGAGGTCCGGCCCATCGTGCAGCTGACCGGGACCTCGGAGTTCAACGAGGTCTTCTTCGACGGGGCGCGGACCGACGCCGCCCACGTGGTCGGCGCGCCCGGTGAGGGCTGGGCCGTGGCCATGGCCACCCTCGGCTTCGAGCGCGGGGTCTCCACCCTCGGCCAGCAGGTCGGCTTCCGCCGCGAGCTCGAAGACCTGGCCGCGCTGGCGAGGCGCAACGGCGCGATGGCCGATCCGCTGATCCGCGACCGGCTCGTCCGGGCCTGGATCGGCCTGGAGACCATGCGCGCCTCCGCGCTGCTGCCCGGGGTCGCCCCGTCCACGGCCAAGCTGTACTGGGCCCGCTGGCACCGGGACCTCGGCGAGCTCGCCATGGACGTCTGCGGAGCCGCCTCGCTCCTCGCGGCGGGGGCGCACGGGGACCCGTACGACCTCGACGACTGGCAGCGGCTCTTCCTCTTCTCCCGCTCCGACACCCTCTACGCGGGCTCCGACGAGATCCAGCGCACCATCGTCGCCGAGCGCATCCTCGGCCTTCCCAAGGAGGTACGGGCATGAACGCGCTCGGCAACGCACCCGAGTACGTGACGGGCCACGGGCTGCTCAAGGGCCGGACGGCCGTGATCACCGCGGCCGCCGGGGCCGGCATCGGCGGGGCCACCGCCCGGCGGTTCCTGGAGGAGGGGGCCCGCGTCCTCATCGGCGACGCGCACGCCCGCCGGCTCAAGGAGAGCGAGGAGGCACTGGCCGTGGAGTTCGGCGCGGACCGGGTCGCCTCCCTGCCCTGCGACGTCACCGACGAGGAGCAGGTGGGCGCCTTCTTCGCGCTCGCCGAACGGCTCCACGGCCGCCTCGACCTCGTCGTCAACAACGCCGGGCTCGGCGGCACGGCGAACCTCGTCGACATGACCGACGAGCAGTGGTCCCGCGTCCTCGACGTCACGCTGAACGGCACCTTCCGCTGCACCCGCGCCGCGATGCGCTCCATGCGGGCCTCCGGAACGGGCGGGGTGATCGTCAACAACGCCTCCGTCATCGGCTGGCGCGCCCAGACCGGGCAGGCCCACTACGCCGCCGCCAAGGCCGGGGTGATGGCGCTGACCCGCTGCGCGGCGCTGGAGGCGGCGGAGTTCGGCGTACGGATCAACGCGGTCGCCCCGAGCCTGGCCATGCACCCGCACCTGGTGAAGGTCACCAGCGAGGAACTGCTCACCGAACTCACCGCCCGCGAGGCCTTCGGCCGCTACGCCGAGCCCTGGGAGGTGGCCAACGTCATCGTGTTCCTGGCCAGCGGCTACTCGTCGTACATGACGGGCGAGACCGTGTCGGTCAGCAGTCAGCACGCGTAGGGCGACCTATGACGAGAATGGCCGGGTGCCAACGAACAAGCCGATCGCATCGACGGCCAAGAAGAAGCCCCAGGTGACGGCGTCGCCCGAACGCCGCCGCGAACTCCTCGACACCGCCGCCGAGGTCTTCGCCGCGCAGGGCTACAACGCCACCACCGTCCGCAAGATCGCCGACGCCGCCGGCATGCTCGCCGGCAGCCTCTACTACCACTTCGATTCCAAGGAATCGATGCTCGACGAGATCCTCTCCGCCTTCCTGACCGAGCTGTGGGAGGGGTACGACACCGTGCTCGCCGCCGGTCTCGGGCCCAGGGAGACCATCGAGGCCCTCGTCACCGAATCGTTCCGGGAGATCGACCGGCACCGCGCCGCGGTCGCCATCTACCAGAAGGAGTCCCGGACCCTGTCGGTCCAGCCCCGCTTCCACTACCTCTCCGACTCGCAGGTCAAGTTCGAGAAGGCGTGGCTGGGGACGCTGGAGCGCGGGGTCGCGGACGGGGTCTTCCGCGCCGACCTGGACATCCGCCTCACCTACCGCTTCGTGCGCGACACGGTGTGGGTGGCGGCGTCCTGGTACCGGCCGGGCGGCCAGCACAGCCCCGAGGAGATCGCCCGCCAGTACCTGTCGATGGTCCTGGACGGCATCGCCACACGCACGTAACCCTGAGGAGTTCTGATGCCCGAGGCCTACATAGTCGAAGCGGTACGCACCCCCGTGGGGCGGCGCAAGGGAGGCCTGTCCGAGGTCCACCCGGCCGACCTGGGGGCGCACGTCCTCAAGGCGCTCGTCGAACGGTCCGGGATCGACCCGTCGGCCGTGGAGGACGTGGTCTTCGGCTGCCTCGACACGGTGGGGCCGCAGGCCGGCGACATCGCCCGGACCGCCTGGCTGGCGGCGGGGCTCCCCGAGGAGGTCCCGGGCGTCACCATCGACCGCCAGTGCGGATCCTCGCAGCAGGCCGTGCACTTCGCCGCGCAGGGCGTCATGTCCGGCACCCAGGACCTGGTCGTCGCGGGCGGCACCCAGAACATGTCGATGATCCCGATCGCCTTCGCCTCGCGGCAGGCGGCGGAGCCGCTCGGCTTCACCGAGGGCCCGTACCTGGGCTCGGCGGGATGGCGGGCCCGGTACGGGGACTCCCCCGTCAACCAGTTCTACGGGGCCCAGCTGATCGCCGAGAAGTGGGGCATCTCCCGCCTCGACATGGAGGAGTTCGCCCTGCGCTCCCACCAGCGGGCGCTGCGCGCGATCGACGAGGGCCGCTTCGAGCGGGAGATCGTGCCGTACGGGTCGGTGTCGGTGGACGAGGGCCCGCGCCGCGACACGACGCTGGAGAAGATGGCGGGGCTCAAGCCGGTCATGGAGGGCGGCACGATCACGGCGGCGGTCTCCTCCCAGGTCTCGGACGGCGCGGCGGCGATGCTGCTGGCCTCCGAGCGGGCGGTACGGGAACACGGGCTGCGCCCGCGGGCCCGCATCCACCACCTGTCGGTGCGCGGCGAGGACCCGATCCGCATGCTGTCGGCGCCGATCCCGGCGACGGCGTACGCCCTGAAGAAGACGGGCATGTCCCTGGCGGACATCGACCTGGTCGAGATCAACGAGGCCTTCGCCCCGGTGGCCCTGGCCTGGCTGAAGGAGACGGGCGCGGACCCGGAGCGGGTCAACGTCAACGGCGGCGCGATCGCCCTGGGGCACCCCCTGGGCGCGACGGGCGTCAAGCTGATGACCACCCTCCTGCACGAACTGGAGCGCACGGGCGGCCGCTTCGGCCTCCAGACCATGTGCGAGGGCGGCGGCCAGGCCAACGTCACGATCATCGAGCGGCTGTAGCCCCCGCCGGAGCCCGGCTGTCCCCCGGGGACCGGCCCCCGGACCCAGCGCACGCGGAGCGAAATCCAGCCTCGCCGGCGTTTGAGGCGCGGGGTCTGGGGCGGAGCCCCAGGGGGTCCGGGCGCAGCCCGGGGAACGGGCGAAGGGCGGGGAGGGGACATCGCCCCGCGCGGCGGCACATCCGCAGCCGGGCCGGCCGGTCGGCTCAAGGGGCGGGCAGACGCCGCGAGAGACGGGTCAGAGACACCGTCTGGGCCAAGACCAGACCGCCGGTCAGGATCTGCCAGAGCAGCGGGTCGGGTGCGTCCCAGGCGCGGGCAGCGCACAGCGCGATCGCCACCGCGCCCAGCGCCAGCCCGATCCGGTGGAGGAAGCCCGCGTCGGTGCCGTGCGGCAGTCCGGACACGAGGGCGACCAGCCCCAGCATGACCGGCAGCCAGTGCGGCTGGGAGCCGCGCATCAGCAGGACCGCGGCGAACTCCGCTGCGAAGGCGAGGGAGTTGCGCGCCAGGGCCCCCGGGACCGATATCGACATGCACACATCATGCCGGGGATATTCGTGTGCGCGTCCGGCGGGGCCGGGCCTAGGATCCCGGGCAAGGGCTGGGTCGTAGCACAGAGGTAGTGCGCCTACACAGCATGGAGGAGGACGCCGGTTCGAATCCGGCCGCCCAGACCCCCTCCCCTCCTACTTCACGGCCGTCGCCGCCACCCACGCCCCCGCCGCCCCGATCGCCGCGGCCGCGGCGGGGAGCGGCAGGCCGAGGAAGCCGTGGAAGACCCCGGGGGCCAGGTGGATCCCGCAGTCGACTCCCGCTTCGCCCAGCCGGCGCCCGTAGGCCAGGCCCTCGTCCCGCAGGACGTCGCAGTCGGCCAGCACCAGCAGCGTGCGCGGCAGCCCCGAGAGGTCGGGGGCCCGCAGCGGGGAGACGTGGGGGTGGTCCGGGTCGCCGCCGTACTGGTCCCAGTACCAGGCCATGTGCGCGGCCGTATGGAAGTGGCCCCGCGCGAACTCGGCCACGGAGGGGTGCGCCATCGAGGCGTCCAGCGGCGGGTAGAACAGCAGCTGGCCGGCGACCAGTTCGGGGGTCCGCAGAGCGGTCACGGCCGCGAGGTTGCCTCCGCTGGAGTCCCCGGCGACGACCAGCCGCGCGGGGTCGCAGCCCAGGGCGGCCGCCCGGGCCCGGGCCCACAGCAGCACCGTCAGCGCGTCGTCGGGCGCGGCCGGCCAGGGGTGTTCGGGTGCGAGGCGGTAGTCCGCGGAGACCACCACGGCGCCCGAGGCCACGGCCAGGGCCCGGCACAGCGCGTCGTGGGTGTCCAGGCCGCACATCACCCAGCCCCCGCCGTGGAAGAACGCCACCAGGGGGCGGCCTTCGCCGCCGCCGGGCTCCGGGTCGTAGATCCGGACGGGGACGCCGTCCGCGTCCGCGTCCCGTGCGGAGGCCACTTCCGGGCCGCCGCCCGGGGAGCCGGAGGCGGCCGCCCGCAGGGCGTCCGGGTCCCCCGGGCCGGGGAAGACCGCCGCCATCGCGTCGCAGAGCCGGCGGGCCGCCGGGGACAGCCGGTCGGTACCGCTCATCGCGCCGTCATCCCGCCGTCGACCGTGAACTCCGCGCCCGTGATGTACGAGGACCCCTCCGAGCAGAGGAAGACGACCAGCTCCCCGACCTCCTCCGGCCGCCCGATCCGCCCCAGCGGCAGGTGCGACCAGTCCCGTCCCGCGACGGCCCCGCTGACCATCGGGGTGTCGATCGCCCCCGGGTGCACGGAGTTGATCCTGATCTCGTCCCCCGCCAGGTCCAGCGCGGCCGACTTCGTCAGCCCGCGCAGGGCGAACTTGCTGGAGCCGTACGCCGCGTGGCCCGGGATGCCGACCAGTCCGGCGGTGGAGGAGACGTTGACGATCGAGCCGCCCCCACCGGCGCGCAGCACCGGGGCCACCGCCTGGATGCCGAGGAACGGTCCGAGCAGGTTGACCCGGAGCAGGGCTTCGAAGTCCTCCAGGCCCTGGCGCTCCACGTGGGCCGTGCGCCACAGCGCGGCGTTGTTGACCAGGGCGGAGACCGTGCCGAAGGCGCGTACGGCCTCGCGGACCACCTCCGCCCAGCTGTCGGCGTCGGCCACGTCGTGGCGCACGTAGAGCGCCTGGTCGCCGAGGGAGGCGGCGACCTCGCGGCCCTCTTCCTCCCGGATGTCGGTGACGACGACGCGCGCTCCGGCCTCCGCGCACAGCCGGGCCTCGGCCGCGCCCTGGCCGCGTCCGGCGCCGGTGATGACGACGACCTTGCCGTCGAGCGAGGGGGTCACGGGTCAGCCCTCCAGGGCGCGGAAGTGCGGGATGACGACCTCGCCCCACTGGCGGATGGTCTCCATGCAGGCCTCCTGGGGGACGGTGCCCATCTGGATCAGGCACATGACCTCGTCGACGCCGATCTCGCGCAGCTGCTCGACGTAGGCGATGGCCGTCCGGGCGTCGCCGTAGGCATGCTCGGCGTTGTAGGTGCCGGTGTCTACGGGGCGTGCCGGGATGTTGGCCTCGTGGAGCTTGGCGACCAGCTCCTCGCGGCCCCTGCCCAGCGCGGCCACGTGCTCCTCGGCGGTCTCGTCCTCGGAGTAGCCGGTCGGCTCGGGGGCGTTGCCGTACCAGTGGGCGATGGACTCGGCGAAGAAGCGCTGGCCGCGGGTGCCCAGGCGCAGCGCGCGCTCGGCGTCGTCGAGGACGATGGTGGGGCAGAGCGCGGAGAGGTGGTCGTTGACCTCGGTGGAGACGAAGCGGTCCCCGGTGCGGGTGGCGATGGCCTCGTCGTAGACCTTGCGCATGGCGCGCACGTCGTCGGCGCCGGCGAAGCCCATCACGAGGGCTCCGATGCCCAGTTCTGCGGCGAGCTTGAGGGTGTCGTGCTTGGAGCAGGCCATGAAGAGCGGCGGGTGCGGGTCCTGGACCGGGCGGGGCAGGATCGCGCCGGGGCCGATGTCGATGGAGCCGTGCCACTCGAACTTCTCCTCGCGCCAGGCGGAGGAGAAGATCCGCAGCGCCTCTTCCATCTGCGGGTAGGTGTCCTCGGGGCGGACCCCGTACATGGACATCTCCTGGCGGGTGGCGCCGCGGCCGGCGCCGATGTCCACGCGGCCGCCGGAGAGCACGTCGAGCATGGCGGCGCGTTCGGCCACGCGCACGGGGTGCTGGTAGCCGAAGGGCATGGTGACGACTCCGTGGCCGATGCGGATCTTCTCGGTCCGGGCGGCGACCCAGGTCAGGAAGATCTCGGAGGCGCTCATGTGGGCGTACTGGGTGAGGGCGTGGTGTTCCACGGCCCAGATCCGGTCGAAGCCCATCTCCTCGGCGAACACGGCCTGTTCGACGCAGTCGCGGATGACCTGGCGCTCGCGTTCGGGCGTCGGGTCGACGAGCTGCGCCTCGAAGATCATCGAGAACTTCACGGGGGAACCTCCCAGCCGTGCGCTGCGCACGGCACGTCGGTGATGCATTTCGAATAGGAATACTTCTAGCAGTCATACCGGGCCGGGGGAAGAGCCGCCACCAAGACCGGCCGCGGACCGGTCGTAGACTGCGCTGCGTGACCAACGAGGCGGCAGAAGACACGAACGGACGCACGCTCCCCGCGACCAGCTGGGCGGTGCTCGGGCTGCTCTCCTTCGGGGAGGAGCTCTCCGGTTACGACCTGAAGAAGTGGTCGGACTGGTCGCTGCGCTTCTTCTACTGGAGCCCGTCCTTCAGCCAGATCTACAGCGAGCTCAAGCGGCTGGAGAAGGCCGGCTACGCCTCTTCGCGGATGGTCGCGCAGGAGACCGGCACCCGTGACAAGCGGGTGTACCGGATCACGGACGAGGGCATGACGGCCGTACGGCGCTGGGCGCGCGAGGCACCCGTCGACCCGCCCGTGCTCAAGCACGGACCGATGCTGCGACTGTGGCTCGGCCACCTGCTGGAGCCGGAGCAGATGCGCGAAGTCCTCGTACAGCACCAGGAGTTCACGGAGAAGATGCGGCGGCGCGCGGTGGCCGACGCGGACGGGGCCCGGGAAGAAGCCTCGTGGGCGTACCCGACGCTCACCCTCAAGTGGGCCGAGCGGTACTACGCCTCCGAGCGGGACCTGGCGGCGGCCATGCTCGACGACATCGCGGAGCTGGAGAGGGTGCGCGGCGCGGCTCCGGCTCCCGGCGAGCCCGGCAAGCGCCCGTAGGTGCGCCGGAAGTAGAGCAGCGGCGCGCCCTCGCGGTGTGCCGTCAGGGCGGTGACCCTCCCCAGCGCGATGGCGTGGTCGCCGCCGTCCAGGACCGCCTCCACATCGCACTCGACGGTGGCGAGGACCCCGTCCAGCAGGGGCGACCCGTTGCCACCGGCCCGCCAGGGGACTCCGGCGAACTTGTCGCCCCCGGTGACGGCGAAGCGGCGGCACAGCTCCCGCTGGTCGGCGGCGAGGATGTTGACGGCGAAGGCTCCCGCCGCCTGGATCCGGGGCCAGGTGCTGGACGTGCGCGCGGGGCAGAAGCAGACCAGCGGCGGATCCAGGGACACGGACGAGAAGGACTGGACGGCCATCCCCACGGGACGGCCGTCGGCTCCGCGCGCCGTGATGACGGCGACGCCGGTGCAGAAGCTGGACAGGACCGACTTCATGTCGGACATGACTGCCTCCCTCATGAGAACCTCCCTGATTATTCCTACTAGGTATATGCCTAACCGAAACACCTGTGATTGGATACCGCCCACGCTCGCTCGTCAAGTAGGGAGGGTCCCCGATGCCACCGCCCCCGCCTCAGCCGCCCGCCACGCTCGCCCGGCTCCCCGAGTACGCCGCCTCCGCGTACGGGGAGCGCGAGGCGCTCGCCGACGGGGAGGTCCGCTGGACCTTCGCCCGCCTCGCCGCCGAGATCTCCGCGGCCGCCCGCGCCGCCATCGCCCACGGCATCCGCCCCGGCGACCGGGTCGCGATCTGGGCTCCCAACAGCCGCCGCTGGATCACCGCCGCCCTGGGCGCGGTCGGCGCCGGAGCGGTCCTCGTACCGGTCAACACCCGCTACAAGCCCGCCGAGGCCGCCGACATCGTCCGGCGCAGCGGGGCCCGCGTCCTGTTCACCGAGCGCGGGTTCCTCGGTACCGACTACGTCCGTGACCTGCACGCCTCCGGCGAGGACCTCGGGGCGCTCGCCTCGACGGTGATCCTGCGCGACGGGCGCGCAGAAGGTGATGACGGCGCGGGTGTCTCCTGGGAGGCCTACCTGCGCGCCGGCCAGGCCGTCCCGGACGCCGAGCGGGCCGCGCGCGCGGCCGCCGTGCGCCCCGGGGACCTCAGCGACATCCTCTACACCTCCGGCACCACCGGCCGTTCCAAGGGCGTCATGACCACCCACGGCCAGACGGTCCGGCTCTACGCCTCCTGGTCCGGCCTCGTCAGCCTGCGCCCCGGCGACCGGTACCTGCTGGTGAACCCCTTCTTCCACACCTTCGGCTACAAGGCCGGGGTGCTCGCCTGCCTGCTGCGCGGGGTCACCATGCTCCCCGAGGCGGTCTACGACACCGACCGCATCCTGCACCGCATGGCCGCCGAGCGCGTCACCTGCCTGATGGGTCCGCCGACCGTCTTCCACGGCCTGATCCGCCACCCGGAGCGGGCCGCCCACGACCTGTCCGCGCTGCGTCTGGCCGGCACCGGGGCCGCCTCGGTGCCCACCTCGCTCGTCGAGGAGATCCGCGGCGAGCTGGGGGCGCCCGACGTGTTCACCGCGTACGGGCTCACCGAGTCCGGCGGGGTCGTGTCCGTCTGCCCCACCGACGCCGACGCCTGGACCCTCGCCCACACGGTCGGCCTGCCGCTGCCGGACACCGAGGTACGGATCACCGACCCGCTCGGCGCGGTGCTGCCCGCCGGGGAGCCGGGCGAGGTGCAGGTCCGCGGCTACCACGTCACCCCCGGCTATCTGGACGACCCGGCGAGCACCGCCGAGGCCGTCCTGCCCGGCGGCTGGCTGCGGACCGGGGACATCGGCGTGCTCGACGCACGGGGCTACCTCGCCATCACCGACCGGCTGAAGGACATGTACGTGGTCGGCGGTTTCAACGCCTACCCGGCGGAGGTGGAGAACGTGCTGCTGACCCACCCCGCCATCACCGACGCGGCGGTCGTCGGCGCCCCCGACGAGCGGCTCGGCGAGGTGGGCGTGGCCTACGTGGTCACCACCGGGCCCGTCACCTCCGAGGAGCTGACCGCCTGGACCCGGGAACGGCTGGCCAACTTCAAGGTGCCGCGGCGGTTCACCCGGCTCGAGGAGCTCCCGCGCAACGCGGGCGGCAAGCTGCTGAAGACAGAGCTGCGCCGCACGGCGCGAGGGGAGTCGGCATGAGGCCGCTGGAACCGACCGGGGAGCAGGAGGAGCTCCGGGACGCCGTACGGGCCGTCCTGGCGCGCCACCCCGGCCACACGGCCTGGGCTCCGCTGACGGCCCAGATCGGCGCGGCCGCGCTGGCGGTCCCCGAGGAGTACGGCGGGCTGGGCTGCGGGCCGGCCGAGGTCGGGGTGGTCATGGCGGAACTGGGGCGCGCGCTGAGCCCCGTACCGTACCTGGGTTCGGCGGTGCTGACGGTGGGGGCCCTGCTCGCGTCCGGCGACCGTCAGGCCTGCGCGAAGCACCTGCCGCACCTGGCGGAGGGCACGGTCGTGGGCGCGCTGGCCTGGGCGGAGGCTCCGCCCGGGCAGCCGGGCGCCGCGGGCCACGGCCCGGACACGTACGGCCCGCCCGCCCCCGGTGGTGGCTGGGAGGCGGGCGACCTGTCGGCCCGGGCCGAGCCGGCCGGGGCGGACTGGCTGCTCACCGGCTCCAAGCGGTACGTCCTGGCCGGCCCCGCCGAGCCGTCCCTGCTGCTCGCGTTCGCCCGGATGGATCCGCCTCCGCGCCCGGCCACCGTGCCCGGCGCCCCCGTCCCGCCCGGCCAGGACCTGCGCCGGCTCGGGCTGTTCGAACTCCTCGCCGCACCGGCGGCCTTCACCGTACGGTCCACGATGGACCGCACCCGGCCCCTCGCGGAGCTCGCCCTGGACCGGACCCCGGCCCGGCTGCTCTCGGCCGACGGCGCCGGGGTCCTGGCCCGGGTCCGGGACCTGGGCTGCACGGCGCTCGCCGCCGAGCAGGCGGGGGCGGCGGCCCGAGCGCTGGAGGTGACGGTCCGGTACGCGAAGGAGCGGGTGCAGTTCGGGCGGCCCATCGGCTCCTTCCAGGCGGTCAAGCACCGGCTCGCGGACCTGCACACCGCGGTGGAGGGCGCCCGCTCGCTCGCCCTCGCGGCGGCCGCCTCCGACGCGGCCCCGGACCTGGCGGCCGCCGCCAAGTCGGCCTGCTCGGAGGCGTACGCGTACGTGGCGGGCGAGATGATCCAGCTGCACGGCGGCATCGGCATCACGTGGGAGCACGAGGCGCACGAGTACTTCAAGCGGGCCCACGGCTCGGCGTTGCTCTTCGGTTCCCCCGCCGCGCACCGTGAACGGCTGGCGGCCCGGCTGGGGTTCCGCCCGGCCGGGTGACGCGCCGCCGACCGCGACCGCGGGGGCGGCGGGCTGTCGTACGCTCGGCCGCATGACGGGCAGCGCGATAGACCTCCGGAAGATCGAAGAGCGCGCTCCGGCGCTGGTGAACCTCTACAAGAGCGCCGGGACCTCGCTCCGCAAGCACGGCCTGGAGGGCGGGCGGGCCGCCGTCTACCTGGTGCTCGACTACTCGGGCTCCATGCGCCCGTACTACGAGGACGGCAGCGTGCAGGCCCTCGCCGACCGGGTGCTGGGACTCTCCGCGCACCTGGACGACGATGCCCGCGTGCCGGTCGTGTTCTTCTCCACCGAGGTCGACGCGGTCGAGGAGATCTCCCTGGCCGGACACGAGGGGCGGGTCACCGCGATCGCCGCCGGACTCGGCCACATGGGCAAGACCTCGTATCACGCGGCGATGGACGCGGTGATCGACCACTACCTGGACTCGGGGACCGCCCTCCCCGCACTCGTGGTCTTCCAGACCGACGGCGGTCCGATCAACAAGCTCGCCGCCGAGAAGTACCTGTGCAAGGCGGCCCGGCTGCCGCTCTTCTGGCAGTTCGTCGGCTTCGGCAACACCCGCAGCTCGCAGTTCGACTTCCTGCGGCGGCTGGACGAACTGCCCGTCCCCCAGAAGCGGATGGTGGACAACGCGGGCTACTTCCACGCCGGACCGGACCCGCGCGCCGTCGCCGACGCGGAGCTGTACGACCGGCTGGTCTCGGAGTTCCCGGCCTGGCTGGCGGCGGCCCGTGCGGCGGGCATCGTGCGCGCCTGAGCGGCGGGCGGCGGTACCCCGCGCTTTGATGGACGTATGACGACGAACAACTGGGCCGTATTCGAAAAGGCGGAACCGGACTTCGCGGCGGCCGTCCAGGCCCGCTTCGCACAGTTCCCGCACCACGTCCTGGCGACCCTGCGCAAGGACGGCTCCCCGCGCGCGACCGGACTGAACGTCGAGATCCGCGGCGGCGAGCTGTGGCTGGGCATGATGCCGGGCTCGATGAAGGGGAAGGACCTGCGGCGCGATCCCCGCTTCGCCCTGCACACCAACCCGGGCGCGGACGAGGCGATGCCCGACGGGGACGTGCGGATCGCCGGACGCGCGGTGGAGATCGTGGAACAGCCCGAGCTCCACCGGTACGCGGAGGAGGCCGAGGAGAACGACACCCCGCACCCCTTCGACCTGTTCCGCGCCGAGCTGACCGAGGTGGTGCACGTCGGGGTCGAGGGGGACGACCTGGTGGTCCGCTCGTGGACCCCGGAGCACGGACTGCGCACCCTGCGCCGGGGCAATGACGACGAGCCGGCCCGCGAGGAGCCCGCGGCGGGCTGAGCGGGAACTAGATCCTGGCCGGGGTCCTCGCCGGGACGACCGCGGGCGTCTTGGCGGGCGTCTTCGCCGGGACCTTGGCCGGGGACTTCGCCGCGGAGTTCGCCGGGGACTTGCCCGGGGACTTGACGGGAGCCTTCTTGGCCTTGCCCGGTGTCTTGGGGGTCTTCGGGGCCTTCGCGGCACCGGCCGGGGTCGGGGCGGCGATGTCCAGCCAGCTCCGGTCGATGTTCAGGGTCACGTCTCCGTACGTGGCGTCGTGGTCCCCGCGGAACTGGTGGGCGCGGCGGCCCCCCGTCCACTGGCCGGTCCCGGCGGGGAGTCCCAGGTCGGCGTCGGTGACCGAGGCCGCGCGGTTCCAGCGGGCCACCCACAGCACGTCGGGCATGGCGTCGGGGGCCTGGGCGAAGTGGGCGCTCAGCGCCTTGGCCCCGGAGCTCGCGGAGACGTAGGCGGCGCCCCCGTAGCCCAGTTCGTGCAGCCGGACCGTCCAGGCCGTGAGGTAGGCGACGACCGGGGCGTCCCAGGTGGCCCGGTCCGTGTAGTTCTCCAGGTCGTTGTAGAGCACCGTGCCCGGGGCCATGCCCAGGGCCGCGGCCGCGTGGGCCGCGCCCTCGGCCTCGGCCCGGCCCTGTTCGTTGGCCTCGGAAGAGTCGGTGGAGAGCCCCGTGGAGGAGCTGTTCCAGGGCTGGGGGCCGACCCAGATCGGCATGAGGTGCCAGCCCGCGGCGGCCTGCCGGCTCACCCATCCGGCGGTGAGCTGCGGCTGGGCGCAGGCGCGGGCCCGGCCGCCGATGTAGACGCCGACGGCGCCGAAGGGCGAGTCGGCCCGCCAGGCGTCCATGGTGCGCTGGGTCGGGGCCGTGCAGGCGTCGAAGCCCTCGCCGGTGAAGGGCGGCTGGACGGCGGTACGCGAACCCCCGCCGATGACGCCGACCGGGTCGACGGGGACCGGGCCGGGGGCGGCCGGGGGTGTCAGGGCGCGGGCCCCGGTGAGGACGGAGCGGACGGCCTCGGGGGTGGACGCGTAGGAGACGGTGGCCATCACCCCGGCGCGGCGCAGGGCGTAGCGGATCTCGTTGCTGTCGCCCCGGACCTTGACCAGGGGGTCGCCCTCGTCGCCTCCGACCGTGGGGATGTCGGCGCGCGGCGGGGCCCCGTCGAGCGGCTCCAGGTGCAGGGTGTCGGAGCGGGGTGCCGCGGCGCGGGCGGCTCCGCATTCGCCCTGGGCGCCGGCGTGCCCGAGGTAGAGGGTGGGCAGGTCCAGGCGCAGGCAGGCGTCGGGGTTGCGGTCGAGGTCGACGACCCGCCAGTCGGTGGGGACGGTGAGGCGCAGCCCGCGGTAGTCGACGGTGCGGCCGTCGGCGCCGGTGCCCGTGGTGCCGTCGGCGGCCCCGAGCGGGACGGGGGCGAGCAGCGCGGCGCCCAGGAGGCAGCTCAACATCATGTGGGAGGGGAGCATGTGACCCACTGTTACCAGAAGGCCCGGGGGTTGACGCAGAGGCACGAGAGCACGCGCTCACGTGTTGACGGGACGGCCGCACCGCACCGCGGATGCCCCCCTCGCTCCCCTACTCCGCCGCCGGGCGGCCCTTGCTCCGGCGGGGTCCGGCCGCGGCGCGGATCTCCTCCGTGGCCGCGCGGAACGCGGGCGCGGCGCGGGCGAAGTAGTCGAAGAGCAGGGCCTGCTGCTCCGGGGTGTAGGAGCCGATCACTGCCGCGACGTGCCGGCGGGCCGGTCCGACCACGTCCTCGATGCGGTCCAGCGCGTCCGGTACGGGTTCCACGATGACCCGGCGCCGGTCCCCCGGATCGGCGGCCCTCCGGGCGTAACCGGCCCGTTCGAGGCGGTCGATGAGCCGGGTCGTCGCGCCCGTCGTCAAGCCGGTGCGGGTGGCGAGCTCGCCGGAGGACAGGCCCCCTTCCAGGGTGATGAGACTGAGCGCGTACCACTCGGAGGTGTGCAGTCCGGCCGCCTCGGCGCTGGCCAGGCCCTGGAGCCCGACGGCGTCCAGGTACTGCCGGAAGTTCGTGTGCGCGTCCGGGCCGCCGCCGCCTGTTGCCATTCTCGGGATCGCCTCCTACCTTTATATCTGCACACATGCAGATACTGCATTCAGTAAGTATCTGCGCCAGTCTAATCACATGGGGAGTGGTCCGTCATGCAGCAGCCCACCGGCGAGTCCGCAACCGCCGTCTCCACCGCCGTCCGGACCGTGCTCGACCGGCTCGTCTCCGCCTGGGAGCGCCACGACGCCGAGGCGTACGGCGAGCTGTTCACCGAGGACGCCACGTACATCACCTACGTCGGCACCTTCTACCGGGGCCGCCGCGACATCGTGGACAGCCACCGCGCCCTCTTCTCCGGCTTCCTCAAGGGCACCCGGCTGGCGGACGAGATCCTCGACGTCCGCTTCTACGGGCCGGACACGGCGGTGGTCAACGGCCGCGGGGACACCTACAAGGGCAAGCGCCCGGCGAAGCTCACCAAGATCCAGACGTACACCCTCGTCCGTGACGCGGACGGGTCATGGCGGATCGCCGCCTTCCAGAACACCAAGCGCAAGCCCCTGATGGAGGCCGTGTCCTACCGGTTCGCCCCGGACCTCGTCCCGGCCGCCGAGCGCTGACCGTGCGCAGCGCCTCCTCGCCCGCCCCCACCCCGACGACCTTACGGAGAGCCCGCATGGCCACCGCCCGTACCGACGACCGCGCCACCACGCCGAGCACCGACCCGGACTCCGCCCCGGGCACCGACCCGGCGGCCCCGCCCGCGCCCCGCTCCCGCAGGCGCACGCTCAAGCGCGCCCTGATCGGCGCCGCGCTCGCCCTCGGCCTCACGGCCGGCGGCGGCTACCTGTGGCTCGACGCCACCTCGGAGGTCAGGGTCACCGGCTCCGCCGCCTGCACGGCCGTCACCGCCACCGGCACCGCGGGTGTTACGGGCGACCGCGACGCCGTCTGCGGTGTGCTGGCCTCGCTCGCCGGGGCCTGGGGCGCCGGCGACGCCGACGCGTACGGAGCCCTCTTCACGCCGGACGCCACGTACACGACGTACGTCGGCACCCACTACCAGGGCCGCGGCGACATCACCGAGGCCCACCGGGCCCTCTTCGGCGGCTTCGTCAAAGGCACGGAGCTGGCCGACTCGATCCTGGGCATCCGCTTCCTCGGCCCCGACGCGGCCGTGGTCACCAGCCGCGGCGACACCTACGAGGGCGGGCGGCCGACGGAGCTGTCGAAGGTCCAGACGTACACGCTGACCCGCGAGAGCGACGGACGGTGGCGGATCGCCGCGTTCCAGAACACCCAGCGGCAGCCGGTCATGGAGCGCGCGTCCTTCCTCCTGTCGCCCGGCACGGTGCCCGGAGCCGAGAAATGACGCCGCGCACCGCCCTGATCACCGGGGCCAGTTCGGGCATCGGCCGGGCCTTCGCCCGCGAACTCGCCGCGGCCGGCTGGACCGTGACCCTCGTGGCCCGGGGCGAGGACCGGCTGCGCGCCCTCGCGGAGGAGCTCGGACCCGGTCACCGCCTACTGGCCGCCGACCTGTCCATCCCCGAGGGACAGGCACTGGTCGCCGCCGAGCTGCGCCGGCGCCCCGTCAACCTGCTGGTCAACAGCGCCGGCGCCGCCCACCACGGGCCCTTCGCGGAGTCCGACCCCCTGGACGCCCTCGCCGCCACGCGCCTGGGCTGCGACGCCCTCGTCACGCTGGCGCACGCCTTCCTCTCCGGGGCCCGGCGCGGGGACGCCCTCGTCAACGTCTCCTCCACCCTCGGCAGCACCCCGACCCCCGGCCTCGCCGTCTACAGCGCCGGCAAGGCCTTCGTGACCGCCTTCTCCGAAGCCCTCTGGCACGAGCAACGCCCCCTCGGCGTCCACGTCATGGCCCTCTGCCCCGGCCCCACCGCCGCGGAACCGGAGCCGGAGCCGGAGCCGACGTCCCCGGCCCCGATCCCGCCCGCATCCCCGCCCCGGCGGCACCAGGATGCCCCCGCCGCCCTGGTCCGGAGCCCGGAGGCCGTGGTGCGCGCCGCCCTGCGTGCCCTGGAGCGCCGCAGCACCCGCCCGACCGTCGTCCCCGGACGCGCGAACGCCCTCTTCGTCCTCGCCGCACGCACGCTCCCGCGCCGCGCACTGCTGGCCCTGCTCAGCCGCTAGCGCCTGGCGTCTCGAGGACTCGCTACTCCTCCTGCTCCTGGAAGGCCGGCAGGGCGAAGATCCGCTCCTTCCCGGCCTCCTCCATGAGCTCGACGAGCGGCAGCACCAGCTCCCACAGGTCCTGCTTGTCCACCTCCCGTACGAGCCCTTCGAGCTCCTCGTCGCCCAGCCCGGCGGCGGCATCGGCCACCACCTTGCGGGCCTCCTCGGGCAGTACGCCGACCAGCGGCAGGAAGGCGCCCCAGAGCGCGGTCGCCACGACGGCCCGTACCACTCCGGCCAGTACGAGCGGGTCCCGCAGGGACTCCAGCCGGGCCACCGCGAGCCGGTCCTCCTCGCCGAGCAGCGCCACGAGCGGGAGCAGGGACTCCCACAGGCCCTCGGCGTGCGTCACCCGTACGAGCGAGTCGAGTTCGGCGGCGTCGAGACGCGCGGTGAGCTCGGCGATCCGCAGCCGCTGGTCGCCGCCGACCATCGCGGCGACGCCGAGGGCCTCCTCCCAGAGCCCCTCGGCGGCAGCGGCCCGTACGACCGCGCCGAGGCGGCCGTCGCCCATGAGCTCCAGGATCCGGGGCAGCCGCTCGGGCAGGTCCACGTAGAAGCCGGCGCGCAGCACCGCCGCGTCGTCCACCTGGTCGAGGATCCGGCGGAGCACCTGGTCCCGCATGTGGCCGACGAACCGGCCCATGGTGAGGTGGTCGCGGTTCTCGGCGAGGGTGGTGGCGATGCGTACGACGAGACCCTCGTCGAGCCGGTCGACGATCCCGGAGATCTTCCGGGGGTCCAGGTGTCCGCAGGCCTCGGCCGTGAAGGAGACGGGCAGCTTCTCGATGATGGCGGCGGCCCGCCCCGATTCCAGGCGGCCGGCCACGCCCGCGGCCAGCCGGGGTCCGAGCGCCCTCTGCGAGATGGCGGCCGCGACCCCGGCCGGCACCAGCTTGGTCGCGGCGGCGATCCGGTCGAGCATCTCGGGTGCGCCGTCGTTCAGTACGCCGCTGACCTGCTCGCGGAACGCCCGTACGTCCTCGTCCGGCAGCCCGCGCAGGAAGCCGAGCTCCCCGGCGTCCGCGCCGACCAGGCGGGCGATCTTCTCCACTTCGGCGCGGCTCACCGGAACAGCACCTTGCGCACGGCCCCGCGTGCGAGGGCCGGGACCAGTCCCAGCGCCTCCTCCGCGGCCTGGTTCAGGCCTTCGGCCTGGCGTGCCCGCTCCGCTTTGAGCGCCTCGGCGAGCCGCGCGAGCTCCCCGGCGTCCAGCTCCGCGAACGACGCGGGAGGCCGGGCGCCCCCCAACTCCCCTGCCAAACGGCCCATTTCCTCATCTGTACGCACGGGACGACCTCCCACACCAGAGACGACACGACGGCTCGCGTCGAGCGTGGGCCTGAATTGACTAATAGTCAATACTCGCGGGTAGGGCCGGCCGGCGACATCAGCTCCCGCCCTCCACCAGCTCCTTGAGGACGAGGTCCAGCGCGGTGGCCCGTACGCCGAGCACGGTCTCGGTCTCGGAGGCGTCGAGGCGCAGCGCCCGGTCGTACAGGTACGCCATCTCCGGGACCTCGGCCATCAGCGCGTCCCGGGCGACCAGCTCCGCCAGCTCCCCGGGCGTCATGCGGCGCAGCTTCGGGTCCGGCGCACCCGCGGCTTGGGCCAGCCGGCCGGCCAGTGCCCGGATGGACAGCTCCGAGGTGGACGGCACGTGCCAGGCGCGGCCCCAGCCGTCCTCCCGGCCGCCGACGGCGACGAGGGTACGAGCCACATCGCCCACGTAGGACCAGGCGTGCGCCTCCTCCAGGCCGACGGGGAAGACCGCCTCCGTGCCCGCGAGCACGGCCGGGACGGCCGTCCAGGTGAACAGGGAGAGCGCCCCCGCACCGAGGAAGTCACTGGCCCGGACCTCGGCGGCGCGCACGCGCCCGGCCTCGTGGGCGGCCAGGGCCTCCTCCCAGATGGCGGCGCGCACCCGCCCCTTGTCCGAGGTCGGCCGCAGGGGCAGGCCGGGTGTGAGGGGCTGCGGCGCGGATCCGTACCCGTAGAGGTTCCCCAGCATCACGTAGTCCGTGCCGGTCCGCTCGGCGGCGGTGAGGAGGGAGGCCGCCAGCGGGGGGAAGGCGGTGCGCCAGTCCTGGTAGGCGGGCGCGGCCGCGTTGTAGAGGGTGCGGGCGCCCCGGAGCAGTCCGGTGAGGCGGTCGGTGTCGGTGATGTCGGCGGCGACCCTCTCGACGAGCGGATGCTCGGGCCCGCCGCCGCTTCGGGTGATGACACGGACCCGCTCGCCGGACGCGGCGAGCAGGCGGGCGGTGGCGGTGCCGATCGGGCCGGCGCCGGTGACGACGTGCACGGACATGGCCGTACTCCCTTGCTGGAGGCTGGAGTTGAAGAGGTCGTGGATCAACTCTCACGCCCGGCGGCCCCGTACAGTAGTGGCCCGAATGCCAGCCTTCCGGAGATTCGAGCCATGACGACCCCGCATGTGCCTGCTTCCACCAGCCGCCGTCCGCACCGGGTGGTGGTCGTCGCGGTTCCCCCGGTGACCACCTTCGACCTGTCGATCCCGGAGGTGGTCTTCGGTGCGACGCGCGTCGGGGAAGACCCGGCCTACGAGGTGACCATCTGCACGCCCACCCCCGGCGTCGTCGAGGCGGCGATCGGCATCGACATCGTCGTGCGCCACGGCCTGGAGGCGATCGAGCGGGCCGACACGGTGATCGTGACGGGGACGGGCGCCCGGGTCAGCGGCGATCCGCGGGTACTGGACGCCCTGCGGGCGGCCGCCGCGCGGGGCGGGCGGATCGCGTCGATCTGCACGGGCGCCTTCGTCCTCGCGCAGGCCGGTCTGCTCGACTCACGGCGCGCCACCACCTTCTGGAGCATGTCGCAGGAGTTCGAGGAGCGCTTCCCCGCGGTCGACCTCGTGCCGGGCGTGCTGTTCGTCGAGGACGACGGGGTGCTGACCTCGGCGGGACTCTCGGCCGGCATCGACCTGTGCCTGCACATGGTGCGCGGCGACTACGGCGCCGCCGTCGCGAACGCCACCGCCCGCCTGGTGGTCGCGGCCCCCGTACGGCCGGGCGGCCAGGCCCAGTTCATCGAGACCCCGCTCCCGGCCGACCGCGGCACCTCCCTCGCCGCGACCCGCGGCTGGGCCCTGGCCCGTCTGCACGAGCCGACGGCTCTGGCCGACCTGGCCCGGCACGCGGGCCTGAGCGTACGGACCCTGACCCGCCGCTTCCGCTCCGAGACCGGTCTCAGCCCCCTCCAGTGGCTCCTGCACCAGCGCCTCCACCGCGCCCGCGAGATCCTGGAGACGACCGCCCTCCCCGTGGACCAGGTGGCCGCCCGGAGCGGCCTCGGCACGGCCGACTCCCTGCGCACCCACCTGGTCCGCTCCACGGGCCTCACCCCGACCGCCTACCGGGCCGCGTCGCGAGGCAGACGGGAATGCGGCGACAGGCCCTACGAACCGGTGGGGGCGGCGGCCCGCTCCAGCACCTCCAGCACCGTGTCGCGGAACAGGGTGGCCTTGTAGCCGGTCTGCGGGAGCGGCCGGCAGCGGGCCAGCACCGTCTCGGCCGCCGCCGCGAGGAGCTCGGGGGTGGCCTCCCGGCCGATCAGGACGGTCTCCACCTCCGGCAGCCGCAGCGGTACCCGCGCCACGCCGCCCGCCGCTACGGCGGCGTGCGTGACGGTGGCGCCGTCCAGCGCGAGCCGGGCGGTGGCCTCCACCAGGGGCCATTCGCCGTGGGCCCGGCTGGTGGCCCGGTGGTAGGCGGCGCGCTCGCCGGGCAGGGGCGGCGGCAGCAGGACCGCGGTGAGGACGCGGTCGGGTGCCAGTAGGTGGTCGGCCCGGTGGAGCCCGTCGCCGTCCCCGTACAACTCGGCCACCGTGCGCGGCGATTCGCCGTGGACCTCGACCCCGGCGTCGTAGGTGAGCAGGGCCGCCGCGAGGGTCGACGGGTGCGGGGCGACGCACGGGCCGTCGCCGCTGACCACGCCGAAGTGGTGGTCGCCCTCGCGCGCGGGGCAGCCGGAGCCGCCCTTCTGCAGGCAGCTGAAGTGCGGATTGCGGTAGTACCAGCAGCGGTTGCGCTGGAGCAGGTTGCCGCCCAGGGTGCCGGCGGCGCGGATCTGCGGGGTCGCCGCGCTCCCGGCCGACACCGCCAGGCCCGGCCAGCCGGAGCGCACCCGCGGATCGGTCGCCAGCTCGGTGAGCGTGGTCAGGGCGCCGATCCGCAAGCCCCCGCCGGGCAGCGGCGTACAGCCGCGCAGGCTGCTGGCGCCGTCGAGGTCGGTGAACGGGCCCGGGGCGATGCCCGCGCGGTGCCGGGCGGTGGTGTCGGTACCGCCGGCGCGCAGCTCCCCGCCGTGCGCCAGGACGGAGGCCGAGAGGTCGGTGAGGGTGGGCTCGGTGCTCACGTACCCAGTCCTTCCAGGAGCCGGTCGGGTCGGATGGGCATGTCGTACGGGCGCCAGCCGGTCGCGTCGTGGACGGCGTTGGCCAGGGCTGCCGCGGTGGGCAGGGTGGAGATCTCCCCGAGGCCGACTCCGCCGCCGGGGACGTGCTCGAAGCCCTCCTGGTGGAAGTGGACGGTGATCTCGGGGGTGTCCCCGATGCCGGGGATGCGGTAGTCCTCCAGGTTGTCGGTCAGCACCCGTCCCGTGGCCGGGTCGGTGCGCCGCTCCTCGAACAGGGCGTAGCCGACGCCCTGGACGACGGCGCCCTCGCACTGGCTGCGGGCGAGCCGTTCCTCGTGGATGCGGCCCGCGGCGATGCCGCTCCACACGCGCAGCGGGCGGATCCGGCCGAGCCGGGTGTCCACCTCCACCTCGGCGACCTGCACCGATCCGGTGAAGCCGCGGCCGATCGCGATGCCGCCCATGGTCAGGTTGAGGGGGGTCACGAAGCCCCGGTGGTCGCGGGGGCGCCGGCCGGTGACCCGTACGCCGTTCGCGAGCCCCAGCCGGGAGGCCACGTCGCCGTCGTCGGCGCCGAGCGCGGCGCGCAGCCGTTCGGCGGCGTCCATGGCGGCGGGCACGACGGACGGCGTGGTGCGGCTGCCGCCGGAGGTGGGCCCGTGCACGGTGTCGCTGTGCCCGACCTCGGCGCGCACCTTCTCCTCCGGCACGCCGAGCCCTTCGGCGACGGCCCGGCGCAGTACGGTGCGCGAGCCGGTGCCCATGTCCTGCACGGCGCAGCGGGCGACCACGGTCCCGTCCTCGACGGTGAGCTCCACCTCGGTGACGGGGTCGAGGAAGTACAGCCAGTTGGCCGCGGCCACGCCGACGCCCCGGCGGAACCGTCCGGTGCCGCCCCGGGTCGCCGACCAGGCCGGGAGCGCCGCGGCCAGGTCGTACAGCGCGTGGCGCTTCGGGTTGCCGTCCCAGCGGCGGCGCAGGGCGATCGGATGCTCTCCCAGCCGGTGGGCCATCTCGTCGACGGCCTGTTCCAGGCCCCAGCACATCGTGGGCCCGCCGGGACCGCGGAAGGGGGCGCCCGGCGGCCGGTGGGTGACGGTGTCGAAGTCCCGTAGCCGGCGCGGGGCCTTGCCGTACATGAACCGGGCCAGCGCCGCGACGGTGCCGCCCACCGAGACCCCGCCGTCGGTGTCCACGTCCATGGCCAGTGCGCTCAGCCCGCCCGCGGCGTCCGCGGCCATCGCCAGCCGGATCCGGGTCCCGGGGCGGTAGCCGCCGTCGGTGAGCTCCTCGTCGCGGTCCAGCACCACCCGTACCGGGGCGCCGTGCAGCCGGGCCAGCTCCACCGCGGCGACCACGTCGGAGGTCAGCCCCATCTTGCAGCCGAAGCCGCCGCCCACGTGGACGGCCCGCGCCACCACCCGTTCGAGGGGCACCCCGAAACGCTCGGCGGCGAGTACGGCCACCTGTTTGACGGACTGCGTGGACACCTCCAGGTGGAGGGTGCCTTCGTCCCAACGGGCCAGGCAGGCGTGCGGTTCGAGCGGGGTGTGCGTCTGTGCGGCCGTGGTGAAGAGCCCCTCGACCACCCGCTCGGGGCTGCGCTCCCGTGCCTGGATGATCCGGCGCACCGCGGTGGCGGCCCGCTTGTTCATGGCGGAGGGCCCCCGCCGGTTGCCGCGCCAGCGGGCGGGCGTCAGCTGCGGGGCCTCACCGGATCCGGGCGCCAGCTTCCGCGCCGCCTTGTCCTCGTAGACCAGCGGCCCCTCACCGGCCCGGGACCGGTCCACGTCGAGGGCGGCCGGCAGCACCTCGTACTCCACCTTGACCCGCTCGGCGGCCGCCCGGGCCGCGTCCCGGTCCGCGGCGGCGACCGCCGCCACGGGCTGCCCGACGTACCGCACCACGCCGTCGGGCGGAAGCAGCGGCACCACCGCGACGTCCCCGGCCTCCAGGGACCGTACGTGCGCATGCGCGTGCGGCGACCGGATGATCACCCCCTCCAGCAGCCCCTCGGGCCGATGATCGGTGGTGTACCGGGCCGACCCGTCGACCTTCTGGGGAGCCTCGGCGCGCGCAGCGGCGGCCGCCTCTCCGTCGTACTCACCCGCACAGGCCGCCGCCACGGCACTGAAGATCCCCTCGTACGCCCCGCACCGGCACAGATGCCCCGCCAGCGCCTCCGCGATCTCCTCCCGCCCCGGCCTGCTCCTTCCGTGCGCGGCCCGCCACCGCTCGAAGAACGCGGCCGCCTCGACCACGAATCCAGGGGTGCAGTAACCGCACTGCAGAGCGTCCTCACCGGCGAAGGCACGCCCGACCGGGTGACCGGCCAGCCCCTCCACGGTCGTCACCCGCCGCCCGCCCAGCCGCGCCGCCGGCGTCAGGCACGCCACCCGCGGCTCCCCGTCGACCTGGATCGTGCACGCCCCGCACACCCCGCCGGAGCAGACCAGCTTGGTCCCGGTCAGCCCCAACCGCTCCCGCACCACCTCGACGGCAGCCGGATCACCGTCCACGTCCACGGCACACGGGACGCCATTGACCTCGAACTCCACGAGACGCACTCCTCAACCGTGGGGGGCGACGACCCCCACACCACCGGGCTCGCCTTCACCCCCTTGATAACCCGCCCCCACCCTCGCCGCAGCCCGGCACACCCACTCAGCGGGATCGCTCACCGGGGCGCCTGACCGCCGTTCCTCGACCTCGCCGCCATTACCTCTGCGGTCATCGCACCGCCCGACCGGCCTCGGCTACGTTCGCGGTCATCGCCCACCCCCGGAACGAAGGAGCCCCGTGGTGCCCGCTTACGGCTTCGCCCATCTCCGCAGCCGCCGGAATCACTCCGACGTCATCGAGTACCTGGAGCGCATCCAGGCGACCCTCGACCCCTTCGCAGGCCACTTCGTCATCCACGGTCCGCCGACCGAAATCGTCGAGGGCAGTTGGCCCGGCAGTATGGTTCTGATCGAGTTCCCCGGCCTTGCCGAAGCCCGTGCCTGGTACGACTCTCCGGCCTACCGGGCCATCCTGCGCCTGCGCACCGACCACATCGAAGGCGACCTCCTGCTGATCGAAGGCGTCGGCCCGAACTACGACCCGGCCGAACGAGCCCGCAAGCTGCGAGCAGCCGCCGACTGAGCGAGCCGGTCCGACCACCCCGGAACGCCACAACGCCCGCCACCCCTGGTCGGGGACGTGGCGGGCGTCGTATCAACCGTCACTCACCTCAGGCCGAAGCCAGCTTGAACCCGGCCCAGACCGCCTTGCCCACCCGCTCGTCACGGATCTGGAACTCGTCCGCGAGCTCAGCCACCAACCAGAGCCCCCGGCCGCTCCGGGCACCACGGTCGGGCTGCTGCACGACGGGGGAACCCGGGCCGCTGTCGCGCACTTCGATCATCACGATCCCGCCCTCCCGCTCCAGACGCACGGAGAACTCCCGCCCCAGCGGGACCCCGTGCAGTACGGCATTCGTGGCGAGCTCGGACACGCAGAGCCGTATGTCGTCGCGCCGCTCGGACACACCCCAATCGCCAAGCGTGTCACCTACAAACTGACGGGCCGCGCACACCGAGGCACGGGCCCGAGGGAACCGCTGCTGCCGGGACAAGGACATAGCACCCCACCGCCTTAACGCTGAGCTTCCAAGGCCTCACAGAACGTATCGCTATTCGCGAAAAGCGGCAAGGTTTGCAGGCTGGGATAGCGCAGAAGTGTCGCTTAACGTGGGCACCGGCAGAGAGCGACGGACACCAGGAGGCACCGTGAGTGGCAGCGGATGGACCAGCACGTCGATGCCGTACCTGACCCCTCGCGCCGACGGGGACTCCGACGCCTGGACCGCCGAGGCCGCCGCCTCGGGCCGTCGCGGCGCGCAGCGCATCCTGCACGCCGGCGAGGTCCGCGCCCCGACCGAAGTCGCCCGGATGCTCGGCCTACCGACCGGGGAGAACGTCGTCGTCCGCCGCCGGATCATCGAACTCGACGGCGAGCCGACCGAATTGACCGACACCTATTACCCTGCCGACATCGCCGCGGGCACCCCTCTGGCCGGAACGGCGAAGATCCGGGGTGGCGCCGTGACTCTGATGGCCGGGCTCGGACACATCGGCGCACGAGCCGTCGAAAATGTGACAGCGCGGATGCCCGGTCCCGAGGAGCGGGAGCACCTACGCCTCGGGCCGGTCGATCCGGTCCTCCAACTCGCCCGTACGACTTACAACTCGGCGGGCCGACCGATCCAGGCCGACGTGATGATCATGCCCGCCGGACGCCAGCAGTTGCGGTACGAGATCGACATCGAGGTCGCATGACCCTGTCCAGTTCCGCAGCCGCGGGCCCCGACCCCCGTCCGCTCCACGCCCGCATCGCCGCCGACCTGCGGGACGAGATCATGAGCGGCGACCTCGCACCGGGATCGAAGCTGCCTTCGACCTCGCGGATGAAATCCCGGTTCGACGCCTCCAACGCAACGATCCAGAAGGCCGTCCAGCTCCTCAAGGACGAGGGGCTCGTCCTTGGCCGTGCGGGCGCGGCAGTGACCGTACGGGACACCCGGCAGCGGACCGTTCGCCCGGCAGGCTCCCTCGCACCGGCCGTGGACGGGGCGGCCTACCCGTGGCTCGCCGAAGCATCGGAACCGGCCCGCGCAGCTCACAGCACCCTGCTGGCGGTGGAAGAGGTGCCCGCCGCCGGTGATGTCGCTGCCGCGCTCGGCCTCCCGGAGGGCAGCCCGGCCGTGTGCAGGCGCCAGCTGATCACCATCGAGGACGAACCCGCCGAGCTGGTGAGCTCGTACTACCCGCCGGCCCTCGCACGCGGCACGGCGCTCGCGGAGACCCGCCGGATCCGGGGCGGCACTCCGACCCTGCTGACGGAACTCGGGTTCGCGCCCCGCCGGAGCGTGGACCGGCTCTCCGCCCGGGTCGCGACGCAGGAGCAGTACACCGCCCTACGGCTGCCCGGCGACCTGCCCGTCCTGCGGACCCTCCGTACGGTGTACGGCGAGGACGGGCGACCGATCGAAGTCACCGTGATGGTGAAGGCAGGCCATCTGTACGAGCTCCAGTACGAGTTCACACCCGAAGCCTAATGGGACGTATCGGGTCGTAGAGACTTGATGTTGTAGCCGCCAGCAGGTGAGCACTTCCGATGCCGGAGCCGTTCGAGTTCTGTGGTCAGACCGTGCCCCTGCTGGTCGGCCGGGAGGCCATGACCGCTGATGGGATGGCGTGCCCGCCCACGGGCGTGAGCACTGGATCCATTAGGCCGCGTGCCGTGCCTTCCGCAGGCTGCTGTGCAACTGAACGAACGGATACGAGCGGGAGAGAACTGTTGCTGCTGATCGGTGACGACTGGGCCGAAGACCATCACGATGTCGAGGTCCAGGACGGGACGGGCCGCAAGCTGGCCGTCGCGACCCTGCCCGAGGGGGTGGAGGGCATCGCGAAACTGCACGCGCTCATCGCGAAGTACGGTGGCGCGGATGTGGACTCCGCCGAGGTGGTGGTGGGGATCGAGACCGATCGCGGCCCGTGGGTGCAGGCCCTGATCGCCTCCGGCTACCAGGTGTTCGCGATCAACCCGAGGCAGGTCAACCGGTTCAAGGAACGCTACGGAACCTCCGGCGCCAAGAGCGATAAAGGCGATGCGCACGCGCTGGCAGACATGGTCCGTATCGACCGTGACCAGTTGCGGCCCGTCGCTGGAGACAGCGAGCAGGCCCAGGCCGTGAAGGTCGTCGCCCGTGCCCACCAGACACTGATCTGGGAACGCACCCGCACCTTCCAGCGGCTGCGCAATACGCTGCGCGAGTACTTCCCCGCGGCCCTGGACGCCTACGCCGACTTGGCGCTGACCAGCACGGACGCACTGGAGCTGCTGATCAAGGCGCCCACGCCCGCCACCGCGGCGAAGCTGACGCGCCCCCAGATCACCGCGGTCCTGACCCGCCACCGCCGGCACAACCGGCCCCAGAAAGCCGCCACGATCCAGACCGCGCTGCGAGAAGAACACCTCGGTCTGCCCGAACCGGTGACCGCCGCCTACGCGGCCGCCGCGACAGCCCACGCGCGCCTGCTGATCAGTCTGAACGAGCAGATAGCCGAGCTCGAAAGGCAGGTGAAGGCACATTTTCTTGAGCACCCGGACGCTGAGATCTACCTCTCGATGCCCGGCATCGCGGAGATCACCGGCGCCCGGGTGCTCGCCGAGTTCGGGGACGACCCCACCCGCTACGACAACGCGAAGGCCCGCAAGAACTACGCCGGGACCAGCCCTATCACCCGGGCCTCCGGCAAGAGCCACACCGTCCAGGCCCGCTACGTCCGCAACAACCGCCTCGCCTCGGCCCTGCAACTCCAGGCGTTCTCCGCGCTGAACACCTCACCCGGCGCCCGCCGCTACTACGACAAGCAGCGCGCCCGCGACGCCGGCTACAACCCTGCCCTCCGCCAGGTCGGAAACCGCCTCGTCGGCATCCTCCACGGATGCCTCAAAACCCGCACCCACTACGACGAAGCAACCGCCTGGTCACACCACGCCCAGCTCTATCCCTCTTGACATGAAACGGCATGGGATGTCTGACCACCCCGGAACGCCACAACGCCCGCCACCCCTGGTCGGGGACGTGGCGGGCGCTGTGTCGGAGTGCCGCACTTCGTTGTGCGGACCGAATGAGGGGTCCCGGCCGAAGCCGGGGGTACTGCGAAACCTCAAGCCACCACCCGACGGCCGGAGGCCGGCGCAGCCGGGCGAAGCCCGGGAGGCCGCCTGCGGCCGAGCGGTACGCGAGCACGGCGTCCAGAAGGAGTCGTGGCGGGCGCTGTGTCGGAGTGCCGCACTTCGTTGTGCGGACCGAATGAGGGGTCCCGGCCGAAGCCGGGGGTACTGCGGGTCAGGCAGGGTGCTGCAGGTCAGACGGTGATCGAGCGGTCCGTCGGCTTGACCGGGTACGGGAGGGCGCTGGTGCCGGTCAGGAAGCGGTCCACGCCGCGGGCGGCCGAGCGGCCTTCCGCGATGGCCCAGACGATCAACGACTGGCCGCGGCCGGCGTCGCCGGCGACGAAGACGCCGTCCACGTTGGTCGCGTAGGAGGCGTCGCGCTCGATGTTGCCGCGGGCGTCCATCGCCAGGCCGAACTGCGCCGTCAGGCCGTTCTCCTGGTCGGTGCCGGTGAAGCCCATCGCCAGGGTGACCAGCTGCGCGGGGAGGACGCGCTCGGTGCCGGGCTTCTGGACGAGCTTGCCGTCCTCGAAGGCGACCTCGACCAGGTGGAGGGCCTGGACGTTGCCGTCCTCGTCGCCCTCGAAGTGGGTGGTGGAGACGGAGTAGATCCGCTCGCCGCCCTCCTCGTGAGCAGAGGTGACCTTGTACAGCATGGGGAAGGTCGGCCAGGGCTGGCCGGCCGGCCGGTCCTCGGAGGGACGCGGCATGATCTCCAGCTGCGTGACCGAGGCCGCGCCCTGGCGGTGGGCGGTGCCCACGCAGTCCGCGCCGGTGTCGCCGCCGCCGATGACGACCACGTGCTTGCCCTCGGCCGTGATGGGGGGCGCCATGAAGTCGCCCTCCTGGACCTTGTTCGCGAGGGGGAGGTACTCCATCGCGAAGTGGATGCCGTTCAGGTCGCGTCCCGGGACCGGGAGGTCGCGGGAGATCGTCGCGCCCGCCGCGATGACGACCGCGTCGAACCGCTTGCGCAGGTCGGTGGCGGTGATGTCACGGCCGACCTCGATGCCGGTACGGAACTTGGTGCCCTCCGCGCGCATCTGCTCGATGCGGCGGTTGATGTGCACCTTCTCCATCTTGAACTCGGGGATGCCGTAGCGCAGCAGCCCGCCGATGCGGTCGGCGCGCTCGTACACCACCACGGTGTGGCCGGCCCGGGTCAGCTGCTGGGCCGCGGCGAGACCCGCCGGGCCGGAGCCGATGACCGCGGCGGTCTTGCCCGACAGGCGCTCGGGCGCCTGCGGGGTGACGTCGCCGTTGTCCCACGCCTTGTCGATGATCGAGACTTCGACGTTCTTGATGGTGACGGCCGGCTGGTTGATGCCGAGCACGCACGCCGACTCGCAGGGAGCCGGGCACAGCCGCCCGGTGAACTCCGGGAAGTTGTTCGTCGCGTGCAGACGCTCGGAAGCCGCGGTCCAGTCCTCGCGGTACGCGAAGTCGTTCCACTCGGGGATCAGGTTCCCGAGCGGGCAGCCGTTGTGGCAGAACGGGATGCCGCAGTCCATGCAGCGGCCGGCCTGCTTGCTGATGATCGGCAGCAGCGAGCCCGGAACGTAGACCTCGTTCCAGTCCCCCAGGCGCTCGGCCACAGGACGGGTGCAGGCGGTCTCGCGCGGGGTGGTGAGGAAGCCCTTCGGGTCAGCCATTGGTCGCCGTCTCCATCATCTTCTCCGTGGTCTCGGACTCGGAGAGTCCGGCGAGCTCAGCGGCGTCCTTGGCGGCGAGCACTGCCTTGTACGTGGTCGGGATGATCTTGCTGAAGCGAGCCGCCGAGGCGGTCCAGTCAGCCAGGAGCTTCGCGGCCACGGTCGAGCCGGTCTCCTCCTCGTGGCGGCGCACCACATCGTGCAGCCACTGGGAGTCGGTGTCGGTGAGGGCCTCGACCGCGCCCGTGTTGCCGACGTTGACGTTGTCCGGGTCGAGGTCGATGACGTACGCGACGCCGCCCGACATGCCCGCCGCGAAGTTGCGGCCCGTCTCGCCGAGGACGACCGCGGTGCCGCCGGTCATGTACTCGCAGCCGTGGTCGCCCACGCCTTCCGAGACGACCAGGGCGCCGGAGTTGCGGACGCAGAAGCGCTCGCCGGTGCGGCCGCGCAGGAACAGCTCGCCGCCGGTGGCGCCGTAGCCGATCGTGTTGCCCGCGATGGTCGAGTACTCGGCCAGGTGCTCGGCGCCGCGGTCGGGACGGACCACGACACGGCCGCCGGAGAGGCCCTTGCCGACGTAGTCGTTGGCGTCGCCCTCGAGGCGCAGCGTCACACCGCGCGGGAGGAAGGCGCCGAAGGACTGGCCGGCGGAGCCGGTGAAGGTCAGGTCGATGGTGTTGTCGGGCAGGCCCGCGCCACCGAACTTCTTCGTGACCTCGTGGCCGAGCATGGTGCCGACCGTGCGGTTGATGTTGCGGATCGCGACCTGGGCGCGGACCGGCTGCGCGATCTCGGCCGAGTCGGCGTTCAGCGCGTCCGAGGCGAGGCGGATGAGCTCGTTGTCGAGCGCCTTCTCCAGACCGTGGTCCTGCTCGATCAGGGCGTGGCGGACCGCACCCTCGGGCAGCTCCGGCACGTAGAAGAGCGGCTCCAGGTCGAGACCCTGCGCCTTCCAGTGCGTGACGGCCTTGCTGGTGTCGAGGAGCTCGGCGTGGCCGACGGCCTCCTCGATGGTGCGGAAGCCCAGCTCGGCGAGGAGCTCGCGCACCTCCTCCGCGATGAACTCGAAGAAGTTGACGACGAACTCAGGCTTGCCGGAGAAACGGTCGCGCAGGACCGGGTTCTGGGTGGCGATGCCGACCGGGCAGGTGTCCAGGTGGCAGACGCGCATCATGACGCAGCCGGAGACGACGAGCGGCGCGGTCGCGAAACCGAACTCCTCGGCGCCGAGCAGCGCGGCGATGATGACGTCGCGGCCGGTCTTGAGCTGGCCGTCCGTCTGGACCACGATGCGGTCGCGCAGCCCGTTGAGCAGCAGGGTCTGCTGGGTCTCGGCGAGGCCGAGCTCCCAGGGACCGCCCGCGTGCTTCAGGGACGTCAGAGGAGACGCGCCCGTACCGCCGTCGTGGCCGGAGATGAGGACGACGTCCGCGTGGGCCTTGGAGACACCGGCCGCGACCGTACCCACGCCGACCTCGGAGACCAGCTTCACGTGGATGCGGGCGACCGGGTTGGCGTTCTTGAGGTCGTGGATCAGCTGAGCCAGGTCCTCGATGGAGTAGATGTCGTGGTGCGGCGGCGGGGAGATCAGGCCGACACCCGGGGTGGAGTGCCGGGTCTTGGCAACCCACGGGTAGACCTTGTGGCCGGGCAGCTGGCCGCCCTCGCCGGGCTTGGCACCCTGCGCCATCTTGATCTGGATGTCGTCCGCGTTGACCAGGTACTCGCTCGTGACACCGAAGCGGCCGGAGGCGACCTGCTTGATGGAGGAGCGGCGCGCCGGGTCGTACAGGCGGTCCGGGTCCTCGCCGCCCTCACCGGTGTTGGACTTGGCGCCCAACTGGTTCATGGCGATGGCGAGGGTCTCGTGCGCCTCCTTGGAGATGGAGCCGTACGACATGGCGCCGGTGGAGAAGCGCTTGACGATGTCGGCGACCGACTCGACCTCGTCGATGGAGATCGGCTGACGGTCCTCGCTCTTGAACCCGAAGAGCCCGCGGAGCGTCATCAGGCGCTCGGACTGCTCGTTCACCCGGTCCGTGTACTGCTTGAAGATGTCGTACCGGCGGTTGCGCGTGGCGTGCTGCAGGCGGAAGACCGTGTCCGGGTCGAACAGGTGCGGCTCGCCCTCGCGGCGCCACTGGTACTCGCCGCCGATCTCCAGCGCGCGGTGCGTGGCCGCGATGCCGGAGGCCGGGTACGCCTTGGTGTGGCGCGCGGCCACCTCCTTGGCGATGACGTCCAGGCCGGCGCCGCCGATCTTGGTGGCGGTGCCCGCGAAGTACGCCGCGACGAACTCCTCGTTCAGGCCGACGGCCTCGAAGACCTGCGCGCCGCGGTAGGAGGCGACGGTGGAGATGCCCATCTTGGACATGACCTTCAGGACGCCCTTGCCGAGCGCGTAGATCAGGTTCTTGATGGCCTGCTCCGGCTCCAGGCCGGTCAGGAAGGTACCGGCGCGCAGGAGGTCCTCGACGGACTCCATGGCGAGGTACGGGTTGACCGCGGCGGCGCCGTAGCCGATGAGCAGCGCGACGTGGTGGACCTCGCGGACGTCGCCGGCCTCGATCAGCAGACCCACCTGGGTGCGCTGCTTGGTGGCGATGAGGTGGTGGTGCACGGCGGAGGTGAGCAGCAGCGACGGGATCGGCGCGTGCTCGGCGTCGGAGTGACGGTCCGAGAGGACGATCAGGTGCGCGCCGTTCTCGATGGCCGCGTCGACCTCGCCGCGGATCTCCTCGATGCGGGCGGCCAGCGCCTCGCCGCCGCCCGAGACCCGGTAGAGGCCCGAGAGGGTGGCGGCCTTCATGCCCGGCATGTCGCCGTCGGCGTTGACGTGGATGAGCTTGGCCAGCTCGTCGTTGTCGATCACCGGGAACGGCAGCGTGACGCTGCGGCAGGACGCGGCGGTCGGCTCCAGCAGGTTGCCCTGCGGGCCGAGCGAGGACAGCAGCGAGGTGACGAGCTCCTCGCGGATGGCGTCCAGCGGCGGGTTGGTGACCTGCGCGAAGAGCTGGGTGAAGTAGTCGAAGAGCAGCCGGGGGCGCTCGGACAGGGCCGCGATCGGGGAGTCCGTACCCATGGAGCCGAGCGGCTCGCCGGCGGTACGGGCCATCGGCGCGAGGATGACGCGGAGCTCTTCCTCGGTGTAGCCGAAGGTCTGCTGGCGGCGGGTGACCGAGGCGTGGGTGTGCACGATGTGCTCACGCTCGGGCAGGTCCGTCAGCTCGATCTCGCCCGTCTCCAGCCATTCGGCGTACGGGTGCTCGGCGGCCAGCGCGTCCTTGATCTCGTCGTCTTCGATGATCCGCTTCTGGGCGGTGTCGACGAGGAACATCTTGCCGGGCTGCAGGCGGCCCTTGCGGACGACCTTGGCCGGGTCGATGTCCAGGACGCCGACCTCGGAGGAGAGCACGACGAAGTCGTCGTCGGTGACCCAGTAGCGGCCGGGGCGCAGACCGTTGCGGTCGAGGACCGCGCCGACCTGGGTGCCGTCGGTGAAGGTGACGCAGGCGGGGCCGTCCCACGGCTCCATCTGCGTGGAGTGGTACTTGTAGAACGCGCGGCGGGCTGGCGACATGGAGGTGTGGTTCTCCCACGCCTCCGGGATCATCATCAGCACGCTGTGCGGCAGGGACCGGCCGCCGAGGTGGAGCAGCTCCAGGACCTCGTCGAAGGAGGCCGAGTCGGAGGCGTCCGGGGTGCAGATCGGGAAGATCCGCTCGAGGGCGCCCTCGCCGAAGAGGCCGGAGGCCAGCTGGGACTCGCGGGCCTTCATCCAGTTCCGGTTGCCCTTGACCGTATTGATCTCGCCGTTGTGCGCGACGAAGCGGTACGGGTGGGCCAGCGGCCACGACGGGAAGGTGTTCGTCGAGAACCGGGAGTGGACCAGGGCGATCGCGGAGGCGAAGCGGCGGTCGGAGAGGTCCGGGAAGAACGGCTCCAGCTGGCCGGTGGTCAGCATGCCCTTGTAGACGATCGTGCGGGCGGAGAGCGAGGGGAAGTAGACCCCGGCCTCGCGCTCGGCGCGCTTGCGCAGCACGAAGGCCTTGCGGTCCAGCTCGATGCCGGTCGTCCCGTTGCTCACGAAGAGCTGCGAGAAGGCCGGCATGGTGGCGCGGGCGCCGTTGCCGAGCAGGTCGGGGGTGACCGGGACCTCGCGCCAGCCGAGAACCGTGAGGTTCTCCTCGGCGGCGATGGCCTCGATCTGCTCCACGGCGACGGCCTGTGCGGTGCCGTCGGCGGGGAGGAAGGCGATGCCGACGGCGTACGCGCCGGCCTCGGGAAGGTCGAAACCGGCCACCTCGCGCAGGAACGCGTCGGGGACCTGGGAGAGGATGCCGGCGCCGTCGCCCGAGTCGGGCTCGGATCCGGTGGCGCCTCGGTGCTCGAGGTTCCGCAATACGGTCAGCGCCTGCTCGACCAGCGTGTGGCTGGCCTCGCCGGTGAGGTTGGCCACAAAGCCGACGCCACAGGCGTCGTGCTCGTTGCGCGGGTCGTACATGCCCTGCTGGGCGGGGCGACCGTCCATGGGCGACCAGGCGGTGTTGCTGAGGCCGGTCGCGGAGTGCGTGGATGCGGAACGCATCGGCTCTCCCGTCGTCGTCGTGGCATATGTGCATAGCCGAGGGACGACGTTGGCCCTCTGCGAAATTTCGTGCAGATTACATGATGACGACAATCCCGAGAAGCGGATATGTCATTCCAACATGCGGACACTGCACGGAGCAGACAAGAGGGGACTTTCGCAGGTGCCCGACTCTCGGGACACGGGACGAAGGTCCCGCAACGGGGCGGGCCTCATTGCCCGGCGCCCAGGGTCTGATGCCCGGCGGACACAGGATCGAAACCGCCGAGTAACTGACTACTTATGTTGTCTACTGCATAGTGTCTCACTCTCCGCGCGGTCAGCCTACGGCGCCACCGATCCAGGTTCCCAGGATGTACGTCACACCCGCGGCGGCGCCACCCAGGACGAGCTGGCGCATCCCGCTGTACCACCAGGACCGGGCCGTGACCCGGGAGACCACCGCGCCGCAGGCGAAGAGACCCAGCAGTGCGAGCAGGACCGCCGGCCACAGGGTGACCGCTCCGAGCAGGTACGGGAGCAGCGGGATCAGCGCGCCGAGGGCGAAGGACCCGAAGGAGGACACGGCCGCGACCATCGGCGACGGCAGGTCGTCCGGGTCGATCCCGAGCTCCTCGCGGGCGTGGATCTCCAGCGCCTGCTCCGGGTCGCGGGACAGCTGCATGGCCACCTCGCGGGCCAGCGCCGGCTCGACGCCTCGCGAGACGTAGAGCTCGGCCAGCTCCTCCATCTCGTCGATGGGGTGCTTGCGCAACTGCTGGCGTTCTATGTCCAGTTCGGCGAGGACGAGCTCGCGCTGCGAGGCGACCGAGGTGTACTCCCCCGCCGCCATGGAGAAGGCTCCGGCGGCGAGGCCGGCCAGGCCGGTGACGACGATGACGTGCGGGGCGACGGCGCCCCCGGCCACGCCGGTCATCAGGGCGAGGTTGGAGACGAGCCCGTCCATCGCACCGAAGACCGCCGGGCGCAGCCATCCGCCGTTGACGTCACGGTGGGTGTGGTTGTCGCGGTGGGCGGTGTGAAGCGGCGCTTCGATATCGATGATGGACATACCGGCTATCTCCTCTTTTGTACGAGTGAGCGCACAGAGCTGTGCCGTGCACGACGCGCGGACACCCACTCCCCCTGAACTCCTCGAAACTACGCACGATTTCCGCCGCCCGCCAGCAAGGAAGGCCGTACTTACCTGGGGTTTTGGGGATCGGCGACCGGGTGACGGGGACCTGCGGCGGGTGTTTCGCAACGAGCGACAAACCACATGCCATGGCACAAATCCCCCAAGGGCTCAATATGAGTTCCATCCAAGTGGGAGAGGCGCGCCATGGAGCTGATGAAGCAGATTGCATGCAATCCGCAGGTCCTCCTCGAACGGGCCCGGGGTGCTCTTCTCGGACTCGCGGTGGGTGACGCGCTGGGCGCCCCCGCGGAGAACATGAAGCCGTCGGAGATCCGTGCGAAGTGGGGCCGGATCGAGGGCTTCGTCTCGGACGACCCGGCGGGCACGGACGACACCGAGTACGCGATCTTCTCGGGCCTGCTGCTGGCCCGCCACGGATCGGCGCTGACGGTCGCCCACGTCGAACGGGCGTGGCACCACTGGATCGCCGACCTGGACGAGGGCCCGTTCCGCGGCGCGGGCTTCTCGGAGCGCGGCACCCTGGAGAACCTCCGCCGGGGCCTGGCGGCCCCCATCTCCGCGCAGCACCGGCACGCCTGGTCGGACGGTCTGGCCATGCGGGCGGCCCCC
Organism: Streptomyces sp. NBC_01264; assembly: GCF_026340675.1. Classification (NCBI taxonomy): domain Bacteria; kingdom Bacillati; phylum Actinomycetota; class Actinomycetes; order Kitasatosporales; family Streptomycetaceae; genus Streptomyces; species Streptomyces sp. NBC_01264. Next base: position 2,909,673 of record NZ_JAPEOX010000001.1, read on the forward strand.
TTCGGCGTCTTCTCGGCGGGCCGGCCCGCCGAAGCCGCCCGGCTGGTCGCCATCGACGGCTGCGTCAGCCACGACGGCGAGGGCATCTACGGCGGCCAGGCCGTCGCGGCGGGGGTCGCGGCGGCGATGGCCGGCGGCTCCGCGGCCTCCGTCATCTCGGCCGCCCTCTCCGTCATCCCCTCCGACTCCTGGACGGCCCGCTCCCTGCGCCGGGCCGTGACGGCCGCCCCGCGCGGCGAGCGGGCGGTCCGCTCGGCGGTGGTCATCGGCGGCTACCCCTGGACGGACCTGGCCCCGGAGGCGGTGGGCCTCGCCTTCGGCGCGTTCGCCGCGTGCGGCGGCGACTTCGCCGGCTCCGTCCTCATGGCGGTCAACATGGGCCGCGACGCGGACACCACGGCCGCCGTCGCGGGCGCGCTCGCCGGAGCGATGTCCGGCGCCCCCGCCATCCCGGCCGCCTGGTCCTCGGCGATCGGCCCGGTCCGCGGAAGCTGCCTCCCCTCGATGCGCGGCTACCACGTCCTGGACATCGCGGACCTCCTCACTCCGGAAACCGAGACCCCCCGATGACCCTGACCCCCACCACCCCGCCCCCACCCCAGGAAGCCAACCCCCTGACGGGCCCTCCGCGCCCGTCCCCGGAGGACTCCGCCGGGCCCGAGCGGTCCCGGGAGGGCTACACACCGACCGGGCAGCCCCGACGTGGCGACGCCCTCACCGAACCGGCCCCGGAGGGCGACGCACCGGACGGGCAGACCCCACGAGGCAACGCCCCGACCGGGCCGGGCCCGGAGGGCGACCCCAAGCCCGAGCGCGCCCGGCAGGGCGACACCCTCACCGAGCTGGCCCCGGAGGGCAACGCACCGACCGGGCAGACCCCACGGGGCGACGCCCTCACCGGGCCGGGCAGGGGGCCCGCCGGTACGCCGGTGCCCCGGTTCCTTCGAGCCGCGACCGCGGTACGGGGCAACGCCGCCCCCGGGGCCGCGGAGGTGCCGGCCGCGCCGGTCCGGGGGCCCGGGGGCCTGCCCCCGGTTTCGGGAAGGGGCGGGTACGGGGAGAGTCCCCCCGCCCCGCACGACGCCCCGCCGCGCACGCAGGCCCGTACCGCCGACGCGCTCGAGGCCCCCGGCCAGGAAACCGGGGGCCACACCCCGCCCCCGCACGGGCCCGCCACCGGCCGGGAAACCCCGCCGAGCGGGACGCCACAGCCGTGCACCCCGGGGGCCGCCTCCGGCCCGGTCACCACCCCGTTGGGGGCCACGTCCAGCCCGGTCACCACCCCCACGGGCGCCCTCTCCGGCCCGGTCACCACCCCCACGGGGACCACGTCCAGCCCGCACACCACCCCCACGGGCGCCTCCTCCGGCCCGCACACCACCCCCACGGGGGCCCTCTCCGGCCCGGTCACCACCCCCACGGGGGCCTCGTCCCGCTCGCACACCGCCCCCACGGGCGCTCTCTCCGGCCCGGTCACCACCCCCGCGGGGACCACGTCCAGCCCGCACACCACCCCCGTGGGGGCTACGCCCAGCCCGCACACCACCCCCGTAGGCGCCGCCTCCGGCCCGCACACCACCCCCACAGAGGCCGCCCCCGGCCAGCGCGCCACCCCGCCCTACCCATCGACCCGCACCGCCCCGCCAGGGCCCTGGGCCACCCCCGGCCCCGCGGCCCGCACCGCCCCGGCGGAGGTGACGGGCGGCCCGCTCACCGCCCCGTCGGGACCCGCCCCGCGGGACGCGCAGGCCCGTACGACCACGGCCACCGCCCCCCAGGCCGAGGCGTCCCCCGGCCCCCGCCGCATCGAGGGCCTGCTCCTCGGGCTCGCCGCGGGCGACGCCGCCGGATGGCCCGCGGCCCGCCACCGCGCCAGCCGCATGCCCGAGTGGACCCGCCGCCTCACCCGCGAGCTCGACACCTTCGCGGAGCAGAACGCCACCACCACCCTCCCCGTCCCCATCGCCCTCAACCAGCCCCCGGAACCCCTGCGGCTGGGGCCGAGTGACGACGCCGAGTGGGCCGCCTTCGCCGCCGAGTCCGTCCTCACCGCCGCCGGCGTGCTGCTCAGCGACCTCTCCCGGTCCCGCCGCATGCGCGCCGCCATCGACCTCGCCTGGAACGCCCTGGCCAGCGAGGTCGCCGCGGCAGCGGAACGCGCGCCCGAGGTCGAGTCCGCCGTCCTGCCCCTCCGTGCCCGGATCTCCGTCCGCGCCGGCCTCGGCAACCTCGCCGCCGGCCTGCGTCCGCCCGCCACCGGCCACGACAACCCGCACTACTTCGACGACGCCGCCTGCATCCGCGCCTGCGTCCTCGCCGTCGTCCATCCCGGGGACCCCGAGGCCGCCGCGGACCTCGCGGAGTTCGACGCCCGCTACACGCAGGACGGCGACGGGGTCCACGGCGCCCGCGCCATGGCCGCCGCCATCGCCACCGCCCTCGCGGGCAGCGGAACCTGCACGGCCTCCGACACCGACGCGGCCGTCGACGCCGCCCTCGCGCAGCTCCCGGAGTCCACCGAGATCGGCCGCAACGCCCGGCACGCGGTGAAACTCGCCCGAGCCGAGACGAGCGGCGGGACCGGCGGAGCCTTCGCCATCGTCCCGCTCCTGGAGCACCAGATCGTCGACCACGTCTACAGCTACGGCATCGCCGCCGCGGAAACCGTCCCCGTGGCCCTGGCCCTCGCCACCGCCGCCCGCGGCCGGGTCGGCGAGGCGGTCCCGGCCGCCGCCTGCCTGTCGCGCGTCGCGGACTCCGCCCCCGCCCTCGCCGGCGCGCTGACCGGCGCGCTCGGCGGCGGCGACTCGCTCCCCGCCGCCTGGCGCGAAGCGTGCCGCACCCTCTCCGGCTGCGCCCTCCCCCGCCTCGCGGGCACCGACCTCGTCGAACTGGCCGCGTTGCTCACCCGTACGGAACTCACCTCACCCAAGCCCCAAGGAAAGCCCCGGACATGACGACCCTGACCCCCGTGGACCCCACCCCCCACACCACCTCGCCCACCACCTCGACCACCACCTCCCCCACCCTGGACGACCGGATCACCGGCGCCCTCGTCGGCGCGGCCGTCGGCGACGCGCTGGGCGGCCCGGTGGAGGGCTGGACCCCGGAACAGATCGTGGAGCGGCACGGCGGCCGGGTACGCGGCATCGTCGGCCCGTGGCACGAGGACTGGCGTACGGCCCGCCCGATCGCCCCGTACCACAAGGGCGACGGCCACGTCACCGACGACACCCTGATGACGCACGCGCTGGTACGGGTCTACGAGGCCGTACGGGACCACCTGGACGCCTACGCGATCGCCGAGCACCTGGTCCCGGACCTGATGACGACCCCCCGCTGGATCCCCGAACTGGAGGCGGAGGCCCTCCCCCTCCAGCGGATCTTCCTCGCCGAGAAGTGGATCGTGACCCGGCTGCACTACGCGCACGCGGACCCGCGGGAGGCGGGCAGCGGCAACATCGTCAACTGCGGCGCGGCGATGTACATGGCGCCGGTGGGCCTCGTCAACGCGGGCCATCCGGCCGGGGCGTACGCGGAGGCGCTGGACGTCACCGGCGCGCACCAGTCCTCGTACGGGCGGGAGGCGGCGGGCGTGTTCGCGGCGGCGGTCGCGGCGGCCTGCGTGCCGGGCGCCACCGCCTCCTCCGTGGTCGAAACGGCCCTCTCCCTGGCCAAGGACGGCACCCGCGCGGCCATCGCGGCGGTCTGCGAAGTCGCCGCCCGCCACCGGGACTTCGAGTCGGCGCTGGCCCCGCTCCGGGCGGCGGTCGCCCCGTACGACTCGGTCGGCCCGGACTACCGCAACCCGTCCCTGGGCGCACGGCGCCCCTCCCGCCTGCACTCCATCGAGGAACTCCCCATCGCCCTGGGCATGTTGCTCGTCGCGGACGGCTGCTACGAGACCTCCGTGCTCGGCGCGGTCAACTACGGCCGGGACTGCGACTCCATCGCCACCATGGCCGGTGCGATCGCGGGCGCCCTGTCGGGCGGGGCGGCGGTCCCGCCCGCCTGGGCGGACCGGGTCGCCGAGGCCAGCCGCCTGGACCTGCACGCCCCGGCGTCCGCCCTGGCCGCGGTGACCCGGGAGATCTTCACCCGCGACCACTCCCGCCGCCGCACCCACGAAGCCGCCTTCGCCACCCTGACGGCCCCCCGATGACCCCCACCTCCCCAACCCCGCCCGCTCCCCCGGCCACACCCACGGCCCCGCCGCCCTCTCGGGCCCAGGCCACGACCGGGACCGGGACCGGGACCGCGGCAGGGGCCGGGACCGCGGCAGGGGCCGGGACAGGCCGGCTGACCTGGGTGCAGCCCGAGGATCTGGTCGGACACGAGTTCCGGCAGGCCGCCGAGGACGGCCGCGGGGAGGCCGCGGAGCCGCTGCTGCGCGTCTGGCTCGCCGCGGGCGGCCACCTCGCCCCGGCCCGGGCGGGCGCCTCCCCCACCCCGGCCCCGCCGGAACTCCGCGCCCTCGCCACCGACCTCCTGACGGCCCTCGCGGCCCTCCCCCACCCCACCTCCGACACGGAACAAGCCCCCTGGGCCACCCCCACCCCGGGGTCCAGGGGCCTGCCCCCGGTTTCGGAAAGGGGCGGGGTGGGGGAACTCTCCCCCACCGGAGCCGCCGGCACCCGCACCCGGACCCCCAGCCCCGCGGCCGCAGCAAGGGCCGAGCCAGAACCCAGGGCAAAGGCCGGCCCCAGCCCCGCAAGCCCCGCCTCCGCCGGAGCCGGAGCCGGAGCCGAAGACGGAGGAGCCGAAGCCGCCGCCCGAGCGGTCAAGCCCGCCCCCCGGGCCAAGGCGTCCGCCCCCGACCCCGCCCTGCGCCGCCGCCTGGAGGCGGCATGGCTGGGCCGCGCCGTCGGGTGCGTGCTCGGGAAGCCCGTGGAGAAGCTGCCCCTGCACGGGATCCGGGCCCTGGCGCGGGCCGCCGGGAACTGGCCGCTCGCCGACTGGTTCACCGAGCGCGGCGTACCACCGGAGGTACTCGCCGCCCACCCCTGGAACCGCCGCTCCGCGCCCACCTCCCTCGCCGAGAACATCGACGGCACCCCCGAGGACGACGACCTCAACTACCCCCTCCTCGGCCTGCTGCTCCTCCAGCGCCACGGCAAGGCCTTCACCACCGCCGACGTCGGCCGGCTCTGGCTCGACGAGCTGCCGGCAGGCCGTACGTTCACGGCCGAGCGGGTCGCGTACCGCAATCTCCTCCAGGGGCTGGAGCCCCCCGCCACCGCCACCCACCACAACCCCTTCCGCGAATGGATCGGCGCACTGATCCGCGCCGACGTCCACGGCTGGACCAACCCGGGCGATCCGGCCGCCGCCGCGGCCCAGGCGCACCGGGACGCCGCCCTCACCCACACCGGCAACGGCGCCCACGCCGCCGCGTTCGTGGCCGCCGCCACCGCCGCCGCGGCCACCGGCCGGGCCGACGTGCACACGGCGCTCCGGGCCGGTCTGGCCGTCGTACCGCCCCGTTCCCGCCTCGCCGAGGCCGTCCGCTTCGGGATCGGGACCGCCTCCGACGCGCGCGCCACCGGCACCGACTTCGATGGCGTCGTCGACCTGCTCCACGCCCGCTACGGCCACTACCACTGGGTCCACGCCGTCCCCAACACCGCCGTGATCGCCGCCTCCCTCACCCACGCCGACGGGGACTTCACCCACTCCGTCTGCCGCGCCGTGTCCGGCGGCTGGGACACCGACTCCAACGGCGCCACCGCCGGCGCCCTCGCCGGACTGGTCGCCGGCTCCCCCGACGCCCTCCCGCACCGCTGGACGGCCCCGCTGAAGAACCGCCTCGCCACCACCGTTCCCGGCTTCGACGGCATCGGCTTCGACGCCCTCGCCCACCTCACCGCACAGGAGGCAGCCCGCTCATGACGGCCATCGCCGTGCTCGGCAGTACCAACATGGACCTCGTCGCCTACGTCTCCAAGGCCCCCCGCCTCGGCGAGACCGTCACCGGCCGCGAATTCCGCACGGTCCCCGGCGGGAAGGGTGCCAACCAGGCCGTCGCCGCCGCCCGCTGCGGCGCGGAGGTGGTGATGATCGGCGCGGTCGGGGCCGACGAGTTCGGCGTACGGCTGCGCTCCGCGCTCACCGGCGCCGGGGTCGGGACGACGGCCCTGCGCACCGTCGAGGGCGCCAGCGGCACCGCGCACATCACCGTGGACGACGAGGGCGGCAACAGCATCATCGTCATCCCCGGCGCCAACGCCCTCGTCACCTCCCTGGAACCGGGCGACGAAGGCCGCATCGGCGCCGCCGACTCCCTGCTCCTCCAGCTCGAACTGCCCCTGGAGGCGGTGCTCGCCGGCGCGCTGGCCGCCCGCGCCCACGGCGTACGGACCGTCCTCACTCCGGCCCCCGCCCAGCCGCTGCCCGCCGAACTCCTCGCCGCGACGGACCTGCTGGTGCCCAACGAGCACGAGGCCGCCGCCCTCACCGGGCTCACCGACGTGCACCTGGCCGCGGCCGCCCTGCTCCAGGACGTGCCGGAGGTGGTCGTCACCCTCGGCGCGGCCGGGGTGCTGTACGCCGCCCGCGGCCGCGAGTCCCTGACCGTGCCCGCGCCACGCGTACGGGCCGTGGACACCACCGCCGCCGGGGACACCTTCGTCGGCGCGCTCGCCGTGGCCCTGGGCGAGGGCCGGCCGATGCGCAGCGCCCTCGCCTGGGCCTCGTGTGCCGCCGCCCTGTCGGTACAGCGCCCCGGCGCCCAGGACTCGATGCCGACCCGTGCCGAGGTCGTCGCATTCGCGGCCGGACAGGATGTCCGCTGATGACCGAACCCCTCTCCGCACCCCGAACCGGCTCCGGATCCGGCGGCCGGGGCCGCGCATCCGTCTCCGGGCCGCACCCCTCTTCCGGAGCCGCCTCGTGAGTACCGACGCCCCGTCCCCCACCGCCCCGCCCCTGCGCGGACTCCGCGTCCTCGACCTCGCCACCCTCTTCGCCGGTCCCCTCGCCGCCACCCTCCTCGGCGACTTCGGCGCCGAGGTCGTCAAGGTCGAGCACCCGACCCGCCCCGACCCCTCGCGCGGCCACGGCCCCGCCAAGGACGGCATCGGCCTCTGGTGGAAGCTGCTCGGCCGCAACAAGCGGACGATGACCCTCGATCTGTCCACCCCCGGCGGCCGGGAGACCCTGCTGCGCCTGGTGGCCACCGCCGACGTGGTGATCGAGAACTTCCGCCCCGGCACCCTGGAGCGCTGGGGTCTGGGCTGGCCCGAACTGTCCGCCGCGAACCCGCGGCTGATCCTGACCCGCGTGACGGCCTTCGGCCAGGAGGGCCCGTACGCCCACCGCCCCGGCTTCGGCACCCTCGCGGAGGCGATGAGCGGGTTCGCCGCGATCACGGGCGAGCCCGAGGGGCCGCCCACCCTCCCGCCCTTCGGGCTCGCGGACTCGATCGCCGCGCTGACCACCGCGTACGCCGTGATGGCGGCGCTCGCCGGGCGCGACCGCACCGGGCACGGGCAGGTGGTGGACCTGGCGATCATCGAGCCGATCCTGACCGTCCTCGGGCCGCACCCGCTCTGGTACGACCAGCTCGGCTACGTCCAGCCGCGCACCGGCAACCGTTCCACCAACAACGCGCCCCGCAACACCTACCGCAGCCTGGACGGCCGCTGGCTGGCGGTCTCCACCTCCGCCCAGTCCATCGCCGAGCGCGTGATGCGGCTCGTGGGGCGGCCGGAGCTGATCTCCGAGCCGTGGTTCGCGTCGGGTTCCGGCCGGGCCGGTCACGCGGACGTGCTCGACGAGGCGGTCGGCGGGTGGATCGCCCGCCACAAGGCGGACGAGGTGACGGCCGCCTTCGAGGAGGCCGAGGCCGCCGTCGCGCTGGTCTACGACGTACGGGACGTCATGGCCGATCCGCAGTACGCGGCCCTGGACACGATCACCGAGGTCGAGGACCCGGAGCTGGGCCCGATCCGCATGCAGAACGTCCTCTTCCGGCTCTCGGACACCCCGGGCTCCATCCGCTGGGCGGGCCGCCCGCACGGCGCGGACACCGATGCCGTACTCGCCGAGATCGGCCTCTCCCCGGCCGAGATCACCGCTCTCCGCACGGAAGGGGCCCTGTGATCCTGACCTGGCTCTACGTCCCCGGCGACCGCCCGGAGGTGGTCTCCAAGGCCCTGCACGCCGGGGCCGACGCCGTGATCGTGGACCTGGAGGACGCGGTGTCGGCCTCCCGCAAGGAGTACGCCCGCCACGCCACCGCCGAGCTGCTCTCCGCCCACCACCCGGTCCCGGTCCACGTACGCGTCAACGCGCTGGACTCCCCCTGGGGCGGCGCCGACCTCAGCGCGCTGGGCGGGCTCCACGGCCTGGCCGGGCTGCGCCTGCCCAAGATCTCCTCGCCGGAGCAGATCGCCGCCTCCGCGGACCGCACCGCCGGGGTGGCCCTGTACGCCCTGCTGGAGTCGGCGATCGGCGTGGAACGGGCCTACGAGATCGCCCGCGCGCACCCCGCCCTGCGCGGGCTGTCCCTGGGCGAGGCCGACCTGCGGGCCGACCTGGGCGTCACCTCGGAGTCGGGCCTGGACTGGCCGCGTTCCCGGGTGGTGGTCGCGGCCCGCGCGGCCGGGCTGGCGCCGCCGGCCCAGTCGGTGTTCCCCGACATCCGGAACCTGGAGGCGCTGGCGGCCTCCTGCGCCAGGGGCCGCGCCCTCGGCTTCCTGGGCCGCGCGGCGATCCATCCGCGCCAGCTCCCGGTGATCGAGCGGGCCTACCTGCCCGGCCCGGCCGAGGTCAGTGCCGCCGAGGAGATCGTGGCGGCGGCCCGCCGCACCCCGGGCGCGGTGGCCCTCCCCGACGGCCGCTTCGTCGACCCGGCGATGCTGGCGGGCGCGGAACGGGTCGTGGCCCTGTCCCGCCGGAACGCGACCGCCCCTTGCCGGGAGGCCCCCGAACCCTCCTGAGCCCCCGCCGCACGAAAACGGGAGGGGCGCCGCGCGGATGCGCGGTGCCCCTCCCGTGCGACCGGCCCTCCGGTCAGAGCTTCTTGGCCCCGGGGACCTCGGCCTCGGCGTCAGCCGTGACCCCGTCCTCGGCCTCTGTGTCCTCAGGCTCGGGCTCGGCGTCCGCCTTGTTCCCGTCCTTGGCCTTGGCCTCGTCGCCCTCGGCCTTGCCGTCCCCGGCCGGGGTGTCCCCGTCCTTGGCGCCGGCCACGGCGTCAGCGTCGGGCTCGACGACCTCTTCGCGGCCCGGCCGCAGCTTCGCCGACAGCACCAGGTAGACCACGGCGAGCACGAAGACGACGATCGAGGTCCAGACGTTGAGTCGCAGGCCGAGGATGTGGTGGGCCTCGTCGACCCGCATGTACTCGATCCAGCCGCGCCCCACGCAGTACGCGGCGACGTACAGCGCGAACGCCCGCCCGTGTCCGAGCTTGAAGCGGCGGTCGGCCCAGATCACCAGCAGGGCGACACCGACGCACCAGAGGGACTCGTAGAGGAAGGTCGGGTGGTAGGTCCCGGCGACCCGGTTCGGGCCGTCGCTGATCTCCACCGCCCACGGCAGATCGGTGGCGCGGCCGTACAGCTCCTGGTTGAACCAGTTGCCCCAGCGTCCGCAGGCCTGGGCCAGCGCGATGCCGGGGGCCAGGGCGTCGGCCCAGGCCGGCAGCGGGATGCCCCGTCGGCGACAGCCGATCCAGGCACCGACCGCGCCCAGCGCGATGGCGCCCCAGATGCCGAGGCCGCCCTCCCAGATCTTGAAGGCGTCGACCCAGTCGCGGCCCTCGCCGAAGTAGAGCTGGTAGTCGGTGATCACGTGGTAGAGGCGACCGCCGACCAGGCCGAACGGCACCGCCCACACGGCGATGTCCGCGACCGTGCCCGGCTTACCGCCGCGCGCGACCCAGCGCTTGTTGCCGAGCCAGACGGCGACGAAGACGCCGATGATGATGCAGAACGCGTAGCCGCGCAGCGGGATCGGCCCGAGATGGAGCACGCCCGTCGACGGACTGGGAATGAAGGCAAGGTTCATGGCAAGAGCCGACGCTACCTTGCCGGACGGTGGTGACCGCAACCCGTCCGGCAAGCTGCTGCCGAATCGAGACGGCCGTCAGTGCCCCATGGGCATCCCGTCGTGGTCCGGGGAGGCGTCGGCGGAGCCCGGACCGCCCGTGGCCGGCCGTCCCGCCGAGCGCTCCGACGCGGAGGCCGAGGGCGCGCCCGAGCGGGCCTTCGCGGAGCCCGAAGCGGTCGGCGACGGCGACCCGGAGCCGGACTTGGACTTGGCGGACGAGCCGGATGCCGACGGGGACGGGGACGGGGACAGGGACGGGGACGGGGATCCCTTCACTCCGCCCGGGCCGCCCTTCCCGGCCGCCTCCACCTTCTCCTTCAGCTTCTGCGGGGTCAGCGGGTTGGCCTGGTCCGCGAAGATGTCCGTGCCGTCGAGCAGCACGGTCGGAGTGCCGCGGAAGTTGCCCGCGCCGAAGGCGTCCTGCGACTTGTTCACCCAGCTGTCGTGCGTGCCGTCCTCGACGCAGGTGCGGAACGCCGGGGTGTCCAGTCCGTCGACCTTCCCGGCCAGTTCCAGCAGCTTGGCGTTATTGCCGTAGGCGTCGTTGGTCTCCTCGGGCTGGTTCTCGAAGAGCACGTCGTGGTACGGGGCGAACTTCCCGGCGTCCTGCGCGCAGGCCGCGGCGTTGGCGCTCTTGAGGGAGCCGCTGCCGCCCATGTTCCCGTCGATCAGGGTGACGATGTGGTACTCGACCTTGAGGAGGCCCTTTGCCTCCAGCTCGTGGATCGTGTCCCGGTAGTTGGTCTCGAAGGCCTTGCAGGCCGGGCAGCGGAAGTCCTCCCACACGGTCAGCGTGGAGGGGGCCTCGTTCTTGCCGGTCGGGATGGCGAGCGCGTCTTTGCCCGTGGCCCCGGCCGGGGCCACCAGAGGGCCTCCCTTGGCGGAGGATCCGCCCTTGCCGGTGTTCGCCGCGATCAGGCCGACGACGGCCGCCAGTCCGAGTACGCCGACCACCGCCGCCGACACGACGAGGGTCCGCCGTCGCTTGTCCCTCGCCTTCTGTTTCTCGCGCTCCACCTGGAGTCGCTCGCGGGCCGATCGTTTCGTCGCATCGCGGTTCGCACCGTCGTTCATGTCGCTCACGTTCGGCCAAACGAAGCAGGGAGGCACTCTCGTGCCTCCCTGCCCCTACTTCCACCCGATCGGGCTACAGAACCCGCTCAGGGGTCCGCCTGCGCGATCGAACGCGCCGCCCGTCGGCTCCAGCGTACGCCTCAGCTCCGGCGCACGCCCGCGGCGAGCTCGCCCGCCAGTGCCTCGACGGCGGCCAGCCCGGCGGGCAGGTCCGGCGCGTCGAGCAGCAGCTTCACGAAGGCCGAGCCGACGATGACGCCGTCGGCGAAGCCCGCGACCTCCTTGGCCTGGGCGGCGTTGGAGACGCCCAGTCCCACGCAGACCGGCAGGTCGCTGGTGGCGCGGGTGCGGCGGACCAGGTCGGCCGCCTGGTTGCCGACCGACTCGCGGGTGCCGGTGACACCCATGAGGGACGCGGCGTAGACGAAGCCGGAACCGGCCGCCGTGATGGTGGCGAGGCGCTCGTCCTTGCTGCTGGGAGCCACGACGAAGACGGTCGCCAGACCGTGCTTCTCCGCGTGCTCGCGCCACAGCGCGGACTCCTGGACCGGCAGGTCGGGCAGGATGCAGCCCGCGCCGCCGGCCTCGGCGAGCTCCGCGGTGAACCGCTCGACGCCGTAGCGGTCGATGGGGTTCCAGTACGTCATGACGAGGATCGGGGCGCCCGTGGCCTCGTACGCCTCGCGGACGGTCCGCAGGGTGTCCGCGATCTTGACGCCGCCGCGCAGGGCGATGTCGTCGGCGGTCTGGATGATGGCGCCGTCCAGGACCGGGTCGCTGTGCGGGAGGCCGATCTCGACCACGTCCGCGCCGCCGGCGATGACGGCCTTGACGGCCTCGATGGCCCCGTCGACGGTCGGGAAGCCGGCCGGGAGGTAGGCGACGAGGGCCGCGCGGTCCTCGGACTTCGCCTTCGCGAGGGTCGCCGACAGGAGTTCGATGGTGCCGCTCACTTGGTCTCCCCCTCGGTGCTGCCGGTGGTCTCGGCGTCGTACAGGTCGAAGTACCGGGCGGCGGTGTCCATGTCCTTGTCGCCGCGGCCGGACAGGTTGACGACGAGCAGCCCGTCCTTGCCGAGCTCCTTGCCGAGGTCCAGCGCGCCCGCGAGGGCGTGCGCCGACTCGATGGCCGGGATGATGCCCTCGGTGCGCGAGAGCAGCCGCAGGGCCTGCATCGCCTGGTCGTCGGTGACCGCGCGGTACTCGGCGCGGCCCGCGTCCTTGAGGTACGAGTGCTCCGGGCCGATGCCCGGGTAGTCCAGACCGGCCGAGATGGAGTAGGGCTCGGTGATCTGGCCCTCCTCGTCCTGCAGGACGTAGGAGCGCGATCCGTGCAGGATGCCGGGCTCGCCCGCGGTCAGTGTCGCCGCGTGCTCGCCGGTCTCCACGCCGTGCCCGGCGGGCTCGAAGCCGACCAGGCGGACGTCGGCGTCCGGGATGAAGGCGTGGAACAGGCCGATCGCGTTGGATCCGCCGCCCACGCACGCCGCGACCGCGTCGGGCAGGCGTCCGGCGCGCTCCAGGATCTGGCGGCGGGCCTCGACACCGATGACGCGGTGGAAGTCGCGGACCATCGCCGGGAAGGGGTGCGGGCCCGCGACCGTGCCGAAGAGGTAGTGGGTGCGGTCCACGTTGGCGACCCAGTCGCGGAACGCCTCGTTGATGGCGTCCTTCAGCGTCCGGGAGCCGGACTTGACCGCGATGACCTCGGCGCCGAGGATCCGCATCCGCGCCACGTTCAGGGCCTGGCGCTGAGTGTCGATCTCACCCATGTAGATCGTGCACTCGAGACCGAACAGGGCGCAGGCGGTGGCGGTGGCCACGCCGTGCTGGCCGGCGCCGGTCTCGGCGATGACGCGGGTCTTGCCCATGCGCTTGGTGAGCAGCGCCTGGCCCAGCACGTTGTTGATCTTGTGCGAGCCGGTGTGGTTCAGGTCCTCGCGCTTGAGGAAGATCCGGGCCCCGCCGGCGTGCTCGGCGAACCGCGGCACCTCGGTCAGGGAGCTGGGGCGGCCGGTGTAGTTGACCATCAGGTCGTTGAGCTCGGCCGCGAAGGCCGGGTCGCCCTTGGCCTTCTCGTACTCGACGGCGACCTCGTCCACGGCGGCGGCGAGCGCCTCCGGGATGAACTTGCCGCCGAAGTCACCGAAGTAGCCCTCGGCGTTGGGGATGTGACCCTCGGGGTCCGGGATGAAGAAACTGCTGGCGCTGGACATGCCCAGGTACTCCTACGGATGCGACGCGGATGTCTTCACCGTATTGCGCCGTCCGCCCGCGACGCGCACACCCCGCTGGGGCATGGGCGTACGACGGTACGGAGCGGCCCGCCCCGGAGCCGACGGCTCGGGGGACGGACCGTAAGGGGGCGCCGACCGACGTGGGTGTACGACGTACACCGTCCGGCGGGCCTCGTTACGACGCGACGGGGGGTCGCCATCGCATGCCGTTGACCTGACCGGGCTCGGAGCCGATCACGTACCGGACCCGCCGCCCGCGCACGCGCCGGGCCGGGGCGCGGCAGCCGCGAGGGCGGCAGCCGCGCGCCAGGGGCGCGTGCGCCGTCGGCACACCGGCCAGGCCGGAGCCCGGTCGGGTGCGGACGGAGGGGCGGTTTCGGGCCATGGTGCGGGTCAGCTCCGCCCGTGGCGCAGGGCGGGGTGGGCGCCGGCGGCGACGAGGTCGGCCACGGCCGCCTTCGGGTCGCGGCCGGTCACCAGGGACTCCCCGACGAGGACGGCGTCCGCGCCCTCGTTCGCATAGGCGATCAGGTCGTGCGGCCCGCGGATGCCGGACTCGGCAACCTTCACGATGTGGGCCGGGATCTCTCCGACGATCCGCTCGAAGGTGGAGCGGTCGACCTTGAGGTCCTTCAGGTTGCGGGCGTTGACACCGATGATCTTGGCGCCCGCCGCGACCGCACGCTCGATCTCCTCCTCGTCGTGGACCTCGACGAGCGGGGTGAGACCGATGGACTCGGCCCGCTCGATGAGGGAGACGAGGGCCTCCTGCTCCAGGGCCGCGACGATCAGCAGCACGAGGTCGGCGCCGTAGGCGCGGGCCTCCCACAGCTGGTACGCCGTGACGATGAAGTCCTTGCGCAGGATCGGGATGTCCACGCGGGCGCGGACGGCCTCCAGGTCGGCCAGCGAGCCACCGAAACGACGCTGCTCGGTGAGGACGGAAATGACCGCCGCACCGCCCGCTTCGTAGTCGGCGGCGAGCCCGGCCGGATCGGCGATGGCGGCCAGCGCGCCCTTGGAGGGGCTGGAACGCTTGACCTCGCAGATCACCTTGACGCTGTCGCCGCGCAGGGCAGCGACGCCGTCCTTGGCCTGGGGCGCCTTGGCGGCACGCTCCTTGAGCTCGTCGAGGCTGACGCGCGCCTGCCGTTCGGCAAGGTCTTCGCGGACCCCTTCGATGATCTCGTCGAGCACACTCACGCGAGCGGCCCCCTTCCGGGTCGATGACGGTCGGCCGCCTTGCAGACACGTACAACTGCAAGGTCAGCAGTTCAAATGGTATCCGCAGGACGCCTTGCCCTCCGCACGCGGTTGACGGCGTCCCATTAAATGGACATCCGGAATCTTTACTTCAGCTATACCTCAGGGCGCCAGGAAAGAGCCCGCGGGCAGGTTCCGGACAACGGAGAAGAGCAGGGCCGCCGCACCGATCCCCCACGCGTACAACGGCCGTACGACGAGCCTCGGGGCCGGTACCCCGCGATAGGCCCGAACCAGCCACAGGAGCATGAAACCGGCGAAGAGGAAGTAGCCCGCGACCGCCAGGGCATTTGCCCCGATAGCCGTGACGAGATCGCCGTGGGCGAACGCGTGGGCGCTGCGCAGCCCGCCGCAGCCGGGGCACAGGACCCCGGTCAGCCGGAACAGCGGGCAGACCGGATAGTGGCCCGGCTCGTTCGGATCCACGGTCCCCACATAGGCGAGGGCCGCCGCGGCCGCCGCCAGCGTGAGCGCCGGACGCACCAGCCGGCCCGCCCGGGAGACGGGCGTGGGAGGCGGTGCGAGGTCGGTCGTTCCGGAGGAGGCGTCCACCCGCTGATTCTCTCCGCTCATGACAAAAGGCGCAGCCCGACAGGGCCGCGCCTTTCGAAAACCTGCGTACCCGCTACCGCCCGGTCGGCCCGTCAGACCTTCGCGGCGACGCGGTTCGCGGCGATGACCTCGGCGAGGTCGTTGTGCGCGGCCTTCGGCGCGCCCATGCCCGCGGCCTTCATCGCCATGCCCACGACACCGCCGATGACGACGACGACGAGGCCCGCGTAGAAGCCCAGCGGGTTCGCCAGCACCATGAAGGCACCGGAGATGCAGAAACCGATGAAGGCGATGATGACACCGGTCCAGGCGGCCGGGGTGTGTCCGTGGCTAGTGCCCGCCATGAGTTGCTCCTCGTACTCGGGTGTGCTCTGTCGCACGCCGCACGTGCTGTGTCGAACGGTGCTGTGGTCAACGCTCGGTGGTCATTGTCCCGCACCGGGCCGCGACCTCGTTCACGGGGTCGGGTCCGGGTCCACGCGTCGGGTCCGGGGGTTCCCGCGTCGGGTCCGGAGGTTCCCGCGTCGGGTCCGGAGGTTCCCGCGTCGCGGATGCGGGTTCAGCGGGCCGGGTCCTGGCCGGTGGGGTCCTCGCCCCGGTCCAGAGCCTTCCACAGGTCCTCCGGCCGGTCCGGGTCCACCACGGCCGCCTTGCGCGGTCGCGGGCTGCCGTCACGCTCGTGGCGGCCGCCCATCGTGGGCCAGGCGCTCCCGAAGCGCAGCGCGAGGAGTCCCGCCAGCAGGATCAGCGCCCCGCCGGCGGCCGTCACGTAGGGCCAGGCCGTCTGGGTCAGGCCGGCCACATGGGCCGCGGCGTCGGCCGTCGTACGGGCCGCCTCCGCGTCCAGCGCGCCGCGGCCGTCCGCGCCGGCCAGCGCGGCCACCGTCGCGCCCAGGCCACTCAGCGCGAGCAGCCCCGATACCAGCAGCCGGCTCCGGCCGCGTACGGCGAAGACGGCGACCAGGGCGGCGAGCCCCACGATGGCCAGGGCCGCGGGCAGGCCGGTGACGGCCCGCCCGTCGGCGGTCACCGGCAGCGAGCCGCCGCCGACGGCGGCGACGCCCCGGGCCCAGACGCGGCCGGAGGCGAGCAGGACGACGGTGGCGCCGAGCGCGCCGAACAGCAGGGCGACGGCCACGCTGCGGCGGCCGCCTCGGCCCGAGGGGGCCTCGGGCTCGGCGGTGGCATCGGCGTGTTCGGTTCGGGGCGGGGGTACGGCACTCACGTACCCCACTATCCCCTACGGGCTCAGGAGCCGTGGAGGCGGTTCGCCGCTGCCACCGCGCGGAGCACCGCCGCGGCCTTGTTGCGGCACTCGGCATCCTCCAGCTCGGGCACCGAGTCGGCGACGACCCCGGCGCCGGCCTGCACGTACGCCTTCCCGTCGCGCAGCAGCGCGGTGCGGATGGCGATGGCGGTGTCGGAGTCCCCGGCGAAGTCGAGGTAGCCGACGCAGCCGCCGTAGAGCCCGCGGCGGGTGGGCTCCAGCTCCTCGATGATCTGCATGGCGCGCGGCTTGGGCGCGCCGGACAGGGTGCCGGCCGGGAAGCAGGCCGTGAGCACGTCGAAGGCGGTCTTCCCCTCGGCGACGCGCCCGGTGACGGTGGAGACGATGTGCATGACGTGCGAGTACCGCTCGATGCTCATGAAGTCGACGACCTCCACCGAGCCCGGCTCGCAGACCCGGCCGAGGTCGTTGCGGCCGAGGTCGACGAGCATGAGGTGCTCGGCGCGCTCCTTGGGGTCGGCGAGCAGCTCGTCGGCGAGCTCGTTGTCCAGCTGCGGGGTGGCGCCGCGGTGCCGGGTGCCGGCGATGGGGTGGACCATGGCCCGCCCGTCCTCGACCTTGACCAGCGCCTCGGGGCTGGACCCGACGACGTCGAAGCCGTTCTCGAAGCGGAAGAGGTACATGTACGGGGAGGGGTTGGTGGCCCGCAGGACCCGGTACACGTCCAGGGCGGAGGCCGTGCACGGGGTCTCGAACCGCTGCGAGGGCACCACCTGGAAGGCCTCGCCGGCCCGGATCCGCTCCTTCACGTCCTCCACGGCGGCCTGGTACTTCTCGCCGCCCCACAGGACCGAGTACTCCGGCAGTTCGGAGGCGGGCAGCGGCATCGGAGCGTACGGGGCGGGCCGCGCGAGGTCGGCCTCCATGGCGTCGAGGCGGGCCACCGCGTCCGCGTACGCCTCGTCCACGCCCGCGGCGAGGTCGTTGTGGTTGATGGCGTTGGCGATGAGCTGGACGGTGCCGTCCCAGTGGTCCAGTACCGCCAGGTCGGAGGTGAGCAGCATCGTCAGCTCGGGCAGCCGCAGGTCGTCCTCGGTGTGCTCACCGATGCGCTCCAGGCGCCGCACGATGTCGTAGCCGAGGTAGCCGACCATGCCGCCGGTGAAGGGCGGCATGCCGGAGGCGAGGTCCCGGGGGGTGTGCAGGGCCTCCACGGTCTGCCGCAGGGCCTCCAGGGGGTCGCCCGAGACCGGGACGCCGACGGGCGGGGTGCCGATCCAGTGGGCCTGGCCGTCCTTGACCGTGAGGGTGGAGGCGCTGCGGACGCCGACGAAGGAGTAGCGCGACCAGGAGCGGCCGTTCTCGGCGGACTCCAGGAGGAACGTCCCGGGGCGTTCGGCGGCCAGCTTGCGGTAGAGCCCGACGGGCGTGTCACCGTCCGCCAGCAGCTTGCGGCTGACGGGGATGACGCGGCGGTCGGCCGCGAGCTTGCGGAACGTCTCAAGATCCATGGCGTGGGACCTTACTTGTGATCGGCTTCGGCTATTCGGCTTCGGCGGTGGGGCCGGGGGGACCGGCCAGGGGGAGCACATCGGCATCGAAACACGTCCGGGCACCGGTGTGGCAGGCCGCGCCGACCTGGTCCACCCGGACGAGCAAGGTGTCGGCGTCGCAGTCGAGCGCGACGGACTTCACGTGCTGGAAGTGACCGGAGGTGTCGCCTTTCACCCAGTACTCCTGACGGCTGCGCGACCAGTACGTGCACCGGCCGGTGGTCAGGGTGCGGTGCAGGGCCTCGTCATCCATCCAGCCGAGCATGAGCACCTCACCGGTGTCGTACTGCTGGGCGATGGCCGGGACCAGACTGTCCGCGGAGCGCTTGAGGCGGGCGGCGATGGCGGGATCGAGGGAGGACGTACTCATGGGGCCATTGTGCCGGGCCGGGGGGACGATCAAGGATCACTGTCCGCCTGATGGGCAGCCACGGGGCGGGTTCCAGCCGTAGGCTGGCCCGTATGTCTACCCATGCGAAGCGTGAACGACTGCTGCTGGCCGACCTGTTGGAATCCGCCGGCCCGGAGGCGCCGACGCTGTGCGAAGGCTGGCGGACGCGGGAGCTCGCCGCGCACGTGGTGGTCCGGGAGCGTCGCCCGGACGCGGCGGGCGGACTGCTGCTGAACGTCCTGAAGGCCCGCCTCGACAGGGCGATGGAGGAGTACGGGGCCAAGCCGTACGAGGAGCTCATCCAGCTGATCCGCACGGGCCCGCCGAAGCTGTCCCCCTACTCGCTGAAGCAGATCGACGAGCTGGCGAACGCGGTGGAGTTCTACGTCCACTCCGAGGACGTCCGCCGCGCCCAGCCGGACTGGTCCCCGCGTCCCCTGGACCCGGTCTTCTCCGACTCCCTCTGGTCCCGCCTGGAGAAGCTGTCCCGCCTGACGGGCCGCCGCTCCCCGGTGGGCCTGGTCCTGCGCCGCCCGAACGGCCAGACGGCGGTGGCGCACAAGGGCGCGCCGGTGGTGACGGTCACGGGCGAGCCGGGCGAGCTCACGCTCTTCTGCTTCGGCCGCCAGGACGCCGCCGCGGTGGAATTGGACGGCCCGAAGGAGGCCATCGCGCAGCTCACGGTGGCCCGCCTGGGCATGTGAGCCCTGCCCCCTCTTTGACGCGCCCCTCGCACCGCTGCGCGGGCACCTCCTTGACGCGCCGCTCGCTCCCCGCTGCGCGGGCTTCGTGGCGCTGCGCCGAACTCCGTCCGGCGGTGGCGGGTCGGCGCTTGCGCCACGGCCGTCCCGGCGTGGGGCCGGTGGGCGGGTGCGGCTGGGTCGGCCCTGCGGGGCTGGGTCCCCTACCCACCCTTCGCCCGTTCCCCGGGCTGCGCCCGGACCCTTTGCCGGGTGCGGCGCCGTTGCCGGGGGCCAGCCCCCGGACCCCCGCTCCTCAAACGCCGGAGGGGCTGGGCAGATCCAGCCTCGCCGGCGTTTGAGGACTGGGTCAGGGCAGGGCCCTGGGAACGGGCGAAGGGCGGGTAGGGGACTTCGCCCCGCAGGGCCGGACACCCGCACGGGCCCACCGGGCCGGGCCGCTCAGGCGAAGGCAAGCTCCGCGCGGCGGACCGCGGGGGCCGAGGTGCCGACGATCGCGCCGGCCATACTCACCGCCGCCCCTGCCAGGAAGACCGGGGTCACCCCCCACGCGTCCGCCGCGAAGCCGAAGACGGGGTAGGCCAGCGGGGCCAGGCCGACCGCCGTGAAGGCCATCACGGAGCTGACCCGCCCCAGGTACGAGGGATCCGTGGCCGTCTGGATGAGGGCGACGGCCAGGCCGCCGCAGATCCCGCACACCAGACCGGTCAGCACGGCCAGCCCCACCGCCACCGGCAGGCTCGGGGCGAGGACCAGGCCGCCGATGCCGGCCGAGCCGATGATCAGGGTGAGGTTCTGGATCGCCCCGGCCCGGGGGAACCTCGGGATCAGGGTGAGCACCAGCGCGCTCGACGCCGCGCCCGCGCCCATCCCGCCGATGATCCAGCCGACCCCGCCGGGCCCCCAGCCGCGCTCCTCGGAGACGAGGATGAGCCCCAGCGTCATCGGTGCGGACGTGCCCAGCTGACTCAGGGCCCCGGACAGCATCAGGGGGCCTATCAGCCCGTGCCTCCGGATGTACCCGAGCCCCGAGCGGAGCTGGCTCCAGGGGCTCTCGGAAGGGGGAGCCGCCGCGGGCTCCGCGGAGGCCGGCAGCGGGGCGATCCGTACCGCCACCAGCAGCGCCAGGGAGATCCCGAACAGCACCGACGCCACCGCGAACGCGGACGCCGGCCCGCCCAGCCCCATCGCCAGCCCCGCCACCGGCGGCCCGGCGGTGTGCCCGACGCGTTCGGCGAGGCTGCGCAGCCCCTGGACCCGTACCAGTTGCCCGGGCCCCGCGATCCGGGGCGGCAGCGCGCCGACGGCCGGCATGAACAGTGCGTCCACGATGCCGAAGACCAGCGCGACGAGTACGAGGACCCACAGGCCCGGGGAGCCGAGGGCCAAGGCGAGCGACAGTCCCAGGACGACACCGCAGCGCACCGCGTCGGAGGAGATGACCACCAGCCGGGGCCCGAAGCGGTCGGCGATCACCCCGCCGCCCAGCATGAGCAGGGCCCTCGGTATCGCGCCGACCGCCATGACCAGGCCGACCTCGGCCGGGCCGGCCGTCTGGGCGGCGGCCCAGCCGAGGGCGAGGAAGTAGACCCCGTCCCCGACGAGCGAAGCCCCGTAGGCGGCCAGCCAGCGCAGGACGTTGCCGTCCCGCCAGACGTTCCCGTTCACGAACCGGCCCCCCCACGGGCGAAGCGAACCTCAGCGGACCGGGTGGCCGGCTTCCCTCAGCGCTTCCTTGACCTGGCCGATGCGCAGGTCGCCGAAGTGGAACACCGACGCCGCGAGCACCGCGTCGGCGCCCGCCGCGATCGCCGGCGGGAAGTGCGCGAGCTTGCCCGCGCCGCCCGAGGCGATCACCGGGACCGTGACGTGCTTGCGCACGGCCGCGATCATCTCGGTGTCGTAGCCGTCCTTGGTACCGTCCGCGTCCATCGAGTTCAACAGGATTTCCCCGGCGCCCAGTTCGGCCGCCCGGTGCGCCCACTCGACGGCGTCGATGCCGGCGCTCCGCCGGCCGCCGTGGGTGGTCACCTCGAAGGAGCCGGAGGCGGTCCGGCGGGCGTCGACGGACAGGACGAGCACCTGCCGGCCGAAGCGTTCGGCGATCTCCTGGATGAGCTCGGGCCGGGCGATGGCGGCGGTGTTCACGCCGACCTTGTCGGCGCCGGCCCGCAGCAGCTTGTCGACGTCGTCCGCGGTGCGGACCCCGCCGCCCACGGTCAGCGGGATGAAGACCTGCTCGGCGGTGCGGCGCACCACGTCGCAGGTGGTCTCCCGGTTCCCGGAGGACGCGGTGATGTCGAGGAAGGTCAGCTCGTCGGCGCCCTCGGCGTCGTAGAGCTTGGCCATCTCGACGGGGTCGCCGGCGTCGCGCAGGTTCTGGAAGTTGACGCCCTTGACCACACGGCCGTTGTCCACGTCCAGGCAGGGGATCACCCGTACGGCGAGGGTCATGCCGAGCCTCCCGCGACGGGGGCGGGAGCGGGAGCGGGGCCGAAGGCCTCGACCTCCACCTCGACGACCATGCTCGGGTCCACGAACCCGTTGACGATGATCAGCGTCGAGGCGGGGCGGATCTTGTCGAAGAGCTCGCTGTGCGCGCGGCCGACCTCGTCCACGTCACGGGCGTGCGTGAGGTAGAGGCGGGTGCGGACCACGTGCTCGGGGCCGAGCCCGGCCTGCTCCAGCGCCGCGAAGGCCACGGAGAAGGCCTTCTTCGTCTGGTCGTACGGGCCACCCGCGTCGGCCCCGGTGCAGCCGGAGACCAGGACCAGCCCGTTGGGGAGCTGGACGGCGCGGGAGTAGCCGAGTACGTCCTCGTAGGCGCCGCCGGAGGAGATGCGCCGGACGTCGGAACGGTTCGTGGAGCTGTTCTCGGAACTCATGCGGAGACCACCTTCAGGGCTTCTTCGAGCGTGAACGCCTTGGCGTACAGGGCCTTGCCTACGATGGCGCCCTCGACGCCCGCCCCGACGAGCCCGGCCAGTGCGCGCAGGTCGTCGAGGGAGGAGATGCCGCCGGAGGCCACGACGGGCCGGTCGGTGGCGGCGCAGACGTTCTTCAGCAGCTCCAGGTTGGGGCCGGTGAGGGTGCCGTCCTTGCCGATGTCGGTGACGACGTACCGGGCGCAGCCCTCGGAGTCCAGGCGCGCGAGGGTCTCGTAGAGGTCCCCGCCCTCGCTGGTCCAGCCGCGGCCCTTGAGGGTGGTGCCGCGCACGTCGAGGCCCACCGCGATCTTGTCACCGTGCTCGGCGATGGCCTTGGCGGCCCACTCGGGGGTCTCCAGGGCGGCGGTGCCCAGGTTGACGCGGGTGCAGCCGGTGGCGAGGGCCGCGGCGAGCGAGGCGTCGTCGCGGATGCCGCCGGACAGCTCGACCTTGATGTCCATGGCGCCGGTGATCTCGGCGACGAGCGCGCGGTTGTCACCGGTCCCGAAGGCGGCGTCCAGGTCGACCAGGTGCAGCCATTCGGCGCCGGCGGACTGCCAGGCGAGGGCGGCCTGGAGCGGGGAGCCGTAGGAGGTCTCGCTGCCGGACACGCCGTGCACGAGGCGGACGGCCTGGCCGTCGCGGACGTCGACGGCGGGGAGCAGTTCGAGCTTCTTCGACGTCGTCATCACAGGGTCTCGATCCAGTTGGTGAGGAGCTGGGCGCCGGCGTCCCCGGACTTCTCGGGGTGGAACTGGGTGGCCCACAGGGCCCCGTTCTCCACCGCCGCGACGAACCGCTCGCCGTGCGTGGCCCAGGTGACCTTGGGGGCCTTGATCAGCGGGTTGGTGACTTCCAGCGACCAGTCGTGGGCCGCGTAGGAGTGCACGAAGTAGAAGCGGGCGTCCTCGTCCAGGCCGGCGAAGGCCTGGCTGTCGGCGGGCGCGTCCACCGTGTTCCAGCCCATGTGGGGGACGATCGGGGCCTGGAGCGGGCCGACCGTGCCGGGCCACTCGTCCAGTCCCTCGGTCTCCACGCCGTGCTCGATGCCGCGCTCGAAGAGGATCTGCATGCCGACGCAGATGCCCATGACCGGACGGCCGCCGGAGAGCCGGCGGCCGATGATCCAGTCGCCGCGCGCGTCCTTGAGCCCCTGCATGCAGGCGGAGAAGGCGCCGACGCCGGGGACGAGGAGTCCGTCGGCGTCCATGGCCTTGTCGTAGTCGCGGGTGATCTCCACGTCCGCGCCGGCGCGCGCGAGGGCGCGCTCGGCGGAGCGGACGTTGCCGAAGCCGTAGTCGAAGACGACGACCTTCTTGGTGGGGGTCAAAGCACTCACTCCCAAATCCCCTGGATCCGCAGCACTCCGGCGGCCAGGCACATCGCGGAGCCGAGGGCGAGCAGGACGACGACGGACGTGGAGATCTTCTGCTTCTTGAAGGAATAGGCGCCACCGGCCAGGAACAGGCCGAGGAAGATCAGGATCGAGTTGAGCCCGTTCACGCTAGAGGGCGCCCTTCGTGGAAGGCAGGATCCCGGCGGCGCGCGGGTCGAACTCGGCGGCGTAGCGCAGGGCCCGGGCCAGCGCCTTGAACTGGCACTCCACGATGTGGTGGGCGTTGCGGCCGTACGGCACGTGGATGTGCAGGGCGATCTGGGCCTGCGCGACGAAGGACTCGAAGATGTGCCGGGTCATCGTCGTGTCGTACGAGCCGATCATCGGCGCCATGTTCTCGGGCTCGGTGTGCACGAGGTACGGGCGGCCGGACAGGTCGACGGTCACCTGGGCGAGGGACTCGTCGAGCGGCACGGTGCAGTTGCCGAAGCGGTAGATGCCGACCTTGTCGCCGAGGGCCTGCTTGAAGGCGGCGCCGAGCGCCAGCGCGCTGTCCTCGATGGTGTGGTGGCTGTCGATGTGCAGGTCGCCCTCGGTCTTGACCGTGAGGTCGAAGAGGCCGTGGCGGCCGAGCTGGTCGAGCATGTGGTCGTAGAAGCCCACGCCCGTCGAGACGTCGACCTTGCCGGTGCCGTCGAGGTTTATCTCGACGAGGACCGAGGTCTCCTTCGTGGTCCGTTCGACCCGTCCGATGCGGCTCATGCGTGCTGCTCCTTCTTCAGTGCGCGAACCGCTTCCAGGAACGCGTCGTTCTCGGCCGGGGTGCCCGCGGTGACCCGCAGCCATCCCGGTACGCCGTTGTCCCGGACCAGGACGCCCTGGTCGAGGATCTTCTGCCAGGCGGTGTGGGAGTTCTCGAACCGGCCGAACTGTACGAAGTTCGAGTCGGAGTCGGTGACCTCGAAGCCGATCCCCCGCAGCTCGGTGACCAGGCGGTCCCGCTCGGCCTTGAGCTGCTCGACGTAGCCGAGCAGGGTGTCGGTGAATTCCAGGGCGGCCAGCGCGGTCGCCTGGGTGACGGCCGACAGGTGGTACGGCAGGCGTACGAGCTGTACGGCGTCCACGACGGCGGGGTGCGCGGCCAGGTAGCCCAGGCGCAGTCCGGCGGCGCCGAAGGCCTTGGACATGGTCCGGGAGATCACCAGGTTGGGGCGGCCCTCGATCAGCGGCAGCAGCGAGTCCCGGTGGCTGAACTCCACGTAGGCCTCGTCCACGATGACCAGGCTGGGCCGGGCCGCCTGCGCGGCCTCGTAGAGGGCCAGGACCGTCTCCGCCCCGACCGCGGTGCCCGTGGGGTTGTTGGGCGAGGTGATGAAGACGACGTCGGGCGCGTGCTCCGTGATGGCGCGCTCGGCGGCCTCCACGTCGATGGTGAAGTCCTCCCGGCGCGGCCCGGAGATCCAGTCGGTCCCGGTGCCGCGCGCGATCAGCGCGTGCATCGAGTACGAGGGCTCGAAGCCGATCGCGGTGCGGCCGGGCCCGCCGAAGGTCTGCAGCAGCTGCTGGAGGACCTCGTTGGAGCCGTTGGCGGCCCATACGTTCTCGCGCGCGACCGGGTGCTTGCCGGTACGGGTGAGGTAGGCGGCGAGCTCGGTGCGCAGCTCGACCGCGTCCCGGTCGGGGTACCGGTTGAGGGTGCGGGCGGCCTCGGCGACGCGCTCGGCGATGCGGGCGACGAGAGGCTCGGGCAGGCCGTACGGGTTCTCGTTGGTGTTGAGCTGGACGGGCACGTCCAGCTGCGGGGCGCCGTACGGGGTCTTGCCGCGGAGCTCGTCCCGGATGGGGAGGTCGTCGATGCCGATGACGGCCTCGGCGCCGGTGGCGGTGCCGTCCGTGCTGTCAGTGGTGCCGGTCATGCCTGCGGAACCTTCCAACCGAATCGTGCCTTGAGAGCCGCGCCGTGCGCGGGCAGGTCCTCGGCCTCGGCGAGGGTCACCACGTGGTGGGTGACCTCGGCGAGGGCGTCGCGCGTGTAGTCCACGATGTGGATGCCGCGCAGGAAGGACTGCACGGACAGGCCCGAGGAGTGGCAGGCGCAGCCGCCGGTGGGCAGTACGTGGTTGGAGCCGGCGCAGTAGTCGCCGAGCGAGACCGGGGACCACGGGCCGACGAAGATCGCTCCGGCGTTGCGCACACGGGCTGCCCAGGCGGCCGCGTCGGCGGTCTGGATCTCCAGGTGCTCGGCGCCGTACGCGTCGACGACCTTGAGGCCGTCCTCCAGGCTGTCGACCAGCACGATCGCGGACTGGCGGCCGGCCAGCGCGGGCTTGATCCGGTCCTCGATGTGCTTGGTGGCCGCGACCTGCGGCTCCAGCTCCTTCTCGACGGCGGCCGCGAGCTCCTCGGAGTCCGTGACGAGCACGGCGGCGGCCAGCGGGTCGTGCTCGGCCTGGCTGATCAGGTCGGCGGCGACGTGCACCGGGTCGGCCGTGGAGTCGGCGAGGACCGCGATCTCGGTCGGGCCGGCCTCGGTGTCGATGCCGATCCTGCCGGTGAAGTAGCGCTTGGCGGCGGCGACCCAGATGTTGCCGGGGCCCGTCACCATGTTGGCGGGAGGACACCCGTCCTCGCCGGTGGTTCCGTACGCGAACATCGCGACGGCCTGGGCGCCGCCCGCCGCGTACACCTCGTCCACGCCGAGCAGCGCGCAGGCGGCCAGGATCGTCGGGTGCGGCAGTCCGCCGAAGTCGGCCTGCGGCGGGGACGCGAGCGCGATGGACCGCACGCCCGCCTCCTGGGCCGGGACCACGTTCATGACGACGGAGGACGGGTACACCGAGCGGCCGCCCGGGGCGTACAGCCCCACGCGCTCCACCGGAACCCACTTCTCGGTCACCGTTCCGCCGGGGACCACCTGGGTGGTGTGCTCGGTGCGGCGCTGGCCCCGGTGCACGATCCGGGCGCGCCGGATCGACTCTTCCAGAGCGGCGCGGACGGCCGGGTCGAGCTGCTCCAGAGCGGTCCGCAGCGCCTCGACGGGCACCCTGACCTGCTTGAGCTCCACCCCGTCGAACTTCTGCGCGTACTCGATCAGCGCCGCCGTCCCACGATGGTGGACGTCCTCGCAGATGGGCCGCACCTTCTCCAGGGCGGCTTCCACGTCGAACTCGGCACGGGGCAGCAGATCGCGCAGGGCGCCACCCTCGGGGAGGGAGTCACCGCGCAGGTCGATACGAGAGATCACCCGGCAATTCTCTCAGACCGCCCAGCGCCACCGTTCGTCCGTATCACTGGCTGATACAAGCCACGGACGTTTCCCGATGTCACAGCGGCCCTCTAGCGTGCGGGTAGGCGCGGTGGGTGTCCGCGCGGACGAGCGGAGGGGGGCCGCCATGGCCGAAGCACGCCCGGACGGGGCACCGGACGATCTCACCGGCCCCGAACGGCTCATGTGGGACGCGTACCGGACCGGCAGCGTCTGCGATCTCAGCACCCGCACCGCCGAGCGGGACGATCCGCACGCCGACCGGGTCTGGGGCCCCGGGCGCAGCGTCCGCGCGGACGTGGTGGCCCTGCTGCTGCTCCACGGACCGGGCCCGGTGCCGGGCCGGGTGGCCTCCCTGAAACTGCGCGGCGTCCGGATCACGGGCCGCCTCGACCTCTCCGGGGGCACGGTCACCCCGTACGTGGAGCTCCAGTCCTGCCGCTTCGACGGCGAGGTGCAGCTCTCCGAGACCCGCTTCGGCACCCTGCGCCTGGTCAACTGCGCGATACCCCGGCTGGAGGCGGCCCGCCTGCAGACGGAAGGCGACCTGCACCTGCCGCGCTGCCGGGTGGCGCGCGGGATCCGGCTGACCGACGCGCAGATCGGCACCGACCTGCTGATCAGCGAGGCGGTGCTGCAGCGCGACAACAAGGGGCGGGCCCTGGCCGCCGACGGCATGTCGGTGGCGCAGGACTTCCAGGGCGAGCTGCTGCGGACCTACGGGGAGGTGAGCCTGCGCGGAGCCAAGGTCGGCGTGTCGATGAGCCTGCGCGGGGCCCGCCTGATCAATCCGGCCGGGAAGCGGGCGCTGAACGCCCCGCAGCTCACCGTCGAGCGCACCCTCTACCTGACCTCCATAGCCCTGGACTACACCCTGGGCGACTCCGGTTCCTCCACTCCCCCCTACGGGCAGGGCCACACCCCGCTGCGGGGCCGGCCCGCGCAGCACTTCGAGTGCCGGGGCGGCCTGCGGCTGGACGACGGCCGCTTCGGGGACGCCGTGGACTTCTACGGGGCCCGGTTCACCCTCACGGAGGACCAGGAGATCTCGCTGCGCCGCATCCACACCCCGGAGCTGCGGTTCGTGGGCGAGCGCCCGGAGCGGGGACGGGTGGTGCTGTCGGGCTCGCAGGTGGTCAAGCTCGTGGACATGGTCACGAGCTGGCCGGCCCGCCCGGGCCGGCTGTCCATCGAGGGATTCGCCTACGAGAACCTCGCGCCCCGGGGCCTCTTCCCGCCGGCCCGCCGGCTGGAGTGGGTCGAGGCGGCCACCCCCGAGTACTCCCCGGAACCGTACGAACGGCTCGCCGCGGTCCTGCGGGCCTCAGGGGAGGACTCGGACGCCCGCGGGGTGCTGCTGGCCAAACAGCGGCGCCGACGGGCGACGCTGCCGCCGGCGCTGCGCGCGTGGGGCTACCTGCAGGACTGGACGGTGGTCTACGGCTACCGGCCGGGCCGGGCGGCGCTGTGGATGGCCGTGCTGTGGGCGGCCGGAGCCGTGCTCTTCGCCGTGCACGGCGAGCCGCCGCCGGTCAAGGCGGACGAGCACCCCGACTGGGACGCGGCGCTGTTCGCCCTGGACCTGCTGCTGCCGGTGATCGACCTGGGCCTGCAGGACCAGTGGATCCTGCGGGGCGGCTGGCAGTGGGTCACGACGGCCCTGGTCATCCTGGGCTGGATCCTGGCCACGACGGTCGCGGCGGGAGCCTCCCGCGTCCTGAGGCGGGGATGACGGCAGGGGGTGTCCCAGGGACACGCCCTACGGCCCCCGGCCACTACCCTGTGCCTCGTGACCACCGTTCGCCTGCCCCTCTTCCCGCTGAACTCGGTGCTGTTCCCGGGACTCGTCCTCCCGCTGAACATCTTCGAGGAGCGTTATCGCGCCATGATGCGCGAGCTGCTGCAGGCGGGAGAGGACGAGCCCCGCCGCTTCGCGGTCGTCGCGATCCGCGACGGCCGGGAGGTCGCCCCGACCGCGCCCGGCCTGCCCGACCAGACGGCCGTGCCTGAGCGCGGCCCGGCCGCCGGTTTCGGCGCGGACCCGGTCCAGGCCTTCCACCGGGTGGGCTGCATCGCGGACGCGGCCTCCATCCGGGAACGGGAGGACGGCAGCTTCGAGGTGATGGCCACCGGCACGGTCCGGGTCCGGCTGCTGTCGGTCGACGCGTCCGGCCCGTTCCTCGTGGCGGAGCTGGAGGAGCTCCCGGAGGACGCGGGCGACGGCGCGGGCGCGCTGGCGGAGGGCGTGCTGCGGGCGTTCCGCACGTACCAGAAGCGGCTCGCGGGAGCCCGCGAACGGTCCCTGACCGGCATGGACCTCCCCGACGAGCCCTCGGTGGTCTCGTACCTGGTCGCGGCTGCCGCGGTGCTGGACATCCCGGCGAAGCAGCGCCTGCTCCAGGCCCCGGACACGGCGACCCGCCTCGCGGAGGAGCTGAAGCTGCTGCGCAGCGAGACGGCCGTCATCCGCCACCTCCCCTCGCTCCCGGCCGTGGACCTCACCCGCGCGCCGACGAGCCCCAACTGACGCGATCCGACGAGGGACCCATGGCGAAGAAGAAACCGGCGGGCACTCCGGCGATCGTGGCCCTGACGGCGGCCGGCGCCGCATTCACCGTGCACGCCTACGAGCACGACCCGGCCCACCCCTCCTACGGCGAGGAGGCGGCCCAGGCCCTCGGGGTCTCCCCCGCGCAGGTCTTCAAGACCCTCCTCGCCGACGTGGACGGCTCCCTGGTGGTCGCGGTGGTCCCGGTCTCGGGGAGCCTCGATCTGAAGGCCCTGGCCGCCGCGGTGGGCGGCAAGCGGGCGGCGATGGCCGATCCGGCCCTGGCCGAGCGCACCACGGGCTACGTCCTGGGCGGCATCTCCCCCCTGGGCCAGCGCAAGCGCCTCCCCACGGTCCTGGACGCCTCGGCCTCCGGCTTCCCCACGATCTGCGTCTCGGCGGGCCGCCGCGGCCTGGAGGTCGAACTGGCCCCGGCCACCCTGGCCGCCCTGACCTCGGCCCCCCTGGCCCCGATCGCCCGGGCGTAGCGCCCCCGGCCCTGCGGGGCGGAGTCCTCAAACGCCGGCGGGGCTGGATGTATCCAGCCCCGCCGGCGTTTGAGGCGCGGGGTCTGGGGCGGAGCCCCAGGGAACGGGCGAAGGGCGGGTAGGGGACAGCCCCGCAGGGCACCTCTCCCGAGCCGGGGGCTACGGGCGCGGAGGCTCCGTGCCGGACGGGTCCGGGGACGGCCCCGGGGAGTCGGCCGGGCCCGCAGGGGCCTGGTAGTACCCGGACGGCCACACCCCGGGCTCCGGCGCCGGATCCCGCGTCCCCCACAGCGCCGTCAGGGCGAGGTGGACGACGACCGCCGCCATCGGCCACCCGAGCAGCGCCCCGTGCGCGAGCAGCTCCAGCGGGGCGTCGAAGGGGACACCCTTCCCCGCCTTCCGCGCGGCCGCCACGAGGTCCGAGGACGGCCCCAGCCACAGACCCACCCGCCAGCCCACCAGCGCCGCGAAGACCGATCCGACCGCGAGCCCGACGACCTGCGCCGCGCCCCCGCTCCGGCGCCACAGGAAGACGGCCAGCGCGCTCAGCACGCCGAATCCGACGGACAGCAGGAGGAAGGTCCCGTCGGCGCCGATCCGCGCCTCGCTCTCGGTGTCCCGCAGGAACACCGCCTCACCGTTGGAGACGTACTGCACGCGCGGCGCGAGCCAGACCCACAGCAGCCCGAGGAGCACGCCGGCCACGCCGATCACGAGGGCGATGGCGGCCCCGTCGCGGATGTCGGACGGGGAGAAGGCGGGCTCGGGCGCGGGCCCGGCCCCAGCCTCTGTCGCAGCGGAAGACGGCTCCGACGGCGGCTGGTCGGGCTTGTCATAGGGGGTCACGGCTTCGGTCACCCCCACATCGTGCCAGGAAGTGTTTGATTTAACGATCGGCGCCGCCACGCCCGCCGCCACGCCCCTGGCGGGCCTCAGCGGACCGCTGCCCGCCGATAGGCCCAGGTCGCGACGGCCAGGGACAGCGCGCCCACCCCCGCGCACACGCCGAGGTCGAGGAGGACCGCCGCCCAGTCGGGATGCGGCTCGAAGGTCCGGGCGAACGCCTCCACGCCGTACGTCGACGGCAGCAGGTCCCGGGCCCAGACGATGACGTCCGGCATCCGCTCGGGCGGCAGCACGCCCAGCAGCAGGGCCGCGGACATGCCGAGCTGTCCGGCGAGGGTGGCCAGCTCCTGCCGGGGGGCGAGCAGGCCCAGCGCCGCGCCGAGCCCGGCGAGGGCGGCGCCGGCCAGCGGCACCACGGCGGCCAGGATCCACAGTCCGCCCATCGGCAGCCCGAACAGCACGCTGCCGAAGACGGCCGTCACCAGCGTGCCGGGCAGCGTGAAGGAGGCGTAGGCGGCGGCCGTTCCCAGCACCACGGACGCGGGCGGCACCGGCAGGGTGGCGTAGTGGTCGAGCCCGCCACTGGCCCGGAGCTGGCCGAAGTACTGCGCGAGCAGGTTCAGCGCGACGAAGGCGACGACCAGCACGGAGGAACCGGCGACGACGGCCCGCGCCTCGGAGCCCCCGTCGACCACGCCCCGCATCAGGATCATGATCCCGACGGACTGGAAGGTGGCCACGAACAGCAGGGGGATCCGCGAGACCCGCGCCCGGGACAGCTGGGCCCGGTAGACGGCGGCCAGCGCCGGAAAGAACCGGGCGCGGGGCGCCAGCGGCGCGGCGGCGGAGTGGTGTCGGACCGTGTTCGGCAAGGCGCCGCCCTGCCCGGCGGTCACGGGCGCGGCGGCGATCGGCACGCCGTTTGCGGGCACGCCGGCCATCGGCGCGGCTCCGATCGGCGCGACGGCGCCTGCGGGACGGTCGCTCACGACTTCACCAGCCCTTTCATCTTCCCGCCCAGCGCGAGGTACACGTCCTCAAGGCTCGGCGTGGCCAGTGTGAAATCGTCGAGGGCTCCGAAGGCCGGACCGCCGGTCACCGCGGCGACCGCGGCCCGCGCCTCGTCGGGCCCGAGCCTCAGCACCCAGCGCCGCCCCGTCTCCACTGCGAGCTCACGCAGCTCCGCGACCTCCGGAAAACCCAGCGGGGCGGACTCGCGCCAGACCAGTTCGAGCCGGACCTCGCCGGACACCTGCGCCTTGAGCCCGGCGGGGGTGTCACAGGCGATGACCCGGCCCTGGTCGATGACGGCGACCCGGTCGAGGACGGTCTCGGCCTCGATGACGTTGTGGGTGACCAGCAGCACGGTGGCCCCGGTCTCGGCGCGGCGGCGGTCGACGGCGGCCCAGACGGCCCGCCGGGCCACCGGGTCCATGCCGGTCGTGGGCTCGTCGAGCACCAGGACGGGCCGCTCCCCCACCAGCGCGGCGGCGAAGCACGCGAGGCGCCGCTGTCCGCCGGACAGCTTCTTCAGGGGGCGTCCGGCGATCCCGGTCAGGCCGAGCTCCTCCAGTACGGAGTCCCGTGCGGCCCGCGCCTCGCGCAGGCCGAGGCCGCGCAGCCGGCCGGTGGTCTCGGCGGCCAGCGAGACCGTGAGCTCGTCTAGGGCGGTGGATTCCTGCCCCAGGTAGGAGAGCAGCCGGGCGGAGCGGTCGGGGTGGCGTACGAGGTCGTGGCCGAGCAGGGTCACGGAGCCGGAGTCGGGCCGCAGCAGGCCGGTGAGCTGGCGGACCAGGGTCGATTTGCCGGCGCCGTTGGGGCCGAGCAGCCCGAAGATCTCACCGCGCCGCACGTCCAGGGAGATCCCGTCGGTGGCACGGGTCTCGGGCAGGGCCGGGGCCCCGCGCCGTCCTCGTACCGCGGGATACGTCTTGACCAGGTCACGTACCGCGCAGACCACGTCGGAGGCCGGTCCCGCGGCCCCTGCCGTGCGGCTACCGCGCGGCGGTCCTGCCTGTGCTGTCCCCGTACTCACGAGGGAGCAGCCTACGGGGTTGCGGCCCCTACTCGGCTGCCGGGGCCGCCTGGGCCACCGCCACGGGGGCCGCGGGAGCCCCGGTCGCCGCGGCCGGGACCGCGGCCGTGGCTCCCGCCGGGCCGGGCGTACCCCCGGCGGCGCCGCCGCCGGCCACGTGTTCCGCGGCCGCCCGTACGTCGATCTCGCGCCAGAAGCCGGCCCGGATGGCGTAGCGGTCGTGCTCGTCGATCTGGTCGTCCTTGTGCGCGAGGAGCCCGAAGCGGGCGGCGTAGCGCAGCAGCTCCCCGTCGATCCGGTGCGGGATCCGGGGGTACATCGTGGCGAGCTTCTGCAGGTGCACGGTCTCCGGGAGCCGTTCCATCCAGCGCCGGGCGAACACCTGGCCGACCTCGAAGGGGTCGCCGCCGACGGTGGTGATGTCCTCCTCGCGGTCCGCCCAGCGCTGCTCGGCGGAGGTGAGCTGGGCGAGGGTGGGCAGGGAAGCGGTCTCGGCGGGCTCGCCGAGCGGCCCGGCGCGGTCGACCCACCCCTTGTCGGAGGACCACCGCAGGGCGCTGCCCGCCGGGGCCGCGCCGAGGGCGTGTCCGGGCCCGGGGGCGGCTGCGGGGGCCCCAGGGGCGCGCAGGGCTCCCGCGAGATCCTTCGGGGTGGGGACGTTCCTGCCGTTGGCGGTGCCGGCCGCGGCGGTGGTGGCCGTTCCGCCCTCCTCGGGCTCCACGGAGGCCTCGGGCCGGCTTCCGCCGCCGCTGCCGCGGGCGGCCTCCGCGAGGGCGGCCTCGGGCAGCGGCGCGGAGAGGATGGCGGCGATCTCGGGGCGCGGGGCCGGCGCCGGGGCACAGAGTCCGGTGAGGTCGCGGGCGCGGACGGCGCGGGTGATCCAGGTGCGGTCCAGGACGCGGCGTTCGTCGGCTTCGGCGACGAGGTCCTCGGACTGGTTGTAGTCCCCGTCGGCGGCCTGGACGGCCCACAGGTGGACGGCGACCCCGTGTTCCTTGGCGGACATCAGGCCGGGCAGCAGGTCCCCGTCGCCGGTGACGAGCACGACGTCCGAGCAGGCCCGGTTGCGGGCGAGCTCGGTGAGCTCGGCGTGCATGGCCGCGTCGACGCCCTTCTGGGCCCAGCGGCCGTCGCTGCGGGTCAGGGCGCCCAGGCGGACGGTGACGCGAGGCATGACGCGCAGTCGCCGGTGCTCGGGCTGGGGTACCCGGTCGGGGGCGCCGTCGAACCAGTAGATCCGCAGGAGCGGCTGCTCGGTGTCGGCTTCGGCGCGCTCGCGCAGGCCCTGGATGAGCGCCGCATGGTCGACGGTGATCCGGGAGCGGGACGGCTCTCCTGCGAGGAGGCTCGCGGCGGCGCCCAGCAGGTAGCCGGCGTCCACCAGGACGACGCAGCGGTCCACGCGTACCACCCTCTTCCCCTGGGGGTCCTCTGTCTCTTTCGCGGTTTCCCCGAGTCTGCCCGACGGCAACGGCCTTGACGGCCGGAACTCGATCATCGGCGTGGCGTATCTCTCGGAGTGCCCCGGCAGGAGCCCCGACTACGCGCGGTAATGATCCAAAATGCGCCGTTTACGGCGCTGTGTGAGTGTGAAGGCGGCCCTGGCCCCTAAACCCCCACGGAGGCATCCCATGGCCAAGAACAAGAACCGCCAGCAGCCCGCCAAGTCCGAAGAGCGCTCGGCCGCACAGGATCCGGGGAAGAGTTCGATGGACTCCTCGTCCTCGGCCTCGACCCCGGCCGCCCCGAGCCCGCTGCAGATGGCCGGCAAGCGCAAGGAAAAGAAGTTCGGCCACAACTGACGCCTCCACCACGCACGAGGAGGGCCCGCCCCGGTCGACCGGGGCGGGCCCTCCTCGTGCGTGCCGGCTGCGGCTACCCGGCCAGGCAGGACGGGCCGAGCAGCACCTTGAGGTCGCCGAAGAGCGCCGGGTCGGGCTTGACCCGGTGCTTGTCGAGCCGGAGCACGGTGGTGGTGCGCGGCCCCTGGAGCTTGATCCGGACCTCGCTGTTGCCCTGGTGGTGGCGCAGGATCTCGCCGAGCCGGGTCACCATCGGCGGGGTGACCTTGACGGTCGGGATGGTGAGGACCACGGGGGCGTTGGTGCCGGCGTTGGACAGGTCGGGGACCATCATCTCCATGGCGACCAGCCGGGGGACGTCCTCGCGCTTGTCCAGGCGGCCCTTGACGAAGACGACGGTGTCCTCGACCAGCTGCGTGGAGACGAGCTGGTAGGTCGCGGGGAAGAACATGCACTCGATGGAGCCGGCCAGGTCCTCCACGGTGGCGATGGCCCAGGCGTTGCCCTGCTTGGTCATCTTGCGCTGGAGGCCCGAGATGATGCCGCCGATGGTGACGACCGCGCCGTCGCCGTGCTCCCCGCCGGTGAGCTGGGAGATGCCCGCGTCGGTCTTGTCGGAGAGCACGTGCTCCAGGCCGAAGAGCGGGTGGTCGGAGACGTAGAGGCCGAGCATCTCGCGCTCCTGGGCGAGCAGGTAGGCCTTCTCCCACTCGACGTCGGAGAACTCCACGTCGAGGCCGAAGCCGGGCTCGTCGCCCGCGTCCGCGTCACCCATTCCGCCGAAGAGGTCGAACTGCCCCTCGGCCTCCTTGCGCTTGACCGCGACCACGTTGTCGATCATCGGCTCGTGGTGGGCGACCAGGCCCTTGCGGGTGTGGCCCATCTCGTCGAAGGCGCCGGCCTTGATCAGGGACTCGATCGTGCGCTTGTTGCAGACGACCGCTTCGACCTTGTCGAGGAAGTCGGGGAAGGTGGAGTACTTCCCCTTCGCCTTCCTGCTCTTGATGATCGACTCGACGACGTTGGTGCCGACGTTGCGCACGGCGGTGAGGCCGAAGAGGATCACGTCGTCGCCCTGGGCGGCGAAGTTCGCCTCCGACTCGTTCACGTTCGGCGGGAGCACCTTGATGCCCATCCGGCGGCACTCGTTCAGGTAGATCGCGGACTTGTCCTTGTCGTCCTTGACCGAGGTGAGCAGGCCCGCCATGTACTCGGCCGGGAAATTGGCCTTGAGGTAGGCGGTCCAGTAGGAGACCAGGCCGTACGCGGCCGAGTGGGCCTTGTTGAAGGCGTAGCCGGCGAAGGGCACCAGGACGTCCCACAGCGCCTTGATCGCCTGGTCGCTGAAGCCCTTCTCCTTGGCTCCGGCCTCGAAGATGACGAAGTTCTTCGCCAGTTCGTCGGGCTTCTTCTTGCCCATCACGCGGCGCAGGATGTCGGCCTCGCCGAGCGAGTACCCGGCGATGATCTGGGCGGCCTTCTGGACCTGCTCCTGGTAGACGATGAGGCCGTAGGTGACGCCGAGGATCTCCCTGAGCGGCTCCTCCAGCTCCGGGTGGATCGGGGTGATCTCCTGCTGCTTGTTCTTGCGCAGCGCGTAGTTCGTGTGCGAGTTCATGCCCATCGGGCCCGGCCGGTACAGGGCCGAGACGGCGGAGATGTCCTCGAAGTTGTCGGGCTTCATCAGGCGCAGCAGGGAGCGCATCGGCCCGCCGTCGAACTGGAACACGCCGAGGGTGTCGCCGCGGCCGAGCAGTTCGAAGGTCTTGGGGTCGTCGAGCGGCAGGCCCAGGAGGTCGAGGTCGATCCCCTTGTTGGCCTTCACCATCTTGACGGCGTCGTCCATGATCGTGAGGTTGCGCAGGCCCAGGAAGTCCATCTTGATCAGGCCGAGCGACTCGCACTGGGGGTAGTCCCACTGCGTGATGGTCACGCCGTCCGTGTGCCGCACCCAGACCGGTGCGTGATCGACGATCGGCTCGCTGGACATGATCACGCCGGCGGCGTGCACGCCCATCTGGCGGACCAGGCCCTCCACACCGCGGGCGGTGTCGATGACCTTCTTCACGTCCGGCTCGTTCTCGTACATCGCCCGGATCTCGCCCGCCTCGCCGTAGCGCGGGTGCGAGGGGTCGGTGATGCCGTTGAGGTCGATGCCCTTGCCGAGGACGTCGGCGGGCATGGCCTTGGTGAGCCGGTCGCCCATGGCGTACGGGTAGCCGAGGACCCGGGCCGAGTCCTTGATGGCGTTCTTCGCCTTGATCTTTCCGTACGTACCGATCATGGCGACCTTGTCGTCGCCGTACTTGTCGGTCACGTACCGGATCACTTCGACGCGCCTGCGCTCGTCGAAGTCGATGTCGACATCGGGCATGGAGACGCGCTCGGGGTTCAGGAACCGCTCGAAGATCAGGCCGTGGGTGATCGGGTCGAGGTCGGTGATGCCCATGGCGTAGGCGACGATCGAGCCGGCGGCGGAGCCTCGGCCGGGGCCGACGGCGATGCCCTGGTTCTTGGCCCACATGATGAAGTCGGCGACGACGAGGAAGTAGCCCGGGAACCCCATCTGGATGATGACGTCCAGCTCGTACTCGGCCTGCTTCTGCCGGTCCTCGGGGACCCCTCCGGGGTAGCGGCGGGCCATGCCGCGCCGCACTTCCTCCTTGAACCAGGTGATCTCGGTGTAGCCGTCTTCCGGGATCTCGAACTTCGGCATGAGGTTCTTGGCCTCGAACATGCCGGTGGTGTCGATCTGCTCGGCCACCAGGAGGGTGTTGCGGCAGCCCTCCTGCCAGGCGTCCGAGGAGTCGACCGCGTACATCTCGTCCGTGGACTTGAGGTAGTAGCCGGTGCCGTCGAAGCGGAAGCGGTCCGGGTCGGAGAGGTTCTTGCCGGTCTGGATGCACAGCAGGGCGTCGTGCGCGGCCGACTCGTGCGCGTAGGTGTAGTGCGAGTCGTTCGTCACCAGCGGCGGGATGCCGAGCTTCTTGCCGACCTCCAGCAGCCCGTCGCGGACCCGGCGCTCGATCTCGATGCCGTGGTCCATCAGCTCCAGGAAGTAGCGGTCCTTGCCGAAGATGTCCTGGTATTCGGAGGCCGCCTTCAGGGCCTCGTCGAACTGGCCGAGGCGCAGCCTGGTCTGGAGCTCCCCGGAGGGGCAGCCGGTGGAGGCGATCAGCCCCTCCGACCACTGGGAGATGGTCTCCTTGTCCATGCGCGGCCACTTCGTGAGCCAGCCCTCGGCGTACGCGTCGGAGGACAGCCGGAAGAGGTTGTGCAGCCCGGTGGAGTTCGCCGCCCAGATCGTCTTGTGGGTGTAACCACCGGAACCGGACACGTCGTCGCGCTTCTGGTGCGGCTGGCCCCACTGGATGCGCCGCTTGTTGCGCCGGGACTCCGGAGCGACGTACGCCTCGATGCCGATGATCGGCGTCACACCGGCCTTCTTCGCCGTGTGGAAGAAGTCATAGGCCCCGTGCAGGTTGCCGTGGTCGGACATGGCGATGTGCGTCATGCCCATCTCGTTGCACGCGTTGAACATGTCCTTCAGCCGCGCGGCACCGTCCAGCAGGGAGTACTGGGTGTGGACGTGCAGGTGCGTGAACGGCGTCTTGGTCACGGTGGGGG
The DNA here is from genome assembly GCF_026340675.1 of Streptomyces sp. NBC_01264. Classification (NCBI taxonomy): domain Bacteria; kingdom Bacillati; phylum Actinomycetota; class Actinomycetes; order Kitasatosporales; family Streptomycetaceae; genus Streptomyces; species Streptomyces sp. NBC_01264. The sequence goes on from NZ_JAPEOX010000001.1 coordinate 2,947,595, forward strand.
CCTCCGGGCGGGGAGAGAGGGGCGGCAGCTATGAATCCTACGTGGCCCAAGTGACAGTTCCCGGGCACGGCGGGGTAGCTTCATCCGTTGCAGACCCAAGGACCCGTGTCCGATATGCGATCCACCCCGCGCCACCTGGAGGCACCCGCCATGGCGGTTCCCGAGACGACCGACGAGCAGCGCGCCGAGCAGATACTCGACGTGTTCGACATCGCCTTCGGCGAGCTGATCACCGCCGACCCCGCGGCCTTCCGGGTCAAGTTCCGCAAGATGGCGGCCTCGGCCTTCGCCTTCTACCGGGGCACCGCCTGCCTCTTCTACGCCGACCTGGAGCGCGAGCGGCACGGCGGCCCGTACCTGGACGAGCGCACCGGCCGGGTGTGGATCCACGGCGATCTGCACGCCGAGAACTTCGGCACCTACATGAACGCCCAGGGCCGGCTGGTCTTCAACGTCAACGACTTCGACGAGGCCTACGTCGGCCCCTTCACCTGGGACCTGAAGCGGTTCTCCGCCTCCGTGGCCCTGCTCGGCTACACCAAGGCGCTCAGCGACGACCAGATCAGCGAGCTGGTACGGATCTACGCGGCCGCCTACCGGGAGCGCATCCACGCACTGGCGACCGGGGCCAAGAACGACGAGGTGCCCGCCTTCACCCTGGACACCGCCGAGGGACCGCTGCTGGAGGCCCTGCGCCACGCCCGCCGCCGCACCCGCTTCTCGCTACTCGACTCGATGACCGAGATCCGCGAGTTCGAGCGCCGCTTCTCCCCCGGACCCGGGACCATCGAGCTGGACGCGGCCACCCGCTACAAGGTGCTCGCCGCCTTCGACGGCTATCTGGAGACCCTGCCCGACGAGTCCCTGGTCCGCCCGGACTCCTACCGGGTCAAGGACGTGGTGGGCCGCCGGGGCGTCGGGATCGGCTCGGCGGGCCTGCCCTCGTACAACATCCTGCTGGAGGGGCACAGCGACGCCCTGGAGAACGACGTCGTGATCTACCTCAAGCAGGCGCAGACCCCGGCGGTGTCCCGGCACGTGACCGACCGCGCGGTGCGCGAGTACTTCCTGCACGAGGGCCACCGCACGGTGATCTCCCAGCGGGCCCTGCAGGCGCACGCCGACCCGTGGCTCGGCTGGACCGAGCTGGACGGGGCCGGTCAGCTCGTCGCGGAGGTCTCCCCGTACGCGGTGGACCTGGACTGGTCCGACCTGGACGACCCGGAGGAGATCGCGGCCGTGGTCGCCGACCTGGGCCGGGCCACGGCGACCATGCACGGCGCGGCGGACGAGCAGGAGAGCGGCCACACGCTGGTCCCGTTCTCCACCGAGCGGGCCATCGACGCGGCCATCGCCGCCGACGAGGAGGGCTTCGCGAACCTGCTGGTGGACTTCGCCCACGCCTACGGCGCCCGGGCCCGCGCCGACCACCAGATCTTCGTGGACCTCTTCCGCAACGGCCGGATCCTCCCCTAGACGGGGACCTAGGGACCGTCCTCACAGGGACGCATGGCACACTCGCGACGATGGACATATCCGGGGTGGGTCTCCGAGGGCTGCGGGCCGCGCTTTTCAGCGCGGTCGTCGTGCTGCTCTCGACCGGCTCTCACGTCCTGATGTCCCGGGTGCCACTGCCTCCCGCCCTGGTGGGCGGGGCCTTCGCCGCGGTGTTCGCGATCGCCTTCGCCCTGGCCGGACGGGAGCGGGGCCTCGGTCGCATCGCCGGGCTGCTCGTCCCCCTGGAACTGGCCGCCGACACCCTCCTGACCTCCGGCCAGCACCTCTGCTACGGCCCCGCGGGCGGCCCCGTCTCGGGTCCGCTGCACGCCATGGGGCTCGCCGACTTCTGCGGCGGCAGCCCGGTGGGCGGTGCGCTGGCCGAGGTGGGCGGGCCCGTCGGCCCGGCCGCGCTGCTTCCCGCGCCCGGACCGTGGACGCCCTGGCTGCTGCTGGGTGCGCACGTATCGGTCGGACTGCTCGCCTCGCTGTGGCTGCACCGCGGGGAGCGGGCGCTCGGCCGGCTGCTGCGCGCGGCGTCCGCCGGCGCCTTCCGCCCGCTGCGGATGGCCTCGGCCCGTACGGCGCGGGCCCTGGCTCCGGTACGGCTCTCGCCGCCGCGGGCCCTGCGGAGCACGGTGGCCCGTACCCGCTTCCCCGCGCACTCCGTGGGACGGCGGGGACCTCCTCCCGCGTACGGCGCGTTCGCCCGCGCCTGACGTACGAGGACAGTCCCCCCTTCCAGCCGGCTCCACCGCGGAGCCACACCCCACGGAGAGAACGATGAGCGCACGCAACAGCCATGCGAACAAGGCGGCGGCCCGCGAGAAGCTGCGCATAGAGCGCGAGCAGCAGGCCAAGAAGGCCAAGGTCCGCCGGCAGGTGTTCGTGGCGGGCGGCGTCGTGGCCGCCCTCGCCCTGGCCGGCGGCGTCGGTTACGCCGTCGTCCAGTCCAACAAGCCGGGCGCCTGGGAGAAGGCCGCCGACGCGCCCCTGGTCGCGCCGAAGAACACCACGGGCGACAACGGCACGACGGTGGTCATCGGCAAGGCCGACGCCAAGAAGACCCTGGAGCTGTACGAGGACTCGCGCTGCCCGGTCTGCGCCAGCTTCGAACAGGCGGTCGGCCCGCAGCTCAAGAAGGACCTCGACGCCGGCAAGTACAAGATCCAGTACATCGGCGCCACCTTCCTGGACAAGGGCTTCCCCGGCAGCGGTTCGAAGAACGCCCTGAGCGCCCTGGGCGCGGCCCTCAACGTGAGCCCCGAGGCGTTCCTGGAGTACAAGACGGCCCTCTACTCCGCGGCGAACCACCCGGAGGAGAAGGACGACAAGTTCGCCAAGGACGACTACCTGCTGACGGTCGCGGACCAGGTCCCGGCCCTCAAGGGGAACGCCGAGTTCAAGAAGGCGGTCGAGGACGGCACCTACGACCGGTGGGCGCTGGAGATGTCCAAGACCTTCGACAAGAGCGGGGTGACGGGCACGCCGACGCTGAAGATGGACGGCAAGAAGATCGACCCGCTGCCGCAGTCGCCCGAGCAGTTCACGACGGCGATCGACAAGGCCATCGCCGGCTGACCCCTCCTTATCGCAGCACCCCGACGGACGGGCGAACTCCCAGAGTTCGCCCGTCCGTTGCTTTCACGGGTCTGGTCCGGAGCGGATACCCGTCGGTAATGTGATTGTCCGTGACCAGTCAACTCTCCCCCTCCGCCCCGGAATCGGCGACCGTGCCGACCCCCCGCCGCCGTACGGTCGTCCTGGCCGCGGCGGCCACGGCGGCACTCGTCCCGATCGCCGCGCTGGGCGCCGAAGCCGCCCACGCCGCCACCGGTGAAGACGTCCCCTCCTTCCTGCACGGCGTCGCCTCGGGCGACCCGCTCCCCGACGGGGTCCTGCTGTGGACCCGCGTCACCCCGACCGCCGCGGCCGTACCGGGCTCCGGCGCGGGCCCGGCCGTCGCGGTGGGCTGGGAGGTCGCCGAGGACAAGGCCTTCTCCCGGATCGTCGCGAGCGGCACCGTCACCGCGAGCGCGGCCTCCGACCACACCGTCAAGGCCGACGTACGGGGCCTGCGGCCGCAGACGGCCTACTGGTACCGGTTCACCGCCGGCACCACCGTCTCCCCGGCCGGGCGCACCCGTACCGCCCCCGCCACCACCACCGCGCCCGCCGGGGTGCGCTTCGGCGTGGTCTCCTGCGCCAACTGGGAGGCCGGGTACTTCTCCGCGTACCGCCACCTGGCCGCGCGGGCCGATCTGGACGCCGTACTGCACCTGGGCGACTACATCTACGAGTACCGGAGCGGCGGCTACCCGGAGGCGAAGTACGTCGTACGGCAGCACGAGCCGCTGCACGAGATCCTCACCCTGGCCGACTACCGCACCCGGCACGGGAAGTACAAGACCGACCCCGACCTCCAGGCCCTGCACCAGGCACACCCGGTCATCGCGATCTGGGACGACCACGAGATCGCCAACGACACCTGGTCCGGCGGCGCCGAGAACCACGACCCCGCCACCGAGGGCTCCTTCGCGGCCCGCGCGGCCGCCGCCCGGCAGGCGTACTTCGAGTGGATGCCGGTCCGCACCTCCACCGAGGGCACCGTCTACCGCCGGCTGCGCTTCGGCACCCTCGCCGACCTGCACCTGCTGGACCTGCGCACCTTCCGCTCGCAGCAGGCGGGCGTCGGCAGCGGCGCGGTGGACGACCCGGAGCGCAGCATCACCGGGCGCGCCCAGCTGGACTGGCTGAAGGCCGGACTGGCCGGCTCGCAGGCCACCTGGAAGCTGGTGGGCACCTCGGTGATGATCTCGCCGGTGGCCTTCGGCTCGCTTCCGGCGCACCTGCTGGGGCCCCTCACCGAACTGCTCGGCCTGCCCGCGGGCGGCCTCGCGGTCAACGTGGACCAGTGGGACGGGTACACGGACGACCGCCGGGAGCTGCTGGGGCACCTGACGGACCGTTCCGTCCGCAACACCGTCTTCCTGACCGGTGACATCCACATGGCCTGGGCGAACGACGTCCCGGTGACGGCGGCCACCTACCCGTGGTCGCGGTCGGCGGGCGTGGAGTTCGTGGTGACGTCGGTGACCTCCGACAACATCGACGACCTGCTGCACGTGCCGGCCGACACGGTCTCGCTGGTCGCGGAAACGGCCATCAAGGCCGCCAACCGGCACGTGAAGTGGCTGGACATGGACGCCCACGGCTACGGCGTGCTGGACGTGACGGCCGAGCGTTCCCAGATGGACTACTACGTGGTTTCGGACAAGCGGCGCCAGGACGCCACGACTGCCTGGGCACGCTCGTACCGCACGCTGAACGGGACCCAGAAGGTCGAGCGGGCGGACCGGCCGGTGCGCTGACATTCAGCCAGATTTACTGTGGGCAGGGGCGCTTGGCGTAGACCAGGCGCCCCTTCGTCATCAGAAGCAACAAATCTTTTACGTAGAGCACTTGACCCGTTTATGACATGCGCACGTAAGATTCCCGCCAGCTGAGGAGATCCCTCCCGCTCAACCCCCCACTCGCGAGGAGCACACGTGCGCGCTCTTGCCCGCATATCCCCCCTTCTTCGCCGCCGCCTGATGGGCGCCGCCGTACTCACCGGCACCCTGGCCTTCACCCCGCTCGGCGCCCCCACCGTCGTGTCGGCCGCGCCCAAGACCGGAGCCGAGGTGTGTGCCGAGAGCGCCTCCGGCCCCGCCAACGCCCGTGTGGCGCGCCCCAAGGACCAGCACGCGGCCGAGCCCAACGAGGTCACCGAGGCGCAGGCCAAGGCCATGGACGCCGACCTCAAGGCGAAGCTGGACACGATCTCGAAGGAACACCGGAGCCTGCGCGCCGCCGAGGCGGCCACGAGCATCCCCGTGTACTTCCACGTCATCCACTCCGGCACCACCGGAAAGCTGACGGCCACCGACATCAGCAAGCAGCTGGCGGTCCTCAACGCGGCCTACGCCGGCCAGGGCACCGGAAACGTCGACAGCACCTACCAGTTCACCCTGGCGGGCACCGACTACACGGACAACGCGAGCTGGTACAACCTGGCTTCCGGCTCCACGGCCGAGAAGAACATGAAGAACACCCTGCGCAAGGGCGGCGCGAACGCCCTCAACTTCTACACCGCCAACCTCTCCGGCGGGCTGCTGGGCTGGGCCACCTTCCCCAGCTCCTACGCCTCCCAGCCGAAGATGGACGGCGTCGTCGTCCTGGACACCTCGCTGCCGGGCGGCTCCGCCGCCAACTACAACGAGGGCGACACCGCGACCCACGAGGTCGGCCACTGGATGGGGCTCTACCACACCTTCCAGGGCGGCTGTAACGGCTCGGGCGACTCCGTTTCGGACACCCCGGCCGAGAAGAGCGCGGCCTTCGAGTGCCCGACCGGACGGGACACCTGCACCAGCAAGGCGGGCGTCGACCCGATCCACAACTTCATGGACTACACGTACGACTCGTGCATGTACCAGTTCACCGCCGGCCAGGTGGCCCGCATGAAGAGCATGTGGACGTCCTACCGCGGCTGAGGCCCCGGCACTCCGACGCACCCATGACGAAGGGGCCCCGCGAGCGGGGCCCCTTCCTCGCGTCTTCTTCGCGTCCGCTTCCCAGCGTCCGCGCCTAGAGCCCGTCGAGGAAGGCGAGGGCGACCGCCCAGGCCTGCTCCGCGGCCTCGGCGTCGTAGTCGTCCAGCCCCGGGTCGGTGAACAGGTGCCCGGCCCCCGGATAGCCGTGGACCTCCACGTCGGCCCCGGCCTTGCGCATCCGCAGGTACCAGGCCGTCAGCCAGTCGTGCGGCTCGAAGGGGTCCGGGTCGGCGATGTGCAGCTGCACCGGCAGCTCGTCGACGTAGACGCCCTCCTCCAGGTCGGCCGTCCCGTGCAGGAGCAGCAGCCCGCGCGTCTTCTCGTCGGCGAGCGCCAGGTGCTGGGCGATCGAGCCGCCGAAGGAGAAGCCGGCGTAGACCAGGCCCTGGTCGGAGTAGGGAGCGGCGGCCAGGACCGCCCGCTTGAGCAGCTCGTCACGGCCGATCTCGTCCCGGTGGGCCATGCCCTCCTCGACGGTCTCGAAGGTGCGCCCCTCGAAGAGGTCCGGCACCTGGACCTGGTGCCCGGCCGCGCGCAGCCGGTCGGCCGCCTCCCGCACGGCGGGCCGCAGCCCGTAGGTCGAATGGAAAAGCACGATGTTCATGCCCCCATCGTGCCAGTTGCGAGCGACCCCCTCCGGTTACGTTGGCCTGCATGGACACGGACTCCTTCCTGCGCCCGATCGCGGCCGTCGCCGGCACCCTGGCCGTCACCCTGCTCGCGGGCTGGCTCCTGGACCTGCTGCTGCGCCGCGCCGACGCCCGGCACAGCGAGACCCCGCTGTGGGGGCTGCTGCGCCGCTGCCGCCCGCCGTTCCTGGTGGTCCTGGCCGCCTCCCTGCTCCAGGCGGTGCGCCGGCGCGCGGACGGCCCCGGGCACGTGCTGACCCTGGTCCTGATCGCGGCGGCCGCGTGGCTGCTGATCCGCATCACGACGGCGATCGTGGACTCCACGTACGCCCGCTACGCGGCCGACGCCTCCGACCAGGCACGGGTCCGCAGGGTCCGCACGCAGGTCACCCTCATCCAGCGGGTGGTCACGGCGGTGGTGATCGTGGTGGCCCTCGGCGCGATGCTCCTGACGTTCCCCGAGATGCGGACGGTCGGCGCCTCGATGCTGGCCTCGGCGGGCGTGCTCGGCATCGTGGCGGGCATCGCGGCGCAGGCCGCCCTCGGCAACCTCTTCGCCGGACTCCAGATCGCCTTCGGCGACACCGTCCGGATCGGGGACACGGTGGTCGTGGACAAGGAGTGGGGCACGGTGGAGGAGATCACCCTCACCTTCCTCACGGTCCGCACCTGGGACGAGCGCCGGATCACGATGCCGGTCTCGTACTTCACGAGCAAGCCCTACGAGAACTGGTCGCGCGGTGGCGCGCAGATGACGGGCACCGTGTTCTGGCACCTGGACCACAGCGCTCCGGTGGACCTGATGCGCGAGGAACTCCAGCGGATCCTCAAGACCATCCCGGAATGGGACGGCCGCACCGGCACCCTGGCCGTCACCGACACCACCCCGCACACCATCCAGGTCCGCGCGGTGGTCACGGCGAAGGACGGCGACGCCGTCTGGACCGTCCGCTGCGCGGTCCGAGAACGCCTCATCACCTGGCTGACCACCCACCACCCGTACGCCCTCCCCCACATCGCCACGACGCAGGCGACGCCCCCACCGGGCCCGTAACCGCCGGGGTTTGGTCTTTTCAACCGTCCGGCGTTTGAGGGCCGGGGTCTGGGCGGAGCCCGGGGCTTTCAGCCGTCCGGCGTTTGAGAACCGGGGTCTGGGGCGGAGTCCCAGAAGGGGTCCGGGCGCAGCCCGGGGAACGGGCGAAGGGCGGGTAGGGGACCTCTCCCCGCAGGGCACGCCCCGCACAGACATGCGCCCTCCCTCAGCCCGGAGCGGCGAAGGTCAGCCGGAACAGCGCGCCCCCGCCGGGGGCGGCTTCGGCCACCAGCTCCGCCTCGTGCGCCCGCGCGATCTGCCGGGCCATCGCCAACCCCAGCCCCGACCCCGGCAGGGCCCGCGCCGCCCCGGCCCGGTAGAACCGGTCGAAGACGTACGGCAGATCCCCTTCCGAGATCCCCGGCCCGTGATCCCGTACGGTCACCTCCACACCCCCGCCCCGCACCACAAGACCGACCTCCACCTCCGCCCCCACCGGGCTGAACTTCGCCGCGTTGTCGAGCAGGTTCCCCAGCAGCCGGCTGAGCCGAGCCGGCACCCCCGCCACCACCACGGCCTCCTCCCGGGACGGCCCCCGCACGCGGAACCCCACCCCCGGCCAGTGCGCCCGCGCGGCCCCCACGCAGTACTCCACCAGCGGAGCCAGCCGCACCTGTTCCACCAGCAGCTGCGGCTCCTCGTCGCGGGCCAGCTCGATCAGGTCGTTGACCAGCCCCGTCACCTCCCGCAGCTGCCTGCCGAGCGCCAGCGAGGCCCGTTCCCGCTGCTCCCCCGTCAGCCGGTCACCCCGTGCGAGCAGTTCCGCGTTGGTGCGCAGCGCCGTCAGCGGGGTCCGCAGCTCGTGCGAGGCGTCCGCGACGAGCCGCCGCTGCGCGGTGACGGACTGCTCCAGCTCCCCGAGCATGGTGTTGAAGCTCCCGGCCAGCCGGGTGATCTCGTCCTCGCGGCCGCGCCCGGGAGCCGGCAGTTCGATCCGGTGTCTCGGATCCCTGGTGGCGGCGATCCGCTCGGCGGTGGCGGTGAGCCGGGTGACGGGTGCCAGCCCGGTCCGCGCGACCCAGTACCCGAGCAGCGCCGCGAGCAGCACCCCGGCCGCCGCCGTCAGCGCCAGCCACCACGCGGCCTGCTCGATGCCGTCCTCCACGGTGTCCGCCCGCAACGCCACCTGGAGCGCCCGCCCCTTGCCGTAGTCGGTGGTGAGCATCCGCGCCGGATGCCCGGCGTGCACGATGGCGGTGTAGTACGGGGCCCGCGTGCCCGCCGCCACGGCCCGCGCGGCCGGAGTCACCGGCAGCAGGTACGGCGCCTTGGGGTCCCGCGCCGGATCCGCCGGCACCACCTCCGCGCAGGCGGGCGCCGCCCGGAACCGGCATTCCCCGGACAGGGTTCCCGGCCCGGAGTCCAGGTTGCGCTGGGCGGCGAGGCGGGCGGACTGGGTCAGGCTGAGCTCGAGCTGCTGGTACAGCGCCCCGCGCACGACCAGGAAGGCCGCCGCGCACACGCCGAGGGCCACGAAGGCCACCGCGGCCGTGACGGCGAGCGCCAGCCGGGTCCGCAGCGGCCGCCTGCGCCGCCACCGCGCGCCGAGCCCGCGTCGCCGGCTCACGCGGCGTCCAGCCGGTAGCCGACCCCGTGCACGGTGTGCACCAGCCGGGGCTCGCCGCCCGCCTCCAGCTTGCGGCGCAGGTAGCCGACGTAGACGGCCAGGGAGTTGGAGTCCGGGCCGAAGTCCCGGCCCCAGACCAGTTCGAGGACCAGCTCGCGCGGCAGCACCTGCCCGGGGTGGCGCAGCAGCAGTTCGAGGAGCGCCGACTCGGTGCGGCTGAACTCCAGCGCCCGCTCGCCGCGCCGCCCGGTACGGGTGGCGGGGTCGAGGACGAGGTCCCCGTACGCGAGCACCTGCGCGCCCCCGGCCGGATCGTCGGGGGCGGCCCGCCGCAGGAGGGCCCGTACCCGGGCCACGAGCTCGTCGAGCGCGAACGGTTTGACCAGGTAGTCGTCGGCGCCCGCCTCCAGCCCGTCGACGCGGTCGCTCACCGCGTCCAGGGCCGTGAGGACGAGGACGGGCGTACGGTCGCCCACCGCGCGCAGCTGCCGGCAGACGGCGAGCCCGTCCAGCACCGGCATCATCACGTCGAGGACCACCGCGTCCGGCTGCCAGAGGGCCACCTCGGACAGCGCGGCCAGCCCGTCGGCCGCGCCGCGCACCTCGTACCCCTCGACGGCGAGGCCGTCCTCGACGGCGGCCCGCACCTCGGGCTCGTCGTCCACCACCAGAATCCGCTGCATGCGGCAAAGCCTCCCAAATACTCCGGGAGTACCTCTTAGAACCTTCTTAGGGCGCACCGGAAGTCTGCGTCCATGACCTCCTCACCCTCCCCCTCACTCTCACGCTGGCCGCTCTCCGTCGTGATCGGCGCGGGCGGAACCGGCGGCCACATCTATCCGGGCCTCGCCCTGGCGGAGGCGCTGCGCGCCGCCGTCCCGGACGCGACGATCTCGTTCATCGGCACCGAACGCGGGCTGGAGACCGAGCTGATCCCGGCCGCCGGCTACCGCCTGCACACCGTGGACATGATCCCCTTCGACCCGGCCCTGGGCGCCAAGCGCTACCTCCTCCCGGCGGCGCTGCTGCGCTCGGCCGGGCAGGCGCGGGCCGTGATCCGGGCGCAGGGCGCGCACGTGGCCGTCGGCATGGGCGGCTATCCGAGCGCGCCCGCCGTGCTCGGGGCCCGGCTGGCCGGACTGCCGGCGGTGATCCACGAGTCCAACGCGGTACCGGGCCGGGCCAACCAGTTCGCGGCCCGCCTCACCCCGCACATGGCGGTGGCCTTCGACCGCAGCCGGGAGCACCTGGCGGGCGGGGCGCGGGCGCTGACCACCGGAATGCCCATCTCCGCCGCGCTGTCGGGCCTCGCCGAGCTGCCCCGCCCCGAGCGGGCCGCCCTGCGCGCGCGGGCCCGGCGGGAGCTGGGGGTGCCGGACGGGCGGCGGCTCGTGGTGTTCAACGGCGGCAGCCTGGGCGCCGTACGCCTGACCACGGCGGCGGCCGGGCTGGCGGCCGCCTGGCAGGCGCGGGAGGACGTGCAGCTGCTGATCAAGACGGGGCCGGCGGCGCTCGCGGACACCGTGGCCGGGCTGTCCGCCTCGGGCGGGCGGCGGATCGCACAGGCCGTGCCCTACCTGGACCGGATGGACCTGGTCTACGCGGCCGCCGACCTGGTGGTGTGCCGGGCGGGCTCGGCGACGGTGGCGGAGCTCGCCGCGACCGGGGTCCCCGCGGTCCTGGTCCCCTACCCGTACGCCCCGGGCGACCACCAGACGCACAACGCCCGGGTGCTGTCCGACGCGGGCGCCGGCCTGCTGCTGGCGGACGCCGAGGCCACGGCCGGCCGCCTCGCGGAACTGCTCGCCCCGCTGCTGGCCGACCCGGCCCGGCTGGCGGCGATGGCCGGCGCGGCCGACCCGGGCCCGCACGCGCGGGCCGCCGAACTGCTGGCCTCGCAGGTCCTGCGGGTCGCCGGCTTCCCCTCCTACTCCCCCACTCCCCTGGAGCTCGTATGACCACGCACAAGCCCACGCCCGCACCCGCCGACTGGAGCGGCCGTACGGTCCTGGTCACGGGCGCCGAGGGGTTCATCGGCTCCACGCTCGTCGACCTGCTGGTCGCGCGGGGCGCGAAGGTGCGCGCCTTCGTGCACTACAAACCGTACGCCGAGAAGGGCCACCTGGCCCGCTACCTGGCCGACCCGGGCGGCCCGGTGGAGATGTGGGCCGGCGACGTCCGCGACGCGGGCCGGGTCAGCGACGCGGTGGCCGGCTGCGACACGGTCTTCCACCTGGCGGCACTGATCGGGATCCCGTACAGCTACGCCTCGCCCGGCGCGTACGTCCAGACCAACGTCACCGGCACCGAGAACATGGCCGAGGCCTGCCGCCGCCACGGCGTGCGCCGCCTCGTCCACACCTCCACCAGCGAGGTCTACGGCACCGCCCTGACGGCCCCGATCTCCGAGAGCCACCCGCTCCAGCCGCAGTCCCCGTACTCCGCTTCGAAGATCGGCGCCGACATGATGGCGCTCTCCTTCCACCACGCGTTCGAACTGCCGGTGACGGTGGTCCGGCCGTTCAACACCTACGGCCCCCGCCAGTCGGCCCGCGCGGTCATCCCCACCATCCTGGCCCAGCTCCACTCGGGTGCCCGCGAGATCCGCCTGGGCTCCCTGACGCCCACCCGGGACTTCACCTACGTGACCGACACCGCGGCCGGCTTCCTCGCCGTCGCCGCATGCGACCGGGCCCTGGGTGAGGTGGTGAACCTCGGCGCCGGAGAGGAGATCTCCATCGGCGACCTGGCCCGGGCCCTGATCACAGCGTCCGGCCGGGACGCGGAGGTGGTCGTCGACCCGGCCCGGCTGCGTCCCTCGGGGAGCGAGGTCCACCGCCTGCTCTCGGACAACACCCGGGCCCGCGACTGGGCCGGCTGGAAGCCTGAGGTCTCCCTCCAGGAGGGCCTGGCCCGCACCTCGGACTGGATAGCCGCCCACCTCCACCTCTTCGCCCCGGACCGCTACCAGGTGTAGCCCGCCGTCCTGCGGATCGAGCGCGGGGCCGGTCGCGGAACCGGACGACCGGCCCCGCGCCCGGCCGGCCACGGCCGCCAGCTCTACGGATTGCGCAGGCTGCGGACGTCCAGATGCCGCAGCACCCGGTCGACGATCTCCGGATCGGCGCCCGGTTCGCTGCGCGCGGCCAGCACCTCGTGCCGGGCGGCGGACATCATCTCCCGCTGGATGCGCGCCACGTCGCGGATCCGCTCCACCCGCTTCGCGTACGCCTCGCGCCGCTCCTCGTCGACCATGTCCGGGCTGATCCTGGCGCCCACGTCGTACGCCCTGCGGTAGAGCACCTCCACCAGGTCCTCGGGCAGGTCCTCCACCTCCTCGATCTCCTTCAGCCGTCGCTTCGCGGCCTTGGCGGCGCGGATCGCGAGCGCGCGGGCGATCTCCGCCTCCGCGTCGGAGTCGGCCTCCACCCCGAGCCGGCGGACCAGCCACGGCAGGGTGAGCCCCTGAACCACCAGGGTGCTCATGATCACGGCGAAGGCGATGAAGACGATCTCCTTCCGGGCCGGGAAGGGATCACCCGCGTCCGTCTCGAAGGGAATGGCGAGCGCGAGCGCCACCGAGGCCACGCCCCGCATGCCCGCCCACCACATCACCACGGACTCCCGCCAGCTCAGCGGGATCTCCTCCTCGTAGTCGCGCCGCGAGTGGAGCCGTTTGGCGAGCCAGCCGGCCGGCAGCAGCCACGCCAGCCGTACGCCGACCACCACCGCGACCACGGCCGCCGCCCACCCGGCCATCTCCCACGCCCGGCCGCCGGCGGTCCCGAACACGTGGTGCAGCTCCAGCCCGATCAGGCCGAAGGCCACACCGGTGACCAGCATGTCGACGACCTCCCAGAACGTGTGCCCGGCGAGCCTGCCCAGCACGTCGTCGGCGTCGGTGGCGTACTCGGCGAGGAACAGCGCCGTGGTCAGCACGGCCAGCACGCCGGACCCGAGGAACTCCTCCGCCACCACGTACGCCACGAACGGCACGAGCAGCGTCAGCCCGATCTGGAGCGTGGCATCGCCGAGCCGCCCCATGAGCCGGTTGGCGGCCCAGCCGAGCCCGAGCCCCACCACGACGGCCACGACGGCCGACAGCACGAACTCCCCGAGCGCCTCGGGCCACGAGAAGGTGCCGCTGACGGCGGCGGCGATGGCCACGTGGTAGAGCACGATGGCGGTGACGTCGTTGAAGAGCCCCTCGCCCTCCAGGATCGACACCATGCGCCGGGGCAGCCCGAGCGACCCGGCCACGGCGGTGGCGGCGACGGGGTCGGGCGGGGCGACGAGCGCGCCGAGCGCGACGGCCGCGGCGATCGAGAGCCCCGGTACGAGGGCGTGCGCGGTCCAGGCGACGGCCACGGTGGTCACGAAGACGAGGGCGACGGCCAGGAGCAGGATGGGCCGTAGGTTGGCGGCGAACTGCCGCCAGGAGGTCCGCTGCACGGAGGCGTACAGCAGCGGGGGCAGCACGAGCGGCAGGATGTACTCCGGCGGGATGTCGACATTGGGCACGGCGGGCACCAGGGCGAGCACCACCCCGCCGAGCGTCATCAGCACCGGCGAGGGAAGCCCCAACCGGTCCCCGAGCGGCACCGTCACCACGGCCCCGAGCAACAGCACGAACAACAGCAGGAGCTGATCCACTCCCACACACTGCCAGCCCGCCGCACCGAGCGACGCGGACCGCGGCGCGTGTCGGGCTCCGCCCGGGGCTACGGCAGCGCGCGCCGCATCGACCGGTGCGGGATCCCCGCGTCCAGGAACTCCGGCCCGTAGGCCGCGTACCCCAGCCGCTCGTAGAACCCCATCGCCTGGGTCTGCGCCCCGAGATCCACGGCCGCGAGGCCGAGCCGGCCCGCCTCCGCCTCGATCGCCCGCACCAGCGCGACGCCCACCCCGAGCCCGCGCGCGGCCTTGGTGACGGCGAGCCGTCCCAGCGAGCCGACCTCCGGGGAGCCCGTCTTGCCGAGGGCCTCCGGCCCGTACAGCAGCCGGCCGGTGCCCAGCGGCACCCCGTCCGGCCCCTCGGCCAGCACGTGCACCGCGATCTCGTCGTACGCGTCGTACTCGAGCGACTCCGGCACCGACTGCTCGACCACGAAGACCTCGGTGCGCACGCCGAAGCAGGCCTTCAGATCCTCATCCGTGACGACGACCCGTACGACGCCGCCGCCGCCCGCGGTCACTCGCTCTCCTTGCGGATCACGTCCAGCGCGTTCTGCAGGTCCGCCGGGTAGGTGCTCGCGAACTCCACCCACTGCCCGTCCGAGGGGTGCTCGAACCCGAGCCGCACCGCGTGCAGCCACTGCCGGGTGAGCCCGAGGCGCTTCGCGACGGTCGGGTCGGCGCCGTAGGTCAGGTCGCCGACGCAGGGGTGTTTGTGCGCGGCCATGTGCACGCGGATCTGGTGCGTGCGGCCGGTCTCCAGCTTGATGTCCAGCAGCGAGGCGGCGCGGAAGGCCTCGATCAGGTCGTAGTGGGTGACGGAGGGCTTGCCCTCCTGGGTCACGGCCCACTTGTAGTCGGCGCTGGGGTGGCGCCCGATCGGCGCGTCGATCGTGCCGCTCATCGGGTCCGGGTGGCCCTGCACCAGCGCGTGGTAGCGCTTGTCGACGATCCGCTCGCGGAACTGGTTCTTCAGCGAGGTGTACGCGCGCTCCGACTTCGCGACGGCCATCAGGCCGGAGGTGCCGACGTCGAGCCGGTGCACGATGCCCTGGCGCTCGGAGGCGCCGGAGGTGGAGATGCGGTAGCCGGCGGCGGCCAGGCCGCCGATGACGGTGGTTCCGGTCCAGCCGGGGCTGGGGTGGGCGGCGACGCCGACCGGCTTCATGATGACGACGATGTCGTCGTCGTCATGGACGATCTCCATGCCGGGGACGGGCTCGGCGACGAGCTCGACCTTGCGCGGCGGTTCGGGCATCTCGACCTCGAGCCAGGCGCCACCGTGCACACGCTCGGACTTCCCGACGACACTGCCGTCGACCAGCACCTTTCCCGCGGCCGCGAGTTCGGCCGCCTTCGTCCGGGAAAATCCGAACATACGGGCGATAGCGGCGTCGACGCGCTCGCCCTCGAGGCCATCGGGAACGGGCAGGGTGCGGATCTCGGGAATCGTACTCACCTGTCGAGTATGCAGGACTCGACAGAAGACCATTCCCGCGATCAGTCCTTGTGGACGGTGCCGTCCGGGTCCAGCCCCTTGAACGAGAGCAGGACGATCAGGATCCCGCCGCACACGATCGCCGAGTCCGCGAGGTTGAAGACGGCGAAGTGCGCGGGCGCGATGAAGTCGACGACCGCTCCGCGGAAGACGCCCGGCGAGCGGAAGATCCGGTCGGTCAGGTTGCCCAGCGCCCCGCCCAGCAGCAGGCCCAGCGCGATCGCCCAGGGCAGGCTGTACAGCTTCCGCGCGAGCCGCACGATCACCACGATGACGGTGGCGGCGATGCAGGTGAAGATGATCGTGAAGGCCTCGCCGAAGCCGAAGGCGGCTCCGGGGTTCCGGATCGCGTCGAACTTCAGCAGATCTCCGATGACCTGGATCGACGGCTGGTGCTCCAGCTTCGCGACGACCAGCATCTTGCTGCCCAGGTCGACCAGGTAGGCGAGAAGCGCCACGACGAGCAGCGCGACGATCCGCCGCCGCCCCTTGGGCGCGGCGGATTCGGGCTGGGCGCCGTCTTCCCCGACCTCCGGCGTACCGATGATGCGCTCCGCCTCTGCCACGTGAGTCCCTCGAACTAGCTCGAACCAGGTTGTAGGACGGCACGGCGCCGACCGACCCGCCAGGCTCCTGGACCCTGACGAGAAACGAGAGTACGTCAGGGCACCCTTCGGCCGCCGCCTCGGCCGCCGACCCGACCGGACCCGGGCCGGTCCCGCCGGCGCGGGGCCGGGCCCCCGCGGTGCCCGCTCAGGGCCGTCAGACGCCCGCCGGGCGCCCGTCCGTCCCGCTCGCGGCCCCCGCTCAGTGCCGCCGCTCCTGCTTCTGCTTGCAGTCCACGCACAGCGTGGCCCGCGGGAAGGCCTGCATCCGCGCCTTGCCGATGGGCTGCCCGCAGTTCTCGCAGAGGCCGTACGTGCCCGACTCCAGCCGTTCCAGCGCGCGCTCGGTCTGCTCCAGCATCGAGTTCGCGTTCGCGGCGAGGGCGAGCTCGGACTCCCGGGTGATGTTCTTGGTCCCCGTATCGGCCTGGTCGTCTCCGGCGCCGTCGCCGGAGTCCCTCATCAGCCCCGAGATGGCCGCGTCGGAGGCCTGGAGCTCGGCGCGCAGCCGCAGCACCTCGCTCTCCAGCTCGGCCCGCGCGTCGGCGACCTCGTCCGGGGTCCAGGGGTCCTCGCCGGGCCGTACGGCGAGCTCGCCGGGGGCCAGGCCCGCGGTGCCCCGCGTCTTCGGCAGCCCGCTGGTCGCGGCCGTGGCCGTCTTCCTGGCCGTGCCGGTGCTCTTCTTGGCAACCACTTTCCGGGCTCCCGTCTCGTGCGCGGCCTCGGCCGCCCCCTCGGCCGCGACCGTCTTGGCCGTGGCCTTCTTCGCGGCCGTCTTCTTCACGGCGGCCGCCTTCCCGGCAGGCGCCTTCCCGGCGGCCACTTCCTCCGCGCCGGTGGCCTTCGACCCGGCCGCCACCTTCTTCGTGGCCGCCTTGGTCCCGGCGGCCGCCTTCGTTCCAGCCGCCGTCTTCGCGGTCGCCTTCTTCACGGCCGCCGCCTTCTTCCCGGCGGCGGCCCCTTCCACCGGTCCGGCCTCCGGATCGGGGGCCGCCACCTCCGTCACCGGCTCCTTCGCCGGCTTCTCCGCAGCCTTCCCGACAGCCTTCTTGGCAGTACTCCCGGCGGTCTTCTTCGCCACCATGGCCGCGGCCCCTTCACATACTGTGATCATTGCTCGCGAATCGTGCCGGAACGATAAATCGACTCCGGCCCCGCGGCAACGGGGCACGCGTCCATCGAGGTCAACCTGCATCCGTTGTGCCCAGCGGGGAGCCCGATAATCCGCCCCACCGGCCCCCTCCGCACCCCGGAGCGGCCCGTCGGCCCATTCGGGTCATCCCGGCCCCCCTCCCGGCCCCCCTCCCGGCCCCCGCCCGCGCCCCGCCGCGGGCCCCGCGCCACGCCCCGTAAACCGGTCTGCCGACGGGCGCCCCGGCCCGTACACTGGGCCCAGCGAGAGGCATGGATGGGGACGAGTAGCGTCGGACGCAGCCAGGAGCGACCCGGGGACGGTGAGAGCCCGGGGGCGAGCGCGATGCGAAGGATCACCCCGGAGCCGCCGGAAGAAAGCCCGCCGGGATTCCCGTAGGGCGAGTAGAACCGGCTTCGCACCCCAATGAGGGGGCCGACGGACCACGGGTCCGCAGGCCAAGGAGGGTGGTACCGCGGGAGCAGCAGGTCCTTGGGAACGAGGGCGGCTCTCGTCCCTCCGGACGGAAGTGACACCCCGCCGGAGGAAGAGTTCAGCCTCATGACCACACCGCCGCAGTACCGCCCGGTACCCGCCCAGGTCGACCTGCCTGCCCTCGAGCACGCGGTCCTCGACTTCTGGCGCGAGAGCAAGACCTTCGCCAAGACCCTGGAGCAGTCCGAGGGCCGCCCCGAATGGGTCTTCTACGAGGGCCCGCCCACCGCGAACGGCATGCCCGGCGCGCACCACATCGAGGCCCGCGTCTTCAAGGACGTCTTCCCCCGGTTCCGCACCATGCGCGGCTACCACGTGGCCCGCAAGGCCGGCTGGGACTGCCACGGCCTGCCCGTCGAGCTCGCCGTCGAGAAGGAACTGGGCTTCAACGGCAAGAAGGACATCGAGGCCTACGGCATCGCCGAGTTCAACGCCAAGTGCCGCGAGTCGGTGACCCGGCACACCGACGCCTTCACCGAGCTCACGAACCGGATGGGCTACTGGGTCGACCTCGACGACGCCTACCGCACCATGGACCCCGAGTACGTCGAGTCCGTGTGGTGGTCGCTGAAGGAGATCTTCAACAAGGGCCTGCTCACCCAGGACCACCGCGTCGCCCCCTGGTGCCCCCGCTGCGGCACCGGCCTCTCCGACCACGAGCTGGCCCAGGGCTACGAGACGGTCATCGACCCCTCGGTCTACGTCCGCTTCCCGCTGACCTCCGGCCCCCTCGCGGGCGAGGCGGCGCTCCTGGTCTGGACGACCACGCCCTGGACCCTGGTGTCCAACACCGCGGTGGCCGCGCACCCCGACGTCACGTACGTCGTCGCGACCAATGGTGACGAGAAGGTCGTCGTCGCCCAGCCCCTCCTCGAGAAGTCCCTCGGCGAGGGCTGGGAGGCCACCGGCGAGTCCTTCACGGGCAAGGAGATGGAGCGCTGGACGTACCAGCGCCCCTTCGACCTGGTCGCGTTCCCGGAGCCCGCCCACTACGTCGTGAACGCCGAGTACGTCACGACCGAGGACGGCACCGGTCTGGTCCACCAGTCCCCCGCCTTCGGCGCCGACGACCTCGCGGTCTGCCGCGCGTACGGCCTGCCGGTCGTGAACCCGGTCCGCCCCGACGGCACCTTCGAGGAGGAGGTCCCGCTCGTCGGCGGCGTCTTCTTCAAGAAGGCCGACGAGAAGCTGACCGCCGACCTGGACGCGCGCGGCCTGCTCTTCAAGCACATCGCCTACGAGCACAGCTACCCGCACTGCTGGCGCTGCCACACCGCCCTGCTCTACTACGCGCAGCCGTCCTGGTACGTCCGCACCACCGCCGTCAAGGACGCGATGCTGCGGGAGAACGAGAAGACCAACTGGTTCCCGGACTCCGTCAAGCAGGGCCGCTTCGGCGACTGGCTGAACAACAACATCGACTGGGCGCTGTCCCGCAACCGCTACTGGGGCACCCCGCTGCCCATCTGGCGCTGCGAGGAGAACCACCTCACCTGCGTCGGCTCGCTCTCCGAGCTGAGCGACCTGACGGGCACGGACCAGTCGAACCTGGACCCGCACCGCCCCTACATCGACGAGGTCACCTTCCCCTGCACGGCGGAGGGCTGCGCGCTCACCTCGGTCCGCGTGCCGGAGGTCATCGACGCCTGGTACGACTCGGGTTCGATGCCGTTCGCGCAGTGGGGCTACCCGCACAAGAACAAGGAGATCTTCGAGAAGCGCTACCCGGCGCAGTTCATCTCGGAGGCCATCGACCAGACGCGCGGGTGGTTCTACACGCTGATGGCGGTCGGCACCCTCGTCTTCGACAAGTCCTCCTACGAGAACGTGGTCTGCCTGGGCCACATCCTCGCCGAGGACGGCCGCAAGATGTCCAAGCACCTGGGCAACACCCTCGAACCGATCCAGCTGATGGACACGCACGGCGCCGACGCCGTCCGCTGGTTCATGGCGGCCGGCGGCTCCCCGTGGGCGGCGCGCCGCGTCGGCCACGGCACCATCCAGGAGGTCGTCCGCAAGACGCTCCTCACGTACTGGAACACGGTCGCCTTCCAGGCCCTGTACGCCCGCACGTCGAACTGGGCCCCCTCGGCCTCCGACCCGGCGCCCGCGGACCGCACGGTCCTGGACCGCTGGCTGCTCTCGGAACTCCACACCCTGACGACCGAGGTCACGGAGGCGATGGAGTCCTACGACACCCAGCGCGCCGGCAAGCTCCTCTCGTCCTTCGTGGACGACCTCTCCAACTGGTACGTCCGCCGCTCTCGGCGCCGCTTCTGGCAGGGCGACGCGGCCGCGCTGCGCACCCTGCACGAGGTGGTGGAGACGGTCACCCTCCTCCTGGCCCCCCTCACCCCCTTCATCACGGAGCGGGTCTGGCAGGACATGGTCGTCCCGGTCACCCCGGACGCCCCGGAGTCGGTGCACCTGACCACCTGGCCGGTCCCGGACGCCTCGGCGATCGACCCGGAGCTGTCCCGGCAGATGCTGCTGGTACGCCGCCTCGTGGAGCTGGGCCGCGCCACGCGGGCCGAGTCGGGCGTGAAGACCCGCCAGCCGCTGTCCCGCGCGCTGGTCGCCGTATCGGGCTTCGAGACGCTCTCCCCCGAGCTGCACTCCCAGATCACGGAGGAGCTGAACGTCTCCTCCCTGGCCTCGCTCTCGGAGGTGGGCGGCTCCCTGGTCGACACCACGGCCAAGGCGAACTTCAGGGCGCTGGGCAAGCGCTTCGGCAAGGGCGTGCAGGACGTGGCGAAGGCGGTGGCCGCGGCCGACGCGGCGGCGCTGTCGCTGGCCCTGCGCTCCGGTGAGGCCTCGGTCGAGGTGAACGGTGAGCCGGTCGCCCTCACCCCGGAGGAGGTCATCATCACGGAGACCCCGCGCGAGGGCTGGTCGGTGGCGTCCGACTCCGGCGCGACGGTCGCCCTGGACCTGGAGATCACCCCGGAGCTGCGGCTCGCGGGCCTGGCCCGTGACGCGATCCGCCTGATCCAGGAGGCCCGGAAGAACTCCGGCCTCGACGTGGCGGACCGCATCGCCCTGCGCTGGTCCACCTCGGACCCTGAGCTGGTGACGGCCCTGACGGACCACGCGACGCTGATCGCGGACGAGGTCCTGGCCACGGACTACGCCTCCGGCGAGGCGGACGTGTCGTACGGCGATCCCTTCACGGACGAGCCCCTCGGCCTGACCTTCCGCCTCCGCAAGGCGTAGCCCTCCGGCCCTGTGGCCCGGCGTCCCCTCCTGGGGGGGGGTGCCGGGCCACAGCTGTTTCTTCTCCCCGCCCCGCCCTTTCTCCGTTTCCCGGGCTCCGCCCGGACCCCGTACGTGCGCTGCGCGCCCGTGCCCTCAAACGCCGGGCGGGCTGGATTGCCCGCAGGGCAACTCCAGCCCCGCCGGCGTTTGAGGCGCGGGGTCTGGGGCGGAGCCCCAGGGAACGGGCGAAGGGCGGGTAGGGGACAGCCCCCGCAGGGCCCCGTACCGCCCCTGGTACGCAAACGGGCCGGGCCCGGTGCCCCCGAAGGGGAACCGGGCCCGGCCCGAACCGTCTGCCGACGGCTACCGCTTAGTTGTCGTCCTCGTCGATCAGGAAGCCCCGCATGGGAGACGGCGCCTGCTGCATCGGCTGCGGACCAGCCGGCCGCACCGGAGCCATCGGCTGCGTCATCGCCGGGGACATCTGCTGCTGACCGCCACCGTAGGAGGGGGCCATCGGCGACGGACCACCCATCGGGGAGGGGCCACCGCCCATGGACGGACCGCCCATGGAGTGCATCGCACCGGCCGGAGCCATCGACGGGGTCGGCGACGGCGGCAGCGCGGGACCGGCGGGGTTCCGCGGCGGAGCCAGCGAGTCGTCGGCCTGCGTCTCCAGCTGGCGCAGCTGCGACTCCAGGTAGGACTTCAGACGGGTGCGGTACTCACGCTCGAAGCCCCGCAGGTCCTCGACCTTGCGCTCCAGCGTGGCGCGGGCGGACTCCAGGGAGCCCATCGCGACGCGGTGCTTCTCCTGCGCGTCCCGCTCCAGCGCGTCGGCCTTGGCGCGGGCGTCCCGCTCCAGACCCTCGGCGCGCGACCGGGCCTCTCCGACGATCTTGTTGGCCTCGGAGCGGGCCTCCGCGATCGCCTGGTCGGCGGTCTGCTGCGCGAGCGACAGGACGCGGGCGGCGCTGTCGCCACCGGGACCCTGCTGCGGGAGCTGCTGCGGCTGCTGGTGCATCTGCTGCCCCATGGGTTGCATCTGCTGGCCCATCGGCTGCATCTGCTGGCCCATGGGCTGGCCCATCTGCTGGCCGAGCGGGTTCTGGCCACCCATGGACTGCTGCTGCATCGGGTTGCCCATCGGGCCGGGACCCTGCTGGCCCATGCCCTGCTGGCCCATGCCCTGCTGCCCCATGCCCTGCTGGCCCATCTGCTGCTGCCCACCCATGGTGTGCTGCTGCATCGGGTTGCCCATCGGGCCGGGACCCTGCTGACCGTGCCCACCGGGGCCGGCCGGAAGCTGGGGCGGGCCACCCTGGAGCTGCGGCGGACCCATCTGGGGCTGCTGCTGCGGGGGGCCGGATATGGCCGCGGGCACGGGGGCGCCGGGGCCACGCTGGCCTCCGCCGTCCTGGGGGTCCGGCTTGCGCATGCCCTGCTGCTGGTTCTGCGCGGCGGCACGCGTGGCGGCCGCCAGCTTGGCGCGCAGGTCCTCGTTCTCTCGCAGCAGTCGCGTCAGTTCGGACTCGACCTCGTCGAGGAAGGCGTCGACCTCGTCCTCGTCATAGCCCTCTCGCAGGCGGACGGTCGTGAACTGCTTGTTCCGCACGTCCTCGGGAGTCAGCGGCATGTCTTCTTCACCTCTACGTAGTCGTCGGCAGTCGGCAGGACCGTATCGGGACTGTCCCCGCGCCTGCGGGGAAGCTCATCGTTCACACGCTTCTCGCAGCGGTGCTCACGAAACTGATGAGGATGTAAACGATGATCATCAGAACGAAGAAGGACAGGTCGAGTGCCACGCCCCCGAGACGCAACGGCGGGATGAGCCGCCGAAGGAGCTTGAGCGGTGGATCGGTGACAGTGTAGGTGGCCTCCAGAACGACCACCATCGCCTTGCCGGGTGTCCATGAGCGTGCGAACTGGAACACGTAGTCCATGACCAGTCGGAAGATCAGCACGATGAGGAAGCACATCAGCGCGATGTAAACCACTTGCAGTGCTACGCCCATCCCGCGCTTCCCTCTCCCCTGCTTCCGCCCTGTACCCGGTCCCGTATCTGACGGATCGGTCTAGCTTTGGTTGAAGAACCCGCCCTCCGCGATGCGGGCCTTGTCCTCCGCCGTGACATCGACGTTAGCAGGAGACAGCAGGAACACCTTCTGTGTCACGCGTTCAATGCTGCCGTGCAGACCGAAGACCAGGCCCGCGGCGAAGTCGACAAGGCGCTTCGCGTCTGTGTCGTCCATCTCCGTGAGATTCATGATCACCGGAGTGCCCTCACGGAAGTGTTCCCCGATGGTACGGGCCTCGTTGTAGGTCCGGGGGTGCAGCGTCGTGATGCGGTACGGCTCCCGCTCGGAGACGACCTTGGGCATGATCACGGGGGCGTTCTTCTCCATATTCGAGCGGTCGGGTGTGATGGACGCCACGGGGGCGATTCGCGCGGGACGTCCGTTTTCAACCGGCATTGGGAGGGGTTCTCTTGGTGCCGGAGGCTGGGCAACTCGTACCGGTTCGTCCGATACAGGCGTTTGATGCGAAACGGGTGGCTGTCGGCGGTCCCGCTCGCGCGACCGCTCCGGCTCCGGCTCGGGTTCGAACTCGTCGTCGGGGTCGTACCCCGGGTTGTCGTACCGGTCGTCCTCCACGAGGCCGAGGTAGACCGCCATCTTGCGCATCGCGCCGGCCATTCTCTGAGTCCTCCGCTCTGTGGTGGATCGCCCTGTCGCAGGTGTCTCGCCGTGTCACGAATGTCACCAACTGCCCGCGATCCACGTGGCCTGTCCGCTCATCAGCGGAAATGACCATATTTTCTGCTGTGGTCCGACTTTCTTCGCGACGTTACCCGAGCCGGGGTCTCGCGCCGAGTACCGCAGTGCCGACGCGTACATGTGTCGCACCGGCCGCAACGGCCTGTTCCAGGTCTGCGCTCATCCCGGCCGAGACCATCGTGGCAGCCGGATGGTCCGCGCGCAGGCGGGATGACAATTCCACCAGCCGCTCGAAGGCCGCTTGTTCGCGTCCCGCGTACAGCCCGGCCAGCGGAGCGACCGTCATGAGCCCGTCGATGCGCAGTCCGGGAGCCGCCGCCACGAGGTCCGCCAACTCGGCGAGCTGCTCGGGCGCCGCGCCGCCGCGGGCCCCCCGCTCGCCCGACTCGGCGTCGAGGGCGATCTGCACCAGGCAGCCCAGTTCCCGCCCGGCGCCCTCCGCGGCCGCCGAGAGGGCCGTCACGAGCTTGGGGCGGTCGACGGACTGCACGAGGTGCGCGTATCCCGCCACCGAACGGACTTTGTTCGTCTGCAACTGGCCCACGAAGTGCCAGGTGAGGGGCAGATCCGCACAGGCCTCGGCCTTGGGGGCCGCGTCCTGGTCCCGGTTTTCCGCCACGTGACGGACACCCAGGTCCGCCAGCAGTCGTACGTCGCTCGCCGGGTAGGTCTTGGTGACCACGATGAGGGTCACCTCTTCCCGCTTGCGCCCGGCGGCCGCGCAGGCGACCCCGATCCGCTCCTCCACCCGCGCGAGGTTCTCGGCGAGCTCGGACTTACGATCCGTCATTCTTCAGTCCAACCAGACATATCCGGCAAGCCGCCCGGTCATCCGGTCGCGGCGGTACGAGAAGTGGTCCCGCGACTCCAGTGTGCAGACCGGGGAGCGGCCGAGGTCGGCCAACCCCGCCTCCGCGAGCTGCGCGTGCACCCCGGCCACCACGTCGACGGCCGGTGTGCCCCAGCTCGTCTCGGCGTACGCGGCCGGCACCACCTCGGCGACCGCCGCCCGCATCTCGGCGGGGACTTCGTAGCACCGCCCGCACACCGCCGGTCCGGTACGGGCCACCATGTGCGCGGGGTCGGCCCCGAGCGAGACCATCGCCTCGACGGCGGCGCCCACGACTCCGGCCACCAGCCCGGGCCGCCCGGCGTGGGCGGCTCCGGCGATGCCGGCGACGGGGTCGGCCAGCAGGACGGGCGTGCAGTCGGCGGTGAGGACCGCGAGGGCGAGTCCCCGACGGGCGGTCACCACCGCGTCCACATCGGGGACCGGCCGGTCCGGCCCCCAGGGGCCGTCGACCACGGCCACGTCCCGCCCGTGCACCTGGTTCATCCAGACGACCAGATCCGGTGCGATGCCCAGCGCCTTCGCCGCGGCGGCCCGGTTCGCACGAACGGCGGCCGGGTCGTCTCCGACCGCGCCGCCGAGATTGAGCTCCTCGTACGGAACGGCGCTCACCCCGCCCCACCGGTCGGTGAAGGCGAAGTGGGCGCCGCTCTCGCTGTACTGCTCCAGGGTCACTTCAAGAAGTCCGGGACGTCCAGTTCCTCGGCCGGGCTGTCCTGGTACGGCCGGGCCGTCGGGACCTGCGGGGCCGGAGCCTCGGCGACCGGGACCGGCTCGCTGCGGACCGGCTCCTCGCGCGGGGTGACCGAGCCGAGTCCGCCGAAGGCCGGGCGGGCCGGCTCGGCGGCGCGGACCGGAGCCGGGGCCGGCTCCTCGCGCTTGGTGGAGGCCGCGCCGATGACGTTGTCGCGGCGGGCCGGGGGCTGTCCGCCGTCGAACCCGGCCGCGATGACGGTGACCCGTACCTCGTCGCCGAGCGCGTCGTCGATGACGGCTCCGAAGATGATGTTCGCCTCGGGGTGCGCGGCCTCGCTCACCAGCTGCGCGGCCTCGTTGATCTCGAAGAGACCGAGGTCCGAGCCACCGGAGATGGAGAGCAGCACGCCGCGGGCGCCGTCGATGGACGCCTCGAGGAGCGGCGAGGAGATCGCCATCTCGGCGGCGGCCACCGCGCGGTCGTCGCCGCGGGCCGAGCCGATGCCCATCAGCGCCGAGCCCGCCTCGGACATCACGGACTTGACGTCCGCGAAGTCGAGGTTGATCAGACCCGGGGTGGTGATGAGGTCGGTGATGCCCTGGACGCCGGACAGCAGGACCTGGTCGGCCGACTTGAAGGCGTCGAGCACGCTGACCTGGCGGTCCGAGATGGACAGCAGGCGGTCGTTGGGGATGACGATGAGGGTGTCGACCTGCTCGCGGAGCTGGGCGATGCCGTCCTCGGCCTGGTTCGCGCGGCGCCGACCCTCGAAGGTGAAGGGTCGGGTGACCACACCGATCGTCAGGGCGCCCAGCGAGCGCGCGATGTTGGCGACGACGGGTGCGCCACCGGTTCCGGTGCCACCGCCCTCACCGGCGGTGACGAAGACCATGTCGGCCCCCTTGAGGACCTCCTCGATCTCCTCGCGGTGGTCCTCTGCCGCCTTGCGACCGACATCCGGGTTGGCGCCTGCGCCGAGTCCCCGGGTCAGTTCGCGGCCGACGTCGAGCTTGACGTCGGCGTCGCTCATCAACAGCGCCTGGGCGTCTGTGTTGATGGCGATGAACTCGACGCCCTTGAGACCGACCTCGATCATTCGGTTGATGGCATTGACACCACCGCCGCCGACACCGATGACCTTGATGACTGCGAGGTAGTTCTGCGGTGCTGCCACGTCGAAGGCCTCTCGCCTCGAGTTACGTGTCGTTCGCCTCGCGGGCCTGCGGTGCGACGACTGATGCCGAAATTGGGACGGTTCGTACGCGCCGACCCGAACCCTAACCCTGAAGTTTAGGGTTATGAGTGTGTCTGTTCCTTGGACTCTTCCGAACAGGACACTAAGTCGACAAGTAGCGCGTGTTCAACGAACACGCCGAACCTCCCGTTTTTCTTTTCACCCTATGTGATCACCCGTATCGGTGGCCAACCAGGGTGCGACGCTGTTCGACCGGACGTCAACTACCGGACACCGCCGGGGCGGTGGGGACGCTCACGTCGAATCGGTCAGCCTTGGGCGAGGCCTTCAGGAGCGCCGTCAGCGCGCGGCCCTTCGCCTCGCCCTGTTCGCCGCTCCCCCAGACCACCGACCGGCCGCCGCTCAACTCCAGTACCACCGAGTCGTAGGACCTGACCTTGACCTGCAGGGTCTCCTTGCGGACGGATTCCGGGAGGACTCCGGCGATGTGGACGGCCTCGCGCAGCAGCCGCTCCTCGTCGAAACGGCGGCCGCTCGGAGACTGCTTGGAGCTCAGTTCGAGGAGCGGAACACCTGCCGGAGCCTGTCCGACCGTGTCGAATCGCACACCGGAAGCGTCCACTTCCACGAACTGCGCGCCCTTCTTGATGAGCAGAACGGGTTTGCGTTCCGTCACCTTCAAACCGATTCCGTGCGGCCAGGCCCGCACCACATCGACCGAATCGATACGGGGCAGGCGACCGCGGAGCCGGGCTTCGATCTCGTCGGTGTCCACGGACGCCAGGGGGGACCCGACGGGAACGGCCGCCGCCGCCAGCACCTGCTCCCGGGTCAGGACCTCGGTGCCGGCGGCGGTGACCTTCTCGACCCGGAGCCAGGAGGAGCCGTAGAGCACCCAGGTGCAGCCGACGGCCAGGAGCAGCACGAGGAGTACGCCGGCGACCACGAGGGGCCCCCGGCGCAGCCCTCCCGGGAGCCCGCCGGGGCGCGGCCCGCGGGGTCCCCCGGGGCCGGAGCCCTTGGGCGGCTTCGGCGGCTTGGGGGCCTTCGGGGTCCCCAGCCGCCCGAGGGGGCCGGAGCCCTTCCCCGCGGCTCCGGGGCCGCCACGCTGCGCGGTGCTCGCTCCGGCCACTCCTGTGCCTCCTGCGTCGGTGCTTCCCGCGTCAGCGGGCTCTGTTGGCTGCGATCGCCTCGTACACCATGCCGACGAGCAGTTCGTCGGCGTCCCGCCGGCCGAACTCGGCGGCGGCGCGGGACATCTCGTACAGGCGGTGCGGGTCGGCGAGCACCGGGAGGACCTGGCTGAGCACCCACTGGGGCGTCAGTTCCGCGTCGTCCACGAGCAGGCCGCCGCCGGCCTTGACCACCGACTGGGCGTTGAGCCGCTGTTCGCCGTTGCCGATCGGCAGCGGGACGTAGGCGGCGGGCAGCCCGACGGCGGACAGTTCGGCGACGGTCATCGCGCCCGCGCGGCAGAGCATCATGTCGGCGGCGGCGTACGCGAGATCCATCCGGTCCACATACGGTACCGGCACATAAGGCGGCATCCCGGGCATGTTGTCGACACGCGGCAGTTCGTTCTTCGGGCCGACCGCGTGCAGGATCTGGACCCCGGAGCGCTGGAGGGTCGGCGCGACCTGCTCGATCACCTCGTTGAGGCGCCGGGCGCCCTGCGAGCCGCCGGAGACCAGCAGCGTCGGCAGGTTGGGGTCCAGGCCGAAGGCGGCGCGCGCCTCCGGGCGGACCAGCGCCCGGTCGAGGGTGGAGATGGAGCGGCGCAGCGGGATGCCCACGTAGCGGGCGCCGCGCAGCTTGCTGTCGGGGGTGGAGACCGCGACGGCGAACGCGTACCGGGAGCCGATCTTGTTGGCCAGTCCGGGCCGCGCGTTGGCCTCGTGGACGATGATCGGCACCCCGAGGCGCTTGGCCGCGAGGTAGCCGGGCAGGGCCACGTAGCCGCCGAAGCCGACGACGCAGTCGGCCTTGGTGCGGATGAGGATCTCCTCCGCCGCCTTGATGGTGCCGCGCAGCCGTCCTGGGACGGTGATCAGCTCAGGCGTGGGCCTACGGGGCAACGGGACGGCCGGGATCAGTCCCAGCTCGTAGCCGCGCTCGGGCACCAGGCGGGTTTCGAGTCCGCGTTCAGTGCCGAGGGCGGTGATGCCCACAGAAGGGTCCTGCCTGCGCAGGGCGTCCGCGAGGGCCAGCGCCGGCTCGATGTGGCCGGCGGTCCCCCCACCGGCGAGTACGACATGCACCGAAATTCACCGCTCTCCGGACGGACGCTTCTTGACGCGCCGTCTCATCGACTTCCATCTCTGCCCGGTCCGCGGCCGGCCGTTCTTGGGCCTCCGCATCGCGAGCGCCGCCCGTGCCGCCGGCTCCTCACGCGCGAAGGCGATGAGCAGTCCGACCGCGAACATGGTCGGCAGCAAGGCTGACCCACCGTAGGAGAACAGCGGGAGCGGGACCCCGGCGATCGGCAGCAGACCGAGCACCGCACCGATGTTGATCACGGCTTGCGCCGTGATCCACGTGGTCACGCCTCCCGCGGCAAACCGTACGAAGGGATCCTCCGTGCGTCCGGCCACGCGGATACCCGCATAGCCTAGGGCCGCGAACAGGGCGAGCACCGACAGCGTCCCCGCCAGCCCCAGTTCCTCGCCGGTGATGGCGAAGATGAAGTCGGTATGGGCCTCTGGCAGTTGCCCCCATTTTTCCACACTGGCACCCAGTCCGGAACCGAACCATCCGCCCGACGCGAGGGCGTAGATTCCGTGGACGGCCTGCCAGCACAGCCCGTTTTCGGGCAGCTCGGAGACTCCGATGCACTGGAGCCGGTCCATGCGGTGCGGACTGGTCTTGATGAGCAGGGCGACGAGCACGCCCACGAAGGCCAGTACCGCCGCGAACATCCGCGTCGGGGCTCCGGCCAGCCACAACAGCCCGAAGAGGATGGCGCCGAGGATCATCGCGGTGCCCATGTCCCCGCCGAGCATGATGAGCCCGAGCAGCAGGAAGGTGACCGGGACCAGCGGGACCAGCAGGTGTTTCCACTGGCTCAGCAGGTCCTTGTCGCCCTTGCGCGCCAGCAGGTCGGCGCCCCAGAGGATCAGGGCCAGTTTGCCGAACTCACTGGGCTGCAACATGAACGGACCGCCAAGGGAGATCCAATTCTGGTTGCCGTTGATCGACACCCCTATCCCGGGGACCTGGACCAGGACCATCAGGAAGAGGGTGCCGGTGAGCACCGGATAGGACAGGGCCCGGTGGAGCTTGACGGGCATCCGGGAGGCGATCAGCAGCAGTCCGGTGCCGATCGTGGCCGCCAGGAACTGCTTCTTGAAGAAGTACGCGTCGCCCAGCCCGAGCTGGAGCGCCTTGATCATGGAGGCCGAGTAGACCATCACGAGACCGAGCACGGTGATGAGCAGCGCGCTGCCGAAGATCAGGTAATACGCCGTGAGGGGCCGGTCCCAGGCCCGGCGCAACTGCCGTTGCGTGCGCCGCAGCCGGGTCAGCGGGCCGCCTCCGGCGGGCCGCCCGGGACGCGCCGCGGGGCGCCCCCGGCCCAGCACCCCCCGGCCGGTCCTGGGCGTCCTGGGCGCGCCGGGCTTGGCGCCCCTGCCCTCTTTGGCGGTCCTGTCCGCGGACGGCCGCCGCCCCGGCAGGACTTGCTTGGCCGGCATCTGTGATCTTCCCCTCCAACTCGTACGGGGCGAGCTGCCGGTCGGCCGGAGGGAACCTGCCCAGGATCGAGCCGGACCTAGGCCTGCTCGGCTGCCAGTTCGCGCACCGCGTCGGCGAACGCGTCCCCACGCTTGCTGTAGTTCGCGAACATGTCCATCGAGGCACAGGCAGGTGCCAGCAGAACCGTGTCGCCGGGTTCCGCGAGCCGGGCCGCTTCCCGGACCGCCGCGAGCATCGCCCCAGTGTCGGTCCGTGCGAGGTCCACGACCGGGACCTCCGGGGCGTGTCGCGCCAGTGCCTCGGCGATCAGGGCCCGGTCGGCGCCCATCAGGACGACGCCCCGGAGCCGCTTCGCGGCCTTCTGCACGAGCTCGTCGAAGGTCGCGCCCTTGGCCAGGCCGCCGGCGATCCAGACCACCGGCTCGAAGGCCGCCAGGGAGGCTTCCGCGGCGTGGGTGTTGGTGGCCTTGGAGTCGTCCACGTACGTGACCCCGCCGACCTCGTCGACGTGGCTGACCCGGTGGGCGTCCGGCCGGAAGTCGCGCAGTCCGTCGCGGACGGCGCGCGGTTCCACGCCGAAGGCGCGGGCCAGGGCGGCGGCGGCGAGGGCGTTGGCGATGTTGTGCGGGGCGGGCGGATTGACGTCCGCGACCTCGGCGAGTTCCTGGGCGTTCTTCTGCCGGTTCTCCACGAAGGCCCGGTCGACGAGGATGCCGTCGACGACGCCGAACATGGAGGGGCCGGGGGCGCCGAGGGTGAAGCCGATGGCCCGGCAGCCCTCTTCCACGTCCGCCTCGACGACCAGGTCCTCGGTGGCCTTGTCCGCGGCGTTGTAGACGCAGGCCACCGTGTTGCCCTCGTAGATCCGGCCCTTGTCGGTGGCGTACGCCTCCATCGAGCCGTGCCAGTCGAGGTGGTCCGGGGCCAGGTTCAGGACGGCCGCGGAGTGGGGGCGCACCGAGGGCGCCCAGTGCAGCTGGTAGCTGGAGAGCTCGACGGCGAGTACGTCGTACGTCTCCTCGCCGAGCACCACGTCGATGATCGGGGTGCCGATGTTGCCGACGGCCGCGGTCCTGAGGCCGGCGGCCTTCAGGATCGAGGCGAGCATCTGGGTGGTGGTGGTCTTGCCGTTGGTGCCGGTGATCGCCAGCCAGGGGGCCGGTTCCCTGCGGGGCTCACCGGTCCGGGCTGCGCGCCGGTCCTCGGCGACCTCGCGCAGCAGCCAGGCGATCTCGACGTCGCCGACGACGTCCACGCCGGCCGCGGCGGCCGCCGCGAACAGCGGGCCGTCGGGCTTCCAGCCGGGCGAGGTGACGACCAGGTCGGTCCCCTCGGGCAGGGTCTGCGCGTCGCCCAGGCGTACGGAGACGCCCGCCGCCTCCAGCTCCGCGGCCCGCGCGCGGTGGCCCTCGCTGTCGCCGCCGTCCACGACGGTGACGAGCGCGCCGAGGCCGGCCAGGGCACGGGCGGCGCTGATGCCGCTCACGCCGAGGCCGGCGACGGTGATGTTCTTGCCGTGCCAGGCGGTCACTTGTCGGCTGCCCATCCCGCGTAGAAGACTCCGAGGCCCACGATCACGCACATGCCCTGGATGATCCAGAACCGGACGACGACCAGGACTTCCGACCACCCCTTGAGTTCGAAGTGGTGCTGTAGCGGTGCCATCCGGAAGACGCGCTTGCCGGTCAGCTTGAAGGAGCCGACCTGGATGACGACCGACATGGTGATCAGGACGAAGAGGCCGCCGAGGAGCGCCATCAGGAACTCGGTGCGGGAGCAGATCGCCAGGCCGGCGAGCGCGCCGCCGAGGGCCAGCGAACCGGTGTCGCCCATGAAGATCTTGGCGGGCGAGGTGTTCCACCACAGGAAGCCGAAGCAGGCGCCCATGAGGGCGGCGGCGACGACGGCCAGGTCCAATGGGTCGCGCACTTCGAAACAGGCGTTCGGGTTGGTCAGGGTCTGCGCGTTGGCGCAGGACTCCTGGTACTGCCAGACGCCGATGAAGGTGTAGGCGCCGAAGACCATCACGGCGGCGCCGGTGGCCAGGCCGTCGAGACCGTCGGTGAGGTTCACGCCGTTGGACATCGCCAGGATCATGAACAGCGCCCAGACCACGAACAGCACCGGGCCGATCGCCCAGCCGAAGTCCGTGACGAACGACAGCTTGGTGGAGGCCGGGGCCAGTCCGCGCGCGTCCTTGAACTGCAGGGAGAGCACCGCGAAGGCGATGCCGACGATCAGCTGGCCGGCCATCTTGGCCTTGGCCCGCAGACCGAGCGAACGCTGCTTGACGATCTTGATGTAGTCGTCGAGGAACCCGACCACGCCCATGCCCGCCATCAGGAAGAGGACGAGGAGGCCCGAGAAGGTCGGCTGGCTGCCGGTGATCACCTTGGTGAGGGCGTACGCGATCAGCGTGGCCAGGATGAAGGAGATGCCGCCCATGGTGGGCGTGCCCTTCTTCCCGGCGTGACCGCGCGGCCCGTCGTCCCGGATGAACTGGCCGTAGCCCTTGCGGGCCAGACCCTTGATCAACAGCGGGGTGCCGATGAGCGTGAGGAAGAGTCCGATGACTCCGGAGAACAGGATCTGCCTCATCGGCCGGCGACCTCGCCGTCGAGCAGGGCCTGGGCCACCCGCTCCAGGCCGGCTGACCTGGAAGCCTTCACCAGCACGACGTCTCCCGGGCGCAGTTCACTGCGCAACAGGTCGACCGCCGCCTGCGCGTCGGACACGAGCACCGACTCCTCACCCCACGAACCCTCGTTATATGCGCCCAGTTGCAGCCAGGAGGCTTCCCTGCCCCCGACCGCGACCAGCTTGCTCACGTTGAGCCGGACGACAAGCCGTCCGACCGCGTCGTGCTCGGCGAGCGCGTCGTCTCCGAGCTCGGCCATCGGGCCGAGCACCGCCCACGTGCGCCCCCCGTTCGCCTTGCCGGCACCGCCCATCGCGGCGAGTGCGCGCAGTGCGGCCCGCATGGACTCGGGGTTTGCGTTGTAGGCGTCGTTGACGATCGTCACGCCGTCCGCCCGCTCGGTGACCTCCATCCGCCACCGGGACAGGCTGCCCGCCCCGGAGAGCGCGGTGGCGATCTCCTCGGCGGACATGCCCAGTACGTGGGCGACGGCGGCCGCGGCGAGCGCGTTCGACACGTGGTGCTCACCGTACAGCCGCAAGGTCACGTCACTGCACCCGGTCGGTGTTCGCAATGTGAACGAAGGCTGTCCCCGGTCCGTCATCCGGACCTCGGTGGCCCTGATGTCGGCGTCCTCGGCCTCCCCGAACAGCACCGTACGGGCCTTCGTGCGCCCGGCCATGGCACGTACCAGCAGGTCATCGGCGTTGAGGACGGCGATGCCGCCCTCCGCCTCGGACGGCAGGGCCTCGACGAGCTCGCCCTTGGCCTGCGCGATCTGCTCCCGGCCGCCGAACTCCCCGATGTGTGCGGTGCCGACGTTGAGGACCACACCGATCCGCGGGGGCGTCAGTCCGGTGAGGTAGGCGATGTGGCCGATGCCGCGGGCACCCATCTCCAGGACCAGGTGCTGCGTCTCCTCGGTGACCCGCAGCGTCGTGATCGGCAGGCCGATCTCGTTGTTGAGGTTCCCGGGGGTCCACA
The DNA here is from genome assembly GCF_026340675.1 of Streptomyces sp. NBC_01264. Classification (NCBI taxonomy): domain Bacteria; kingdom Bacillati; phylum Actinomycetota; class Actinomycetes; order Kitasatosporales; family Streptomycetaceae; genus Streptomyces; species Streptomyces sp. NBC_01264. The sequence continues at coordinate 2,981,406 of NZ_JAPEOX010000001.1, forward strand.
CGGTCGGCGCGTGGTGCTGCAGGACCTGGGCGATCAGGTCCTTGGTGGAGGTCTTGCCGGCGGAGCCGGTGAGGGCCACGACGTCGGTACCGAGGCGTTCGACGACGGATCGGGCGAGCGCGCCGAGGGCGGCCACCACGTCGGGGACGACGATGGCCGGGACGCCGACGGGCCGGGTCGCGAGGACGCCCACGGCCCCGGCGGCCAGGGCGCGTTCGGCGTAGTCGTGGCCGTCCACCCGCTCCCCGACGAAGGCGGCGAACAGGCTGCCGGCCTGGACCTCGCGGGAGTCGTAGACGACGGGGCCGGTGACCGTGACGGACGGATCCGGTATGTCGTGGGGCTGCCCGCCGGTGATCTCGGCGATCTCGGCGAGGGAAAGGGCGATCACTGGTTCACCTCGGCCTGTCGGGGACGCTGGCCTGCTTGGGTCTCGATGGCCGCGCGCAGGACGGCCCGGTCGTCGAAGGGACGTACGACGCCCGCGGTGTCCTGGCCCTGCTCGTGGCCCTTGCCGGCCACCAGCACCGTGTCGCCCGCCTCGGCGCGCGCGACGGCGGTGGCGATGGCCGCCGCCCGGTCGGCGTCGACGAGGACGGTGCCCCGCTCCGCGGGCGGCACGGACACGGCGCCGCGGAACATCGCGGCGAGGATCGCGAGGGGGTCCTCGGAGCGCGGGTTGTCGGAGGTCAGTACGGCGGTGTCGGCGAACCGGGCGGCCGCCGCGCCCATCGGGGCCCGCTTCGTGGTGTCGCGGTCGCCGCCGCAGCCCAGTACGACGTGCAGCTTGCCGGTGGTGACCTCGCGCAGGGCCCGCAGGACCGATTCGACGGCGTCCGTCTTGTGCGCGTAGTCCACGACGGCCAGGTACGGCTGTCCCGCGTCGACCCGCTCCAGCCGGCCGGGTACCCCGGGGACCGCGGCGACGCCGTCGGCGGCGGTCTGCGGGTCCAGGCCCGCGGCGGCGAGCGTGACCACGGCGGCCACGGTGTTGGCCACGTTGAACGGGCCGGGCAGCGGGGCGGTGGCCGTGACCCGCTCGCCGGACGGACCCACCAGGGTCAGGGTCGAGTCCATGTGGCGCGAGACCACGTCCTCGGCCCGCCAGTCGGCGGCCGGGTCGCCCGTGGCGGAGAAGGTCACGACCGGGATCGGCGACTCCTTCGCGAGGCGGCGGCCGTACTCGTCGTCGATGTTGACCACGCCGAGGCGGGCGCGGCGCTCGGTGAAGAGCTGCGCCTTGGCCTGGAAGTAGTCCTCCATGTCGGAGTGGAACTCCATGTGCTCCGGGCTCAGGTTGTTGAAGACGGCCACGTCGAAGACGCAGCCGTCCACCCGGCCGAGCACCAGGGCGTGGCTGGAGACCTCCATGGCGACGGCCTCGACGCCGCGTTCGCGCATGACCGCGAAGAGCGCCTGCAGGTCGGTGGCCTCGGGGGTGGTGCGCTCGGACTTGATGCGCTCGTCGCCGACGCGCATCTCGACGGTGCCGATGAGCCCCGTCCGGCGTCCGGCGCCGCGCAGGCCGCCCTCGACGAGGTACGCCGTGGTGGTCTTGCCGGAGGTGCCGGTGATGCCGATCTGGAGCAGGGTCTCGCCCGGGCGTCCGTAGACCGCGGCGGCCAGTTCTCCCATCCGGCCGCGCGGGTCGGCGACGGCGAGGACCGGCAGTCCGGTGGCCGCGGCGCGCTCGGCGCCGGCCGGGTCGGTCAGCACGGCGGCGGCGCCGAGGGCGGCCGCCTGCGCGGCGAAGTCCGCGCCGTGCAGCTTGGCGCCCGGCAGGGCCGCGTACAGGTCTCCGGGCCGCACGGCACGCGAATCGTGCGTGATGCCGGTGATCCGCGTCTGCGCGCCGGGGACTTCCACCCCCAGCAGCTCCGCCAGCTCGCCGAGCGGGGTCGGGCGGACGGACAGGGGGCGTGGCGCTCCCGGCGGCGCTGCCGGTGCGTCGTTCTGGGTGGTTCTGGGCTGATCAGCGTGGGGCACGGCGGTGAGCGTACCGGGCGCGGCGGGCCGCTCGCGAAGCGAGGGCCCGCCCTGGGGTGCGGCGGACGCGTGGTTCCCGGATTCGGGGGTGATCGTTGTCACTGATGGTGCCTCACGCTTTTCTGGGGCGGGCCGGGGCCGGGACGGCGGTCACTGGCCCGGCTGCGGGCTCGGCTTGGGGCCGGACGGCGCGCCGGGTTCGTAGGTGACCGGGAGTCCGGCGGGGGCGGTTCCGGTGGGAGCGATCTGGAGGGTTTTGAGGGCGAACTCCATGACCTTCTTGTAGATGGGCCCGCAGATCTGGCCACCGAAGTAACTGCCCTTGGTGGGGTTCTGGATGGCGCAGTACACGGTGATGCGGGGGTTGTCCGCAGGTGCGAATCCCGCGAACGAGGCGGTGTAGCCCTTGTAGCGGCCGGTGGCCGGATCCACCCGGTTGGAGGTGCCGGTCTTGCCGCCGACCCGGTAGCCGGGGATCCGGGCCCTGGTGCCGGTGCCCTCCTGGTCGTCGACCACCGACTCCAGCATTTCCGCGAGGGTCTTGGCGGTCTCCTTGCTGACCACCCGGTTCTTCGCGGGTGCGGGGGCCGGGGTGAAACGGCCGTCGGGGCCCTTGGTGCCGCGGACCAGGGTCGGGGCGATGCGCACCCCGCCGTTGGCGATGGTCGAGTACACGGAGGCCGCCTGCATGGCGTTGAGGGACAGGCCCTGGCCGAAGGGGATCGTGTACTGCTGGGAAGTGGACCACTTCTCGGGCGGGGCGAGGATGCCGCGGGACTCGCCGGGGTAGTTCAGGCCGGTGGGCCGGCCGATGCCGAACTTGTCCAGGTACGCGTGCAGGACCTTGTTGGACTCGGGCTGCGTCGGGCCGAGCTGGCCGGTCGCCAGGATGGTGCCGATGTTGGAGGACTTGGCCAGGACCCCGTTGAGGGTCAGGTACCAGGTCGGGTGGTCGATGTCGTCCTTGAAGAGCCGGTCGCCGCGGTGCAGCCGGTTGGGGACCTCGACGTGGGTGTCGGGCCTGGCCTTCTTCTCCTCCAGGACGGCCGCCATCGACATCACCTTGGCGGTGGAGCCGGGCTCGTAGACGTCCTGGAGCGCGGCGTTGCCCATGGCGGCGGAGCTGGCCTTGGAGAGGTCGTTGGGGTCGAAGCCGGGGGCGTTGGCCATCGCGAGGACCTCGCCGGTGGTGGTGTCCTGGACGATGACGTACCCGCGGTCGGCCTCCGACTTGGCGACCTGTTCGGTGATGGCGCTCTGCGCGGCCCACTGGATGTCGCGGTCGATGGTCAGCTCGATGTCCTCGCCGGGCACGGCGGGCTTCTCGCTGGACCCGGCGGTCGGCACGCGGCGGCCGCCCGACTGGGCGTAGGTGAGTGCGCCGTCCTTGCCGGACAGCTTCTTGTCGAGGGAGGACTCCAGGCCGCCGCCGCCCTTGCCCTCGGCGTTGACGTAACCCAGTATCCCGGCGGCGAGGTCGCCGTTCGGGTACACGCGCTTGCTGCTGTTCTCGTTGAAGACGCCGGCCAGGACGTTGGCGCCGGGGCCGTTGTTCCTCTTGTCGGCGGTCGCCTTCTCGGCGAAGACCTTCTTGAGGTCCTTGATCTGGTTCCAGACCTGGGGGGTCTGGCGGCGGGCGAGGACCACGTAGCGGGTGTTCTTCGTCTTCAGGCGCGCGGTGAGCTCCTTGGCGTCCTTGCCGAGGATCGGCGCGAGGAGCGCGGCCGCCTGCTCGGGGGCGTCGGGAGCCTTGCTCTCCTGGACGGTGAACATGTGCGGGTCCGCGGTGATGTCGTACGCGTCCACGCTGGTGGCGAGCGCCACGCCCTTGCGGTCGGTGATCTCCCCGCGCTCGGCGGCCAGGGTGTAGCTGGCGAAGCGGTTCTCGGAGGCCTTGGCGGAGTACGCGGACGCGTCGACGGCCTGCACCTGGAGCAGCCGTACGACGAACACCAGCATCACCATCGTCAGCCCGACGCTGACCAGCCGCAGCCGGGGCTTGGGAGCGCCGAGACGGATCGTGTGCGGCTTCCTCGCGGGGGCGGGGCGGCGGGTGGCGGGCCTGGCGGCCGGCCGCGCGGAAGCCCGCGCCCGGTCCCCACCGGGCCGGGGCCGCCCGGGCCCGGGCACCCGCCGGCGCGGCGGCTCCTGGGGGCTCATGCGGCGACCCCCCGGACGCGTGCGGAACCTGGCTGCGCCGGAGCTCCTGGGGCTCCGCCCCAGACCCCGCTCCTCAAACGCCGGAGGGGCTGGAATGCGTCGCCGTCAGCCTGCGCGGGCCCGCAGGTACACCCTGCGCCGCAGGGAAATCCAGCCCCTCCGGCGTTTGAGGAGCCGGGGTCCGGGGGCTGGCCCCCGGCGACGGCGCCGCACGCGGCAGGGGTCCGGGCGGAGCCCGGGGAACGGTGGAAGGGCGGGTAGGGGACCGGCCCCGCAGGGGTACGCGTCACGACGTCACCGTCCAGGGGTCTGGGAGGGCTGGGGGGCGCCGCCCGACGGCGCGGTGGAGGGACCGGGAGCGGCGGCGCCCGAGGGCGCCGGGGCCGGGGAGCCCGCCGGGCTCGGCACGGCTCCGCCCGGGGAGGGCGGGACCGGCGGAGCGGACACCGGCGGCGCGGGCGGCGACGGGGGCGGCGGCTCCGCGGCCGGGGAAGCGGTCCCGGCGACCTTCCCGTCGGGCCCGATGAAAACCGGGCTGCCGCCGGGGACGAGGCCCAGCTCGTGCGCCCGGCGCTGCAACGCGTCGGGCGCCGAGTGCCCGTCCACGTCCCGCTGCAGCGCCTGCTCCTCGTCCGTGAGCGCGGTGGTCTCCTTCTTCAGCTTGCTCAGCTGGAAGGAGCCCTGGTTGAGCGCCGAGTTCAGCAGCAGCAGGCTGATCAGCCCGCCGCCGAGCAGCGCCACGACCAGCAGGACGAACGGGGTCCGCGCCGCCTGTCCGGCGACCGGCCCCCCCAGCACCCGCCCCAGGCGTTTCACAGCCGCGCCTCCCGGATGCGCTCCACCCCGCGGCAGCGGGCCGGCGCCGCACGCCGGTTCTCCGCGATCTCCTCCTCCGTCGGCAGCTCCGCACCGCGCGTCAGCAGCTTCAGCTTCGGCTGGTACTTCTCCGGTACGACCGGCAGCCCGGGCGGGGCCGTCGAGGTCGCGCCGGCGGCGAAGACCTGCTTGACGAGGCGGTCCTCCAGCGACTGGTACGAGAGCACCACGATCCGGCCGCCGACGGCGATCCGGTCCACGGCCGCGGGGATCGCCCGCTCCAGTCCGGACAGCTCGCCGTTGACCTCGATGCGCAGGGCCTGGAAGGTGCGCTTGGCCGGGTTGCCGCCGGTCCGCTTCGCGGCCTGCGGCAGGGAGTCGCGGATCAGTTCGACGAGGCGGGCGCTGTTGGTGAAGGGATCCTTGTCCCGCTCGCGCACCACCGCGGACACGATCCGCTTGGCCTGCTTCTCCTCGCCGTACTGGCGCAGGATGCGGACCAGCTCGCCGGGCGCGTAGGTGTTGAGGACCTCGGCCGCGCTGATGCCCGTCGTCTGGTCCATCCGCATGTCGAGCGGGGCGTCCTGCGCGTAGGCGAAGCCGCGGTCGGCCTCGTCCAGCTGCATGGAGGAGACGCCGAGGTCGAAGAGGATGCCCTGCACGGTGGGGATGCGCAGGCCGTCCAGTACCTCGGCCAGGTCGGCGTAGATGGCGTGGACGAGGGTGACCCGGTCCCCGAAGGGCGCGAGGCGCTCCCCGGAGAGGCGCAGGGCTTCCTTGTCGCGGTCCAGGCCGATCAGGTGGGCCTCGGGGAACCGGGTGAGCAGGGCCTCGCTGTGCCCGCCGAGGCCGAGGGTGCAGTCGACGACGACGGCCCCGGGCCTCTCCAGTGCCGGGGCCAACAGGTCCAGGCACCGCTGGAGCATCACCGGGACGTGTCGGGACTCGCTAGTCAAAGCGCCCTCTCAGATAACGGCGCGGCAGGCATACGCCGCGCCGCGCACGCGGAGTCTTACCAAAGGGCCGGGCGGCCGGTCAGGGCCGGGCTCCGGCCGGTTCGCGTCACTTTAGTGCAACGGTCGCCGCGGTCAACGAACCGCCCCGCGCGGCGTGCGCCCCGCTGCGACCGAAGCCGCAAAAGCCGTGAATCACCCGGACAGCCGCGTGCGCCTCACCCCTGTGGGTTAGCTCACAACAGGATCAGGTGACCTTCTTTGTCCACCCTCACTCGATGCCCATACGCCCTGTGACCACTAACGTCGTATGCATGACGACTTCCGTACCCCTGCCCGCCGCCTCCGCGACCAAGGCCGCCGAGAAGCTCACCGTCACCGACCGCCTGGTCGACTCGAACCGCGCCTACGCGGCGAAGTTCACCGACCCGGGCATGGACGCCCGTCCGGTCCTCCAGGTGGCCGTCGTGGCCTGTATGGACGCCCGCCTCGACCTGCACGCCGCTCTCGGCCTGGAGCTGGGCGACTGTCACACGATCCGAAACGCGGGCGGAGTGGTCACCGACGACACCATCCGGTCCCTCACCATCAGCCAGCGGGCGCTCGGCACCCGCACGGTGATACTCATCCACCACACCGGATGTGGTCTCGAAAGCCTGACCGAGGACTTCCGGCACGAGCTGGAGGACGAGGTCGGCCAGCGCCCCGCGTGGGCCGTCGAAGCCTTCCGTGACGTGGACCAGGACGTCCGCCAGTCCATGCAGCGGGTTCGTACGAACCCCTTCCTGCCCCACAAGGACGATGTGCGAGGCTTCGTCTTCGATGTGCACACCGGGCTCCTGCGGGAGATCGATCCCACCTCTTGAGTGACACCAGGGCCAAGGGCCGTCAAGAATGCGGGGAGACGTCACCCGGAAGAAGCTTCCGGGCCGGTGATCGCGTTTCGACGTTCTTGACAGCTCGCGGTTTCTGAGGTGTTTCGGGGTGGGCCGGTCATGCGCCATGGGGCGCCGGCCCTGAGAAAGGGTCGAGGAGAACCAGGTGACCACGTATGACGACCGAGCGAGCCTCGCGGATCTGACCAGCACGGCGCAGCAGGTGCGGGAATCCATCGAGAGCGTGATCGAGGGCAAGCCGGAAGTGGTCCGCCTCGCGCTGACCGTCCTGCTCGCCGAGGGGCACCTGCTGATCGAGGACGTCCCCGGCGTCGGCAAGACGATGCTGGCCAAGGCGCTCGCCAAGTCCATCGACTGTTCGGTCCAGCGGATCCAGTTCACCCCGGACCTGCTGCCCTCGGACATCACCGGCGTGAGCATCTACGACCAGCAGCGCCGGGAGTTCGAGTTCAAGCCGGGCGCGATCTTCGCGCAGATCGTCATCGGCGACGAGATCAACCGCGCCTCCCCCAAGACCCAGTCCGCGCTGCTGGAGTCCATGGAGGAGCGGCAGGTCACCATCGACGGCACCACCTACACGCTGCCGAGCCCCTTCATGGTCGTCGCCACCCAGAACCCCGTGGAGATGGAGGGCACCTATCCCCTCCCCGAGGCCCAGCGCGACCGCTTCATGGCCCGGGTCTCGGTGGGCTACCCCAGCCCCGAGGCCGAGCTGCGGATGCTCGACGTGCACGGCGGGCTCTCCCCGCTCGACGACCTGACGGCCGTCGCGCACGCCCACGACATCGGCAAGCTCATCGAAGCCGTCCGCGAGGTGTACGTGGCCGAGCCCGTCCGGCGCTACGTCGTCGACCTGGTCTCCGCCACCCGCAGCCACCCCGACCTGCGGCTGGGCGCCTCGCCCCGCGCCACCCTGCACCTGCTGCGCGCCGTGAAGGCCTCCGCCGCCCTGTCCGGGCGTGACTACGTCCTGCCCGACGACGTCCAGGCCCTGGCCGGACCCGTGCTCGCGCACCGGCTGCTGCCCACCGCGCAGGCCCAGCTGAGCCGGCGCACCGCCGAGCAGGTCGTCGCCGACATCCTCCAGCGCACCCCCGTACCGGCCGCACAGTCCCGCGGCGAGATCCCGCCCGGCGCGGGCATCCGGGGCTTCTGATGAGCGCCGGCGCCCCGCACGACGACGCGGGCGGCCGGGGACCGCAGTCCACCGGGAGCGCCGCCGGGCTGCGCGCGTCCCTGTCCGGGCTGACCACCCGCGGCCGGTCCTTCCTGGCCGCCGGTATCGCCGCCGGGCTGTGCGCGTACGTACTGGGCCAGTCCGAGCTGCTCCGCGTCGGACTGCTGCTCGCCGTGCTGCCGCTGCTCTGCGTCCTGGCCCTGCACCGCACCCGCCACCGGGTCTCCGGCAACCGCCGGCTGACCCCGATGCGGGTGCCCGCGGGCTCCGAGGCCCGCGTGCAGCTGCGGCTCGACAACACCTCCCGGATGCCGACGGGGCTGCTGATGCTCCAGGACCGGGTGCCCTACGTGCTGGGGCCCCGGCCGCGCTTCGTCCTGGACCGGGTCGAGCCGGGCGGCCGCCGCGACGTCTCGTACCGGGTCCGCTCCGATCTGCGCGGCCGCTACCCGCTGGGCCCGCTCCAGCTGCGGCTCACCGACCCCTTCGGGCTGGTCGAACTGACCCGCTCCTTCTCCGCCTACGACACCCTCACCGTCATCCCGCGCACCGAGGCCCTGCCCCTGGTGCGCTTCACCGGCGAGTCCTCCGGCTACGGCGACGGCAGCCGCCGTTCGCTGGCCCTGGCGGGCGAGGACGACGTGATCCCGCGCGGCTACCGGCGCGGCGACGACCTGCGCCGCGTGCACTGGCGCTCCACCGCCCGCTACGGCGAGCTGATGGTGCGCCGCGAGGAGCAGCCGCAGCGCAGCCGGGCCACGGTGGTGCTGGACACCCGGCGCCTCGCCTACGAGGGCGCCGGCCCCGACTCGGCCTTCGAGTGGGCCGTCTCGGCCGCGGCGTCGACCCTGGTGCACCTGCTGGAGCAGGGCTTCTCCGTGCGGCTGCTGACCGACACCGGGGACTGCGTGCCCCGCGAGGGCGGCGGCTTCACCTCCGGCGGGCAGGAGTCCGCGGAGGCGACGGGGCTCCTGATGGACACCCTCGCGGTGATCGGCCACTCCGACGGCGCGGGCCTCTCGCGGGCCTGCGACGCGGTCCGGAGCAACGGCACCGGCAGCGGCTTCGGCGGAGCGGGCGGTGACGGGCTCCTCATCGCCTTCTTCGGAGACCTGGACGACGTACAGACGGGCCTGGCGGCCAGGATGTGCCGGCGCGGCGGAGGGGCCGTGGCGTTCGTCCTGGACTCCGCGGACTGGTCCGGGCGGCCCCAGGGCCTGGCTTCGGTGATGTCGGCGATGTCGGAGGGAGTGCCCCCGCTGGAGGAGCGCCTGGCCGCGCTGCGCGACGCGGGCTGGACGGCGCTGGCCGCCCCGCCCGGGGTGGCCTTCGGGGAACTGTGGCGGCAGGCGGGCAACGCGCCGATCGGCGCGGCGGGCGGTTCGGGTTCGGCGGGGGGCTGGGGATGAGCGGACGGGCGAGACTGACGGTCTTCGCGGCCCTGGCGACGCTGTTCACCGCCTGGTCGCTGACCCCGCTGGTGGAATCGACCACTTGGCTGCCACAGGCGGCGCTGCTGCTGGCGCTGCAGAGCGCGGTGGGCGCGGGGGCGCGGCGGGTACCGCTGGCCCGGACGCTGACCGTGGCTTCGCAGCTCCTCGTATCGCTGCTGGCGCTGATGCTGGTGTTCGGCGGGAAGTTGCCGTCCGCCGCCGGCGAGGGACTGCTGGACTATCTCGTCACGGACTTCGGCGCACTGTTCCGCCAGGGCGTGCAGGACGTGAACGAGTTCTCGATGCCGGCCCCGCTGACGGACGGGATCCGGCTGCTGCTGGTGTCCGGGGTACTGCTGATCGGGCTGCTGGTGGACCTGCTGGCGGTGACCGTACGGACGGCCGCCGCGGCCGGACTCCCGCTGCTCGCGCTGTACTCGGTGGCGGCGGGCCTGTCGGGCGCGGCCACCGGATCCGGCGGCGCCTCCTGGGTCGGCTTCCTGCTGGCGGGCTGCGGCTACCTCCTGCTCCTGCTGGCCGAGGGCCGCGACCGGCTCGCGCAGTGGGGACGGGTCTTCGGCGCGGCCCCGCGCAGCAAGGTCTCCGCCGGATCCGCGGGCGGCGGACAGGCCCTCGCCCCGGTGCGCACCGGGCGGCGGATCGGCGCGGTCGCGCTGGGTCTGGCGCTGGCGGTGCCCGTGGTGCTGCCCTCCATGGGCAGCGGACTCCTCGGCACGGGCGGCGGCGGCGCGGGAGAGGGCGAGGGCAACGGCCTCGGCCCGTCGATCCAGGCGGTCAACCCACTGGTCTCCCTGCAGAGCAGCCTGAACACCCAGGACAACCGGGTGGTGCTGCGCTACCGCACGGACAGCCCGCAGCTCAGCGAGCAGTACCTGCGGATCCTGGCGCTGGACCAGTTCAACGGCGTCAAGTGGGAGGCGTCGGGGCGGGCCCTGACGGACGTCCCGAAGCGCATGCCGGACCCGCCCGGGGTGAGCGAGAGCGTGCTGAACGGCGCGACCGAGGTGCAGACCTTCATCTCCTCGGCGCAGACGTACGCGCAGCGCTACCTGCCGATGCCCTATCCCGCGACGGGGGTGGACATCGCCGGGAAGTGGCGGTTCGAGCCGGCCGGGCGCACGCTCGTCGGGGACCAGCTGGGCAAGGACAAGTTCCAGAACGCCCAGGGCGTGCAGTACTCGGTGCGGAGCCTGTTGCTGAACCCGACGGCGGAACAGTTGCGCCGCGCACCGGCGGCGAACCCCGGGATCGCGGCCGAGTACACGAAGGTGCCGGACAACCTGCCGGCGATCGTCGTCCAGACGGCCCGCGACGTCACGCGCGGCACCAAGGACGACTACTCGGCGGCGGTCAAGCTCCAGGACTACTTCGCGGTGAGCGGCGGATTCCGCTACGACACGAAGGTCTCCTCGGGTACGGGTTCGCAGGCCATCGCCAAGTTCCTCGCCGACAAGGAGGGCTTCTGCGTCCACTTCGCCTTCTCGATGGCCTCGATGGCGCGCACCCTCGGGATCCCGGCGCGGGTCGCGGTCGGGTTCACGCCCGGGGTGAAGCAGTCCGACGGCGTCGTCAACGTCTCGATGCGGGACGCGCACGCCTGGCCCGAGCTGTACTTCGAGGGCGTGGGCTGGACCCGTTTCGAGCCGACGCCCCGGTCGGGCATCACGGTGCCGGACTACAGCCGGCCCACCACCCCGCAGACCCAGCCGAGCGCGCCGACGGCAGCTCCGTCCGCGAGCGCGGCACAGCCCTCGGCCGGGCCCTCGACGGCGGACGACTGCCCGCCGGAGCTGAGGAAGCTGGGCGAGTGCGGTCCGGCCGCGGGGCAGCGGAACACGGGCGCGGGGGGCGACGGCCCGTCCGCGGCCACGCTCCTGGGCTGGACGGCCGCGGGCATCCTGCTGCTGGCCGTGCCGCTCCTGCCGTTCCTGTGGCGCGGGCGGCTGCGGGCGCGGCGGCTCGGGTCGGGGCGGGTCCTGACCGCCTGGCGTGAGCTGGGCGACGCGGCGTGGGACGTCGGGATCGTCCCGGACGAGGCGCTGTCCCCGCGGGGGGCGGCGGACCGGGTGGTGACCCTGGGCCGGCTGGATCCGGCGGCGGCCGATGCCGTACGCCGGGTCGCGGGCGCGGTGGAGCGGGAACTGTACGCACCGCCGGGCGCGGAGCCCCCCTACGGGGAGCTGGCCCAGGACGTCCTGCTGGCCCGCGCCGGGCTCCTCGCCGGGGTGTCCCGGCGGTCCCGGCTGCGCGCCCTGTTCTTCCCCCGCTCGGCGGCGCGGGTCAGCTGGGCGGCCTCGTCCCGGTGGTCGGCCCTGATGGCCCGTTGCACGGACGCGGCGGCCCGAGCCCGAGCCCGCATCCCGCTGCGCGGCCGCGGCTGACGCCGGGGCGGGGGCGGACTCCGGGACCCTGCGGGGCTGGGTCCCCTACCCACCCTTCCACCGTTCCCCGGGCTCCGCCCGGACCCCGCTCCTCACACGCCGGAGAGGCTGGATTTGCCTGATGTAGCCCGCGCGTACAGGCTGACGCCGGCCAAAATCAGCCCCGCCGGCGTTTGAGGCGCGGGGTCTGGGGCGGAGCCCCAGGGGGGTCCGGGGCGCAGACGGCTGAGGCCGGGGCTCGATCCCCCCGAGCCCCGGCCTCAGCCTTGTTCCCACCCCGTCGGCCGGAGAGACCCGGTCCGCACCTGCCGCCCCGTGTCGGCGGTGCGCTCCGGGTCCCTGTCCGTCGCCCCCAGTCTGGCGCGGCGACACCCCGCACCCCATCCGCGCAGATACTCATTTCCGCGCCTAGGTACGGATACTCACCCGCCCCACCAGTTCTACGCGGCCCCGCCGCCCCCGCGGCACCGCCGATCGGGTCACCCGTCAGCGGTTCCCGCTCACCCGGCCCCGCAGCAGCAGCGACAGCGCCGAGTGCACGTCGTCCAGCGACCGCTCGCTCTGGAAGGACTGCCAGTCCAGCGCCGCCACCAGCACCATCCCGACCATCGCCGCGGCGGTCAGCGGTACGTCGATCTCCGCGCTGAGCTCACCCCGTTCCACGCCCTCCCGCAGCACCGTCTCCACGACGGCGACGGCCTCCCGCCGGACGACCATCAGGGTGGACTGCCAGGTCCGGTTGGTGCGCCACAGCTCGGCCACGTAGAGCTGGGTGAAGGCGGGGTAGCGGTCGATGAAGACCAGTCCGGCCCGGATCATCTCGTCGAGCGCCTCGACCCGGGTCCCGCCCCTGGCCTCGGTGGATTCCGCCGCCGTCCGCAGGGACTCGGTCAGGAGTCCGACCCCGTGGCGCAGCAGCTCCTCGAAGAGGTCGTTCTTGCTGGCGAAGTTGTAGTAGACGGTGCCCTTCGCCACGCCCGCCCGCTCGGCGATCTCCTCGACCGTGGTCGCGGAGAAGCCCTGCTCCGCTATGAGGGTGACGGCTGCTTCGTAGAGCTTCTGGCGTGTGGCCGCGCGGCGACCGCCGCCCGCGGCCGTACCGGTGCTGCTGCTTTCCATGGCGCTGATTCTCACAGGTCAACCTGTCCGCCCGGGCTACAGGCTCAGTTCCGGGCGCAGCCGGTCCATCGTCCACACCTGCTTGCCGCGGGCGGCGAGGGCGGTGAGGGCGAGGGCGCCCGCCGTGAAGGCGGTCAGGACCAGGCAGCCCTGCCAGACCGGGGCGAGGTCGCCGCCGGTGATGAGCCGGCGCAGGCTCTCGACCACGTAGGACATCGGCAGGTAGGGGTGGATGGCGTTGAAGAAGCCGGGGCTGGTCTGGACGGGGTAGGTGCCGCCCGCCGACGTGAGCTGGAGCATCAGGACGGCCAGGACCAGGATCCGGCCGGCCGCGCCGAACTTGGCGTTGAGCCACTGGACGATCGCGGCGAAGCAGCCGGTGACCAGCATCAGGAAGCCGACGGTGAGCGCGGGCCGGGCCATCTGCAGGCCGAGTCCCCAGTGGAGTACGGACATCAGTGCGCCCACCTGTGTGGCGCCGATCCCGGCCACCGGCAGCCAGCCCGCGAGGGCGATCCGCCAGGGCGAGGCTCCGGTGGCGAGCGCGCGCCGGTTCAGCGGTGCGATCAGCATGTAGGCGACCATCGCGCCGACCCAGAGGGAGAGCGGGATGAAGTACGGGGCGAAGCCGGTGCCGTAGTTGGGCGCCTTGTGCAGGGACTGGTTGGCGAGGCGTACCGGGTCCGCCATGACCTCGGTGCGGGCGTCGCGCTGCTGCTGGTCGTAGGCCGGGATCTTGCCCGCTCCGTCGTGCAGTCCGCCGGCGAGGTCGCCGTTGCCGTCGACGAGCTTGACCAGGCCGCCGTCGAGGTCGTGCGCGCCGGCACCGAGCTTGCCGACGCCCGCGCCGAGTGCGCCGGAGCCCTCGGTGGCGGAGCCGATGCCGGTGTGCAGCTTGACCATGCCGGCGGAGACCTTGTGGGCGCCGTCGTTGAGGGCGTTCACCTGGGTGACCGCGGCTTCCAGGTCCGCGGAGAGGCCGGGGGCCTTCGTGACGAGGAGGCGGGCTTCGCGCTCCAGGTCGGCGAGCTGCTTGTGGAGGGTGGCGAGGTCCCCCTTCGAGTTCCCCAGCAGGGTGTCCACGTCACCGGCGAGTTCGGCGGCCTCGGCCGCGTCGTCCTTGAGCCGCTTCAGCTGCGGGCAGGTCTCGGGGAGCGGCTTGGCGCCGGTGGTGCAGGTCTTCGCGTAGACGTCGGCGGCGCCGGTGGAGACGCGCCGGGTCACGGTCGCGGCGGCCGGGGCCGCCTTGGCGAAGGCTTCCAGGTGGTTGTCGACGACCTTGGCGGTGTCGGCGACGAGTTCGGCGCTGTCCGCGAGGCTCTTGGGGTCCTTGAGGAAGGGGCGGGCCTTGTCGGCGACGCCGCCGACCTTGTCGGCGAGCCGCTGGGTGCCGTCCGCAACGCCCTTCGAACCCGTTTCCAGCTGTCCGGCGGCCTCGTTCAGCTTCTTCAGGCCGCCGGTGAGCTCGCCGTTCTTCGCCTTCGCCGTGTCGAGCCCCTCGGCGAGGTCCTTGGCGCCCTTCTGCGCCTTGCCGGCGCCGTCGGTGAGCTTGTCGGCTCCGTCGGCGGCCTGCGCGGTCTTGTCGTGGAGGTCGGAGAAGTTGACGAAGATCTTGTCGAGGAAGCCGCGGGAGGCGTTGGTGGACGCCGCCGAGCGGACCTCGGAGAAGACGGTGCGCGAGATCGATCCGACGATGTAGTTGTTCGCGTCGTTGGTGCGGACCTGCAGGGCCCCGGTGGCGGGGTCCTCGCCGGAGCTGGAGGCGATCTTCGAGCTGAAGTCGGCGGGCATGGTGAGGGAGAGGTAGTACGTGCCGTTCTCCAGCCCCTCGGCCGCCTCCTCGGCGCTCACCTCGCGCCAGTCGAAGGTCTTGCTGTCGCGCAGCTTGCGGGTGATCTCGCCGCCGGCGTCGATCTGCTTCCCGTCGACGGTGGCGCCGCGGTCGGAGTTGACGAGGGCGACCGGCACCTTGTCGAGGCGGCTGTAGGGGTCCCAGAAGGACCACAGGTACAGGGCTCCGTAGAGCAGCGGCAGCAGGAGCAGCGCGACGAGGGCGGCCCGGGGCAGCTTCCCCCGCCCGAACCGCTTCAGCTCAAGCGCGGCCAGCTTCGGCGAGCGCATCGTCGTCCCCCTTCGTGTCGTGCGGGTCTTGGGCGACGGCAGGGATGCCGGGGCCGTCGGAGTCGGTGGTCGCGTCGGAGCCGTCCGAGTCGTCGGAGCCGTCCGAGTCGTGCGGGGCAGTGGTCTGCACGCCCCAGGTGACCTTGGAGTCCATGGGCCGGGGCACCGCGGCGGATTCCGCTGCCGAGGCGGTAACCGGGGCGTCTGCGGGGTCCGCGGCCGGTTCCGGGGACGGGCCCGTCTCGGGCGCCCCTGCCGGGTCGGTGGTGGTGGCCGGTTCCGGGCCCGTGCGCACGAGCGTGGCGTCGGAGGGGGCCTCGCTGCACACCGCGAGGACGGTGGTCCCGCGGGCGGCGAGGGAGCGCAGCAGGTCCCAGGCCTCAGCGCGTTCGGCGTCCGAGAGCTTGAGGTCCAGGTCGTCCAGGGCGAGCAGGCGGGGCGAGCCGAGCAGCGCGATGGCCACCGACAGCCGTACGGATTCCAGCCGTTCCAGGTCCCGTACGGAGGTGCGCGGCCCCTTCGGCAGGGTCTCGAGGTCGAGCCCGGCGGCGGCCAGCGCGTCGTCGATCCGGGCCGCCGTGGAGGTGCGGCGTTCGGCGCGCGGGCGCAGCAGGGCGCGGACGGGGCCGTCGTAGCGGCGCTGGAGCAGGGCGCCCTCGCGCAGTTGCTCGGCGACGGTGAGGGCCTGGTCGAGGTCGTTGACCCCGGGCACCGGGCCGAGGGCGGCGATGCGGCGGACCGCGGCCATCTTCTTCGGCAGCCGGTGGCGGCCGATCTCGGCGTGGCCCTCGGTGGGCTTCATCCGGCCGGTGAGGGCGAGGAGCAGGCAGGTCCGCCCGCTCCCGGAGGGGCCTTCGACCGCGATGAGCGAGCCGGGCGCCGCGTCGATCCCGATCCCCCGGAACACCCAGCCGCGCGGGCCCTTGACTCCGAAGTCCTCGGCTTTGACGGCCGCGCCGTGCGGGCTGTCCACGCCATCCCCCTTCTTTTGAACTGACCGGTCAGTTCAAAAACTAGCATCCCCGGTGGCATCGCCTGCGCACGGGGCGGCAGTTGCCGGGCCGCGACCCCGGCTTCGGGGACGAAACCGCTGGTCAGCGCGATTGTCAGTGGGTGCCGTCACGATGGGGACGTAAGAACGGCTCAACCCGCTCAAGCCGCTCGACCCGTAGGAGCTCCACCAGGCAGCGCGAAGCGCACGCGATGACAGGAGGTTCGTCATGGCCACACCGTCCCCGTCCCCTGTCCACCCCGTCCCCCGGAAGTCGGCGGCACCGCCCGCCGCCCTCGATCTGCTCACCAAGGCCCACGAGGGCCTGGCCGAAGCCGCCGTGCTGACCCGGCCCAACGAGCGGTACGCCACTGCCCATCTCGCCGCGCTGCGCACCGCCGCGGCCGTGCTCGCCGCGCGCGGGCGGCCCGAGCCGGTGCACCCCCGGCGCCGGCCGCGGATCCGCAGCGCGTGGGAGGTGCTCCCGGAGATAGCGCCCGAACTGACCGAGTGGAGCGCGCTCTTCGCCTCCGGAGCGGCCCGCCGGGCGCGGGCGGAAGCGGGCATAGCGGGAGCGGCCACCGGCCGGGACGCGGACGATCTGGTGCGTGCCGCCGCGATGTTCCTGCGGCTGGTGGAGCGGATGCTCTCGCTCCGCCCCCTGACGCCCCCGGGCCAGGCTCAGGGTCTGCCGCTCCCGCGTACGGAGCGTCCTGACGTGGGATGACCTGCCCGGCAGCGCGAGGCCATAGGGTGGGCAGCGACCGCTCACCAACGCGCCGAGGAGCCATCAGCCGTGTCGGACACTTCCCGCCCCCGCGCCTCCCTCCGCACCGCCGTGGT
This sequence comes from Streptomyces sp. NBC_01264, assembly GCF_026340675.1. Taxonomy (NCBI): domain Bacteria; kingdom Bacillati; phylum Actinomycetota; class Actinomycetes; order Kitasatosporales; family Streptomycetaceae; genus Streptomyces; species Streptomyces sp. NBC_01264. The sequence continues at coordinate 2,998,303 of NZ_JAPEOX010000001.1, forward strand.
GTGGGAGGTTCTCAAGGAGGCGCTCGACCGCCGGGTGAAGGCGTCCGGGCGGGACGTGCTGGACGTGCTCGACACGGGTGGCGGCACCGGCAAGTTCGCCGTGCCGGTGGCCCGCCTCGGCCACCGGGTCACCGTGGTCGACCCGAGCCCCAACGCGCTGTTCGGTCTGGAGCGGCGGGTCGCCGAGGCCGGTGTGGCCGATCTGGTCCGCGGGGTGCAGGGCGACGCCCAGGGTCTGCTCGATGTCGTCGAGCGCGATTCCTACGACGTGGTGATCTGCCACGGCGTGCTGGAGTACGTGGACGACCCGGCCGAGGGCGTCGCCAACACCGTGGCCGCCCTGCGCCCCGGCGGCATCCTCAGCCTGCTCGGCGCCGGACTCGGCGGGGCCGTCCTGGCCCGCGCCCTGGCCGGGCACTTCACGGAGGCCCGTACGGCCCTGACCGACCCGGCCGGCCGCTGGGGCGCGGGCGACCCGGTCCCGCGCCGCTTCACCGCCGAGCAGCTCTCCGCCCTGGTCTCCGAGGCGGGTCTGTCCGTGGGCGCGGTGCATGGGGTCCGGATCTTCGCCGACCTCGTCCCGGGCGTCCTGGTCGACACCGAGCCGGGCGCCGTCGAGGCCCTGCTGCGGCTGGAAGAGGCCGCGGCAGAGCTGCCGGCCTTCCACGCGGTCGCCACGCAACTGCACGTCCTCGGCGAGAAGCCCGCCTGATCTGCGGGGCAGAGGGGGAACGCGGTGCGCCACTCACCCTCCGAACCGGGGTCGTGACCCGTATGATCGGGGTCAGCGACCGGCATGCCGAGCGGACCTCTGGGGAATAACGTCCTCAGTGAGCCGTTCAAGACGGCGCTGAGCATTCCCCAAGCGGTACTTTTTACGGGCAGTGTTTTTTTAGAACGTGGCGTAGAGGGCGGGTATCACGGGGGCGATTCCCCGCCTATCCTGAAGGGGACCCCTGGTCGCTACCCCCCGCGACCGACGGATGAGGAGGACTCCCGTGCCGCTCTCGGAGCACGAGCAGCGAATGCTCGAGCAGATGGAGCGAGCGCTGTACGCCGAAGATCCCAAATTCGCTACAGCGCTTGAGGGAAGCGGACTGCGCACGTATACCCGGCGACGGGTCTACCAGGCAGTCGCAGGCATTGTGGTGGGTATCGCGCTCCTCATGACCGGTGTGATCGTGCCGAACGTACTGTGGATCAGCGTGGTGGGATTCCTCGTCATGCTGGGATGCACAGTGCTCGTGGTCACCGGTTGGCGCAAGGCACCCAAGCCTGGTGAGCAACCCGCCTCCGGAAGTGCAGGCGGTTCGCCCCAAGGGCAGAACCGGCAGCGTCGGTCGATGATGGGCCGCATCGAGGAACGGTGGCAGCGCCGCCGTGACGAACAGGGGCAGTAGGCCCCACCGAACAGACTCGGGTGAGGGGACGGCCGCCGGAAGGCGGCCGTCCCTTCGCTGATTCCGCGCCGGATCACGGCTTCTGGGACATGATGACCAGATGAGTGAGCTCCCCCTGGTCTTCACCAGCGGCTGGGCCAGTGGGATCAACGCATACGCCGTGGTCCTCCTGCTCGGCATCTTCGGCCGGACCGGTCTGACCGACGAGGTCCCCGCGTCCCTGCAACGCACCGACGTGCTCATCGTCGCGGCCGCCCTCTTCCTCTGCGAGGCGGTCGCGGACAAGATCCCGTACGTGGACTCCCTCTGGGACACCGTCCACACCGTGATCCGCCCGGTGTCCGGAGCGGTGGTCGGCGCGCTGCTGGCGGGGCAGAGCGGCTCGCTCTCCGACATCACCGCCGGCGCGGTCGGCGGCTCCACCGCTCTGGCCAGCCATTTCGTCAAAGCCGGCACGCGCATGGCGATCAACACCTCGCCCGAGCCCTTCAGCAACGTCGTGATGAGCACCGCCGAGGACCTCGGCGTGGGCGGGATCGTCACCTTCGCGATGTTCAATCCCGAGGCCGCCGCGATCATCTGCGCCGTCCTGCTGATCATCGGACTCGCCCTGCTGATCTACCTCTGGGCCAAGATCCGCCGCTACCTGCGCCGCCGCGCCCAGCGCCGCGAGGAGAAGAGGCTCGCCGCCGAGGTCGCCCGGGTCGCTCGATAGGCTCAGCGGCATGGCACGAATTGCGGTGATCGGCGCCGGGATGGGCGCGATGGCGACGGCGGCACGGCTGGCCGTGGCCGGACATCAGGTGACGGTGTACGAGCGCGGGGCGACCTACGGCGGAGCCGTCGGCCGGTACGCCCGCGACGGCTTCGTCTTCGACACCGGTCCCGGGCTGGTGCACCTGCCCGCCGTCTACCGCGATCTGTTCGTCAAGACCGGCAAGCGCCCGCTGGAGGAGTGCGCGGAGCTGGTCCAGATCGACCCCGCCGTCCGCTACGTCCTCCCGGACGGCCGTACGCTCACCTTCCCCGGCGGCTCGCACGGCGGCGCCGCCGCCGCCGTCGACGCGGCCTTCGGGCCCGGCTCCGGGGACCGCTGGAGCGCGGTGCTGGGCCGTGCCCGGGACGCCTGGGACGCCACCCGCCGGCCGCTCCTGGAGGAGCCGCTGAAGCAGGACCGGTCGGCCCTGGGCCGCGATCCGTACCCCGCGCTGCGCGGGAGCGGACTGCTGCGCCGCCGGCCGCCGACCCTGGCCGAGGTGGCCGCCCGCGAGCTCGGCGGCGACGGCTTCGACGAGCTGCTCACCGCGCGCGTACGGGCGTACGGGGTCGATCCGGCGACCGCACCCGCCTCGGCGGCGGTGCTTCCCTACATGGAGCAGACCTTCGGCAGCTGGTACGTGCACGGCGGGGTCCGGGAGCTGGCCACCGCCGTGTACGAGCGGTGCCTGGAGCGGAAGGTCGCCTTCGAGTTCGGCGCCGAGGTGCGGGAGGTCCTCGTGCGCGAGGGCCGGGCGGCCGGGCTGGTGACGGCCGACGGCACCGAGGTCGCGGCCGACCACGTCGTGTGCGCCGCCGATCCCGGAGCGCTGCGGATCCCGCCCGGCGCGGACTGCGCGTCCACCCGTACGGCAGCGCCCGCCCGCTGGTACACCCTGTTCGCCGCGCTGCGCGGGGCCCGGGACGCCGGCGCCGCGCACCGCACGCTGCTGGGCCCGGTCACCGTGCTGCGCCCCGACGACCCGGCCACCCGGCCGGACGCGGAGCACGAGGCGGTCACCGTGCACGCGGTGCTGACCGGGGGTTCGGAGCCCGCCCCGTCCGCCGAGGACCTGCTGACGGCGGCCGCGCCGGCCGTCCCCGGGCTGCGGACACGGCTGCTGTGGCACGAGCTGCGCACCCCGGCCGACGTCGAGGCGGCCACGGGTGCGGTGGGCGGCCGGGTGCCCGCGCCCGCGCTGGCCGGGGCCGGGGGCCGACTGCTGCGCCCGGCGAACGCCACCGCCGTGCCCGGTCTGTATCTGGCGGGCGGCTGGGCGCACCCCGGCGGCGGACTGGCGCACGCCGGGATGACGGGGGCCCTGGTGGCCGGGCTGATCGTGGAGGGCGCGGACTTCCGCGGCTCCCGCTAGTCGGCCCGGGCGGCCGGGGGCCGGGGGCCGGGGGCCGGCTAGTAGCGGTACTGCTCGTAGTCGCCCGTGCCCTGGTACGGATACGGGTACGGCTGCTGCTGGTCTTCCGCCGGGTAGGGCTGGTTCACGTCGCGCTGCTGCGGGACCCAGACCCCGCCGGGCGGGGTGTCCATGGAGTACTGCTCCTGCTGCCCGGTCGTCGCGTAGGGGTCCGGGGCGTAGGCGTCGTACGGGGCCGCGTAGCCGTACGGCTGCTGCGGGGCGACGGCCCCGCCGGTGCCGATGTACGGGTCGGAGTAGGCGGCGTAGACCTGCTGCTCGCCGGGCGGCGGGTAGCCGGTGGTGTAGTCGTAGCCGCCCTGGGTCTGCGGGTCGTAGTACGCCGCGTACTGGTGGGCGTCCTGCTCGGCGGCCGGGGCGAACGGCGCGAAGGGGGAGGCGAAGGCGGAGGTCTCGCCGGGCACCCCGTACGGGCCCGGTTCGCCGGCGGCGGCCGGCTGCCCGGGGTGGAACCCCTGGACCTGTTCCCGCGCGTCGCCCCCGGTGAACGCACCGGAATCCTCGTCGGGACCGTCGGCGTACTTGTCGTACTCGTCTTCGTCCCCGGCCCGGTCGGGCCCGTACTCCAGGGCCGTGACCTCCAGGGCCGGCTCCGGGCGGGGTGCGCCCCCGGACCGACGGCGCCGGCTCTGCGGGAGCTCGGGCTCGGGGGCCTTGCCCCGGCGCAGCGCCCAGCCGGACACGAAGCCCTTGCGGAAGGAGAGGGTCACCAGCGTCTGGCCGATCGCGAACGCGACGGCGCCGGCCCCGATGACGAGCACCGACGGCAGCACGACACCTGCGACCACGCCGACGAACCCGGCGAAGGCGAGCAGGCGCCAGCGCAGCCGGGCCTTGTACTGCATCAGGACCTCGGCAAGCAGCCACAGCGCGACGAAACCGAACGCGATGTAGAGGACCGTCATTCCCATGCGGGGCCCCTCTCGGTACGGCCGCACGCCCGGGGGGAGCGGTACGGCCGGTCAGGCCCGCTGGTGCAGGCCCAAGTTCTCGTAGATCTCGAGCGTCGCCGTGGAATTGTTCAGCGTGATGAAGTGCAGCCCCGGGACACCCTCGGACAGCAGCCGCGCGCAGAACTCCGTGGCGAACTCGATGCCAATGGAGCGTACAGCGGCCGCGTCGTCCTTGACCGCGAGCATGCGCTCTTTCACAGCCGCGGGGAAGACTGCGTTGGTGAGCTGGGGCAGTCGGTCGAACTGCTTGATGCCCACAACAGGCATGACCTCGGGGATGATCGGGGTGTCGCAGCCCGCCTTCGCGACGCTGTCGCGCATCCGGAGGTAGTGCTCCGGATCGAAGAACATCTGTGTGATCGCATAGTCGGCGCCCGCGCGGCACTTGTCCACGAAGTGCCGGATGTCCGTGTCCCAGTCCGTGGAGCGCGGGTGCATCTCGGGGAAGGCCGCGACACCGACGCAGAAGTCGCCGGACTCCTTGACCAGCCGGACCAGGTCCGCCGCGTAGTGCACGCCCTCGGGGTGCGGCACCCACTCGCCCATGGGGTTGCCGGGCGGGTCTCCGCGCACGACGAGCATGTTCCGGATGCCCGCGTCGGCGAACTGTCCGATGACGTTGCGCAGCTCCGCGATCGAGTGGTCGACGGCCGTGAGGTGCGCGACCGGGGTCAGCGTGGTGTCCGCGGCGATCTGCTCGGTGGCACGGACGGTGCCGCCGCGGGTGGAGCCGCCGGCTCCGTAGGTGACGGACACGAAGCTCGGGGCCACCGCCTCGACCCGGCGGAGCGCGTTCCAGAGGTTGCGCTCCCCCTTCTCCGTCTTGGGGGCCCAGAACTCGAAGGAGTACGAGCGCCCGGACGCGATGAGGTCGCGGACCGTGTGTGCACGGTCCGACCAGGTGGAAGAGGTACCAAGGGCCATACGGGGAGGTTAGACGCGGTCCGGTGTCCATCGAAGCGCTGTCCACGGATTGGACGCGGAAATGAGACGACGGGTCGGCACGGGCGGGCGGCACGGGCCGCCCGGGCCTCCCGCGGGCCTGCTAGCCGAGCCGGGCGCGGACGCGCTTGGCGAGGTCGGCGGCGGCGGCGCCGGGGTCGGATGCCTCGGTGAGGGCCCGTACGACCACGACGCGCGAGGCGCCGGCGTCCAGAACCTCGTCCAGGTTCCCCGCGTCGATCCCGCCGATGGCGAACCACGGCCGGTCCTGGGTGAGGGAGGCCGCGTGCCGGACGAGGCCGAGGCCGGGGGCGAAGCGGCCGGGCTTGGTGGGGGTGGGCCAGCAGGGGCCGGTGCAGAAGTAGTCCACGCCGGGCTCGGCGGCGGCCGCGTCGACCTCCGCCTCGGAGTGGCAGGAGCGGCCGATCAGGACCTTGCCGGGCTCGGCGGCGGCCGCGTCGACCTCCGCCTCGGAGTGGCAGGAGCGGCCGATCAGGACCTTCCGGCCCAGGATGGCGCGGGCGGCGGGCACCGGGATGTCGCCCTGCCCGAGGTGCAGCACGTCCGAGCCGATGGCGTGCGCGACGTCGGCCCGGTCGTTGACGGCGAGCAGCTTGCCGTGGCGGCGGGCCGCTTCGGCGAAGACCTGGAGGTGTTCCAGCTCCTCGCCCGCCTCCATGCCCTTGTCGCGGAGCTGGACGATGTCCACGCCGCCGGCGAGGACCGCGTCCAGGAACTCGGGGAGGTCGCCCTGCCGCTTGCGGGCGTCCGTGCACAGGTAGAGCCGGGCATCGGACAGCTGGGCGGCGAGCGCGGACATGGGTACCCCCGGGTGGTGTGTGTCGTACGTGCATACGTACGCGGTGGGCGGGCCCCGGCCGGGACCCGCCCACCGCGCTTGAGGCGGAGTCAGCTCAGATGGCGAGCGCCTGAGCGCGGCGCTTCACCTCCGTGCCGCGATTCTCGCTCAGTGCCTGCACGGGGGTGCCGGGCAGGGTGTCGTCGGCGGTGAAGAGCCACTCCAGGATCTCCGCGTCGGTGAAGCGGTCGTCGCGCAGGACGGTCAGCAGACCGGCCAGGCCCTTGACGATCTTGTCTCCGTCGATGAAGGCCGCGGGGACCTGGAGGGAGCGGTTCTCGCCGCGGCGCACCGCGAGCAGCTGACCTTCCTTGACCAGCTGGCGAACCTTGGTCACTTCGATGTCGAGCATCTCCGCGATGTCGGGGAGGTACAGCCAGGCGGGAACAAGGGCATCGATCTTTGCGTCAATCTCGGTCACGAGCACAAGCCTGCCATCTCGGACTCGCTGCCGGTACCCGAGCGACCCCGTCCGGGGCGTGGACCCCGTGGCCGGGGCCGGAAACAGGGCCGGCTACGAGGCCCGCGCGCGGCCCCAGCCGGCCCCCGGGCCGGGTCCGGGGTCCTGGCGCGCAGCCCCGGCACGGGCCCGGGCGCAGCCTGGCGGGACGGGTCCGGACAGAGCCCGGGGGCCAGGGGCGAAGCCCCGGGACGGGTCCGGGCAGAGCCCGGGGAACGGGCGAAGGGCGGGTAGGGGACTTCGCCCGCAGGGCCGGGATCGGGGCCCGGCCCGGCCGGGCCGGGCCGGGCCGGGCCCCGCCGGGGCTGGTGGCCCCGGCGGGGGCCGGACCCGACTCCGCCGGGACCGGGCTTGCGGTCAGGCCAGGGGGGCCGACTTCAGTGCGGTCCCCGGGTCCGCGACCTTCGCCGGGTCGACCAGGGCGCCCGACTCGATGAGGCGCCGCCCCTGCGCCAGGTCGCGCGGCCTCCCCACCGCGAGGACCGCCGCCAGCCGGCCCTCCCGCAGCCAGCACACCGACCAGGTGTCGTCCGCCGGGTCGCCGCGCCACACCATCGCGTCCGCGGAGCCGTGGTGGCCCGCGTACTGCACGAAGCGGCCGAACTGCTCCGACCAGAAGTACGGCACCGGGTCGTAGACCTGCTCCCCGGAGCCCCCGGCCACGATGTCCGCCGCGACCACCCGCGGTCCCTGGAGCGCGTTGTCCCAGTGGTGCACCAGCAGCCGGGACCCGTAGCGCCCCGACGGGAAGGAGGCGCAGTCCCCCACCGCGTACACCCCGGGCACCGAGGTGCGCAGCCACTCGTCGGCGGCCACCGCCCCGTCCGCGCCGAGTTCCACGCCGGACCCCGCCAGCCATCCGGTGGCCGGCCGGGCGCCGACGCCCACCACCACCGCCCCGGCCGGCAGGGCCCGCCCGTCGGCCAGCAGGACCCGGCCCGGCTCCACGGAAGCCACCCGCGCGCCGGTCAGCAGCTCGGCGCCCGCCTGGGCGTACCAGCGGCCCATCGGCTCGGCGACCTCCGCGGGCAGCGCGCCCGCCAGCACCCGGTCGGCCGCCTCGACCACCGTCACGGCGCAGCCCGCCTCGCGGGCGGCGGTGGCGAACTCCGCGCCGATCCACCCGGCCCCGACCACCACCACCGCCGTGCCGGCCGCCAGGACGGGCCGCAGCCGGGCCGCGTCGTCCAGGGTGCGCAGCAGGTGCACCCCCGGGACGCCCTCCGCGCCGGGCAGGGTCAGCGGGAGGGCTCCGGTCGCCAGTACGAGGACCTCGTACGGGACCGGGCCGCCTTCGGTGTCCACCTCCCGGTCCGCGGCCCGCAGTCCGGTGACCTCGACCCCCAGGCGGAGCTCGATGCCGAGCTCCTCGAAGTCGACGTCGAAGGCCGAGTCCTCCGCCTTGCCGAGGAGCACCGCCTTGGACAGCGGGGGCCGGTCGTAGGGCTGGTGGGGTTCGGCTCCCAGCAGGGTGACGGGGCCGGTCCAGCCCTGCTCCCGGAGGGCGACCGCGGTCTGGACCCCGGCCATCCCGGCACCGACGATCACCACGCCGCGCCGGGTGTCTTCCGCCCGCTGCCCCTGCTGCTTCTGCTGTTGCGTCTGCTCGCTCACCCGGCCCAGCCTAATCAACTGACGGTCCGTCAGGAATAGTGGATGCCGACCTGCCGGGACCGGGGCGGACACCGCCGCCGGGGAGGCAGCCTTACCGGCCGTCGGCCACACCGTTACTCTGGCACGGAACCTATCGCGGGAGTCCGGGCGCACCGGGCTGAGAGGGAGGCTGGCCGGCCTCCGACCGTACGAACCTGATCCGGGTCATGCCGGCGAAGGGAGGGGCTGGACGCCCATGCATTCATCCAGGAACGGCCGGAGTCCCGGCCACGACGTCCTCGTCATCGGGGGCGGCATCATCGGCCTGGTCACCGCCTGGCGGGCGGCCCGGCGCGGGCTGCGCACCGCACTGGCCGACCCGGCCCCCGGCGGCGGCGCCGCCCAGGTCGCGGCCGGCATGCTGGCCCCCGTCACCGAGCTGCACTACGGCGAGGAGCCCCTCCTCGGGCTGGGCCTCGCCTCCGCCGCCCGCTACCCCGCGTTCGCCGCCGAACTCGCCGAAGCCAGCGGCGGCATGGACATCGGCTACCGCGCCTGCGGCACCCTCGCCGTCGCCCTCGACGCCGACGACCGGCTGCACCTGCGCGAACTGCACGCCCTCCAGCGCCGCTGCGGCCTGGAGTCCGAGTGGCTGACCGGCCGCGAGTGCCGCCGTCTGGAACCGATGCTGGCCCCGGGCGTACGCGGCGGCCTGCGCGTGGACGGCGACCACCAGGTCGACCCCCGCCGCCTCGCGGCCGCCCTGCTGGCCGCCTGCGAACGGGCCGGGGTCACCCTGCACCGCGCCGGGGCGGCCCGGCTGCTGACCGCCGCCGACCGGGCCTGCGGCGCGGTCCTCGACGACGCGGACGGTACGGAGCTGCGCGCCGACCAGGTGGTGCTGGCCGCGGGCTCGCTCAGCGGCCGGCTGGACGGCGTACCGCCCGAGGCGGTGGCGCCCGTACGGCCGGTGAAGGGTCAGGTGCTGCGCCTCGCGGTGCCGCCGTCGTACGCCCCGTTCCTGTCGCGGACCGTACGGGCCGTGGTGCGCGGCAGCCACGTCTACCTGGTCCCCCGCGAGAACGGCGAACTCGTCGTCGGCGCCACCAGCGAGGAACTCGGCTGGGACACCACCGTCACCGCGGGCGGGGTCTACGAACTCCTGCGCGACGCCCACGAACTGGTACCCGGGATCACCGAACTCCCCCTCGTGGAGACCCGGGCCGGGCTGCGCCCCGGATCACCGGACAACGCCCCGCTCCTCGGCCCGACCGAACTCCCGGGCCTGCACCTGGCCACCGGGCACTACCGCAACGGCGTCCTGCTCACCCCTCTCACGGGGGACGTGATGGCGGACCTCCTCACCACCGGCGAACTGCCGGAGATCGCCCGCCCCTTCACCCCGCGCCGCTTCACCCACACCCCCGCTCCCACCCCCACCCTCACGCGACAGGAGTCGTTCGCATGACCATTTCCGTCAACGGCGAGCCGCGCGAGATCGCGGACGGGACCATGCTCGCCACCGTGGTCGCCACCCTCACCGAGGCCACCAAGGGGGTCGCCGCCGCCCTCAACGAGACCGTGGTCCCGCGCGGCCAGTGGCCGTACACCTCCGTGACCGACGGCGACCGCGTCGAGGTCCTCACCGCGGTCCAGGGAGGCTGACCACATGGCGGACGACCTCTTCACCCTGGGCGGCCGGACCTTCTCCTCACGCCTGATCATGGGCACCGGCGGGGCTCCCAGCCTGGACATCCTGGAACGGGCGCTGGTCGCGTCCGGCACCGAACTCACCACGGTCGCGATGCGGCGCCTCGACCCGACGGTCCAGGGATCGGTCCTCTCCGTCCTGAACCGCCTGGGCATCGCTGTCCTCCCCAACACCGCGGGCTGCTTCACGGCCGGCGAGGCCGTCCTGACGGCACGCCTCGCACGGGAGGCCCTCGGCACGGACTGGATCAAACTGGAGGTCGTCGCGGACGAGCGCACCCTCCTGCCGGACGGGGTCGAACTGCTCGACGCGGCCGAGATCCTGGTCGACGAGGGCTTCACGGTCCTCCCGTACACGAACGACGACCCGGTCCTCGCCCGCAAACTGGAGGACGTCGGCTGCGCCGCGATCATGCCGCTCGGCTCCCCCATCGGCTCCGGCATGGGCATCCGCAACCCGCACAACTTCGAGCTGATCACCGAGCGGGCCGGGGTCCCCGTCATCCTGGACGCGGGCGCCGGAACGGCCTCGGACGTGGCCCTGGCCATGGAACTGGGCTGCGCGGCGGTCATGCTCGCCTCGGCGGTGACCCGGGCGCAGCTCCCCGTCCTGATGGCCGCGGCCATGCGGGACGCGGTCTCGGCGGGCCGCCTGGCCCACCGTGCGGGCCGCATCCCCCAACGCCGCTTCGCGGAAGCCTCCTCCCCGACGGAAGGCCGAGCCACCCTGGACCCGGAACGCCCGGCGTTCTGAGGGGAAGGGGCGGGACGGGGTCCGGCCGGAGGCTTCGCGAGGTTTGGGGTTGGTCAGAGAGACAGGGATGGGCCCAACAGGGAGGCGCGACCAAACTCCGCAAGGCCCACCCCGAGCCCGGGCGCCCATGAGCCGCCCGGGCCGACGGCGAGCGCATCAGATCGCTCCACGCATCCCACGGCTCAGCGACTGACCGCCGTCCGGTCGGTCCCGAGGGAGGCGGGTGGGCAGCCACCGGGCCGGGGTGGAGCGCGAGGGGGCGAGGGCACCCGCGCACGGAGGCCCGTACCGCCCCGCGTCACAGCTGCGCTGCAACCCCCACCGCCCGGGACTGCGCCGCGCGAGGCCCTCGTAGAATCGCCGGGTGGACACGACCCTGGATGACCCCCTCGTCGGGCAGACGCTCGACGGCCGCTACCGCGTGGACGCCCGCATCGCGGCCGGCGGCATGGCCACGGTCTACCGGGCCGTCGACACCCGGCTGGACCGGGTCCTCGCGCTGAAGGTGATGCACCCGGCCCTCGCCGCCGACCCCGGCTTCGTCGACCGGTTCATCCGCGAGGCGAAGTCCGTGGCCCGGCTGGCGCACCCCAACGTCGTGGCCGTGTTCGACCAGGGCACGCACGGCCCGTACACGTACCTCGCCATGGAGTACGTGTCCGGCTGCACCCTGCGCGACGTGCTCAGGGAGCGCGGGGCGCTCCAGCCCCGTGCGGCCCTCGACATCCTCGAACCGGTGCTCGCCGCCCTCGGCGCCGCGCACCGCGCCGGGTTCGTGCACCGGGACATGAAGCCCGAGAACGTGCTGATCGGCGACGACGGCCGGGTCAAGGTGGCCGACTTCGGGCTGGTCCGGTCCGTCGACTCCGTCACGAACACCACCGGGTCCGTCCTCGGCACCGTCTCCTACCTGGCCCCCGAGCAGATCGAGAACGGCGTCACCGACACCCGCGTGGACGTCTACGCCTGCGGGGTCGTCTTCTACGAGATGCTCACCGGCTCCAAGCCGCACACCGGCTCCAACCCCGCCCAGGTGCTCTACCAGCACCTCAACGAGGACGTCCCGCCGCCGTCGGCCGCCGTCCCCGGGCTGCCCGTCGCGCTCGACGAGCTCGTCGCCCAGGCCACCGCGCGCCACCCCGATCTGCGCCCCTACGACGCGGCCGCCCTCCTCGGGCTGGCCATAGGGGCCCGCGCCCAGCTCACCGACTCCGAGCTGGACGCCGTCCCGCCGCAGGCCCGGGCCGGGGAGCGGACCGCCGCGGAGGACCGTACGAGCGTGATCCCCCGCCCGGTGACCGTGCGGGCCGACAACGTCCCGCACGCCTCGCACGCCGAGCCCGTCTCCCACACCTCCCGGCTCGCGGCTCCGCCGCTGCCCCCGGCGCCGGCCGCCTCGCGGATCCGGCGCCCCGGGGCGCTGCTCGTCGTCCTGGGTGTCCTGCTCTTCCTCGGCCTCGGTACGGGGGTCTGGTACATCAGCTCCGGCCAGTTCACGAAGGTCCCGAACCTGCTCGGCAAGACCGAGGCCGAGGCCAAGTCCCAGCTGTCGGCGGCCGGGCTCGGGGTCAAGCGGGTCGACCGGAAGTTCAGCGCGGCCTTCGACAAGGGGACCGTGATGAACACCGACCCCGCTGGCGGCAAGCGCATCCGCGGCAACGGCGCCGTGACGCTCACCATCTCGCGCGGGCCCGAGGTCGTCATGGTTCCCGACCTCAAGGGCAAGCCCCTGGAGGCCGCGAAGGCCGAGCTGAAGTCGGCCGGCCTGACGCCGGGCGCCGTCACGCAGGCCTTCAGTCAGGACATCGCGCAGGGCTCGGTGATCAGCACCGACCCGACGGGCGGGCAGAAGCGGTCCCTCGACACCCTGGTCGCGATGGTGGTCAGCAAGGGCCGCCCGGTGCCGGTCCCGCGCGTCACGGGCACCTCCCTCGACCAGGCCCGTTCCACCCTGGAGGGCCTCGGCCTGAAGGTGGAGACGACCCCCGAGGAGGTCAATTCCCCCTCCCCCGCCGGTACGGTCGCCAACCAGTCGATCAGCGCCGGCAGCCAGGCCGCCGCGGGCGACACGGTCACCCTGACCGTGTCCAAGGGCCCCCGCCAGATCCCCGTCCCGGACGTCACCGGCCAGGAGGTCGACGCGGCCCGCACGACCCTGGAAGGGCTGGGCTTCAAGGTCAAGGTCGACAAGCCCTTCCTCTCCTTCAGCAACACCGTCGACTCCCAGTCGGTCCCCGCGGGCCAGAACGCCCCCGAGGGCAGCACGATCACCATCAGGACCAAGGGGCTGTAACAGCACGCCATGAACAACAATTCAACGGTCCGCAATCCAGTGGGCGGGCACGTGCCCGTCGCGGGCGGGCTGGCCTCGGTCGGGCTGGCGTACGCCCGCGAGATGGGTGCCGAGGCCGTGCAGGTCTTCGTCGCCAATCCGCGCGGCTGGGCCACTCCGCTCGGCAATCCGGCCCAGGACGAGCTGTTCCGCGAGGTCTGCGCGGCCGAGGGGATTCCGGCGTACGTCCACGCGCCGTACCTGATCAACTTCGGCTCGCACACCGAAGCCACCGCCCTGAAGTCCGTGGAATCGCTGCGGCACTCGCTGCGCCGGGCCCGGGCGATCGGCGCGCTCGGGGTGGTCGTGCACACCGGCTCGGCGACCGGGGGCCGGCCGCGCGAAGCGGCGTACGCGCAGGTCAGGGAGCACATGCTGCCGCTGCTGGACGAGCTGACGCATGACGACGACCCCTTCCTGCTGCTGGAGTCCACGGCCGGGCAGGGCTCCTCGCTGTGCTCGACCGCCGAGGAGTTCGGCCCGTACTTCGACGCCCTCGACCGTCATCCGATGCTCGGGATCTGCCTCGACACCTGCCACATCTTCGCGGCCGGGCACGATCTGGCCGAGCCGGGCGGGACGAAGCAGACGCTGGACCTGCTGGTGGACACGGTGGGCGAGGGCCGGCTGAAGCTGGTGCACGCCAACGACTCCAAGGAGGGCGTGGGCGCCCACAAGGACCGGCACGCGCAGATCGGTCAGGGGCACATCGGCCGGGACGCCTTCGCCGAGCTGTTCACGCACCCGGCGATGGAGGGCGTACCGCTGATCATCGAGACGCCCGGCGGCAAGGAAGGGCACGCGGCGGACGTGGCGCTACTGAAGGAGCTCCGAGCGCTCGGCTGACCCATTGAGGAATACCCCGGGGGGGTATACGGTTCTGTCGTATCGACCGACAGAGCCGCTATCCGGCGTTCCTCTCCAGGGGGTTCTCATGGAACACGCGCACGAGCAGCAGCACGAGCAGCACGGCCACGGCCACCCCGCCGCTGCCGGTGCCGGCAAGGTCACCTGGGCCGCCGCCGCGCAGGCCACGCTCCACTGCCTCACCGGGTGCGCCATCGGCGAGGTGCTCGGCATGGTCATCGGCACCGCGCTCGGCTGGGGGAACGCCCCGACGATGGTCCTCGCGATCGCCCTCGCGTTCTTCTTCGGCTACGCGCTCACCCTGCGCGGGATCCGCGCCGCCGGCCTGGACTTCCGTACGGCCATTCGGGTGGCGTTGGCGGCGGACACCCTGTCGATCGCCGTCATGGAACTGATCGACAACGGGGTGATCCTGCTCTGGCCCGGAGCCATGGACGCGATGCTGTCGGACGCGCTCTTCTGGGCGGCGCTCGGGATCGCGCTCGCGGTGGCCTTCGTCGTCACGACTCCGGTCAACAAGTGGATGATCGGCCGCGGCAAGGGTCACGCGGTGGTCCACCGGTACCACCACTGAGCCACCGAACCGATGAGCTACTGCTACAGCTCGGGGCCGTCGCCCGGCTCCTCCTGGTAGGAGTAGCGCTGCTCACGCCAGGGGTCGCCGATGTTGTGGTAGCCGCGCTCCTCCCAGAAGCCGCGGCGGTCGGCGGTCATGTACTCGATGCCGCGGACCCACTTGGGGCCCTTCCAGGCATAGAGGTGCGGTACGACCAGGCGGAGCGGGAAACCGTGCTCGGCGGTGAGCAGTTCACCGCCCTGGTGGGTGGCGAAGACGGTCCGCTCGGAGGCGAAGTCCGCGAGGCGCAAGTTGGAGCTGAAGCCGTACTCGGCCCACACCATCACGTGCGTGACCTGCGGGGACGGCGGAGCGAGGGCGAGGACCGTGCGGGCGAGCACGCCGCCCCATTCGGCGCCGGTCATGCTGAACTTCGTCACGCAGTGCAGGTCGGCCTCGACGGTTTCGAACGGCAGGGCCGCGAACTCCTCGTGGTTCCAGCAGTGCTTCTCACCGTCGGCCGTCGCGCCGAAGACGCGGAACTCCCAGCGCTCGGGCTTGAACTTGGGTACGGGCCCGTAGTGGGTGACCGGCCAGCCTCGCTGCAGCCTCTGCCCCGGGGGAAGCTCCAGTTGCTCTGATCCCGGAGATTCCCGGCTTTCCGGCTGACCCATGTCTCCATGGTGACAGACTTGGCGGGGTGGTCATGACCAGCTTCGCCCGGATTCGGGCAAGTCGCGGTAACTCCCACTAAGGAGGCACTTACTGGACGGCCTCCTGCGGCGGTGCAAGGATGCGCGCACCTGCCCCGTCACATTGCTGACATTGCTTGGAAGGAGCCTCTGCGATGCAGGGCGACCCCGAGGTCCTCGAGTTTCTCAACGAGCAGCTGACCGGCGAACTTACGGCCATCAACCAGTACTGGCTCCACTACCGGATCCAGGACAACAAGGGCTGGACGAAGCTCGCCAAGTACACGCGTGAAGAGTCCATCGATGAGATGAAGCACGCGGACAAGATCACCGAGCGCATCCTGATGCTCGACGGTCTGCCGAACTACCAGCGCCTCTTCCACGTCCGCGTGGGCCAGACGCTGACGGAGATGTTCCAGGCCGACCGGCAGGTCGAGGTCGAGGCGATCGACCGCCTCAAGCGCGGTATCGAGGTCATGCGCGGCAAGGGTGACGTCACCTCGGCGCGGCTCTTCGAGGAGATCCTCGAGGACGAGGAGCACCACATCGACTACCTCGACACCCAGCTGGAGCTGATCGAGTCCATCGGCGAGGCGCTCTACATCGCGCAGCTCATCGAGCAGCCGAGCTAGTCCGCACGCCACAGGCCGTGCGCCCTAAGCCGTCCGGGGCGGCCTACGCGGCTTCGGCGAGCTCCGCACCCGCGGGCACCAGCGGGTCGGCGGCAAGCACGGCGGCGGCGTCGCCCTTCTCCAGCAGCTCGCGACGCGGGCAGGCTCCGCGGCCGAGGAGGCCCTGGATGGTCCGCACGCAGGACCCGCAGTCGGTGCCGGCCTTGGTGGCCGAGGCGATCTGCCGGGGGGTGCAGGCCCCGGCGGCCGCGTGGTCCTTGACCTGCTTGTCGGTGATCCCGAAACAAGAGCAGACGTACACGCGGTTCACCTCCCTGTCCGGAACGGGTCGACCACCTCTCCCCGCATTCGGTGAGGCTTACCTAACCGTACCCAAACTTAGGGTTCCCTAAAAGACCCGGGTACGACGATGGGGCGCGGATCACATTCGATCCGCGCCCCATCGTCACGAGGTGCTCACACTGCGCCGACGTCTACTGGTCGCGGTACATCTCGGCGACCAGGAACGCCAGGTCCAGGGACTGGCTGCGGTTGAGGCGCGGGTCGCAGGCCGTCTCGTAGCGCTGGTGCAGGTCGTCGACGAAGATCTCGTCGCCGCCGCCCACGCACTCGGTGACGTCGTCACCGGTGAGCTCGACGTGGATGCCGCCCGGGTGGGTGCCGAGGCCCTTGTGGACCTCGAAGAAGCCCTTGACCTCGTCGAGCACGTCGTCGAAGCGACGCGTCTTGTGGCCGGAGGCCGCCTCGAAGGTGTTGCCGTGCATCGGGTCGGTGACCCAGCCCACGGTCGCGCCGGAGGCGGTGACCTTCTCGACCAGCTCGGGGAGCTTGTCGCGGACCTTGTCGGCGCCCATGCGGACGACGAAGGTCAGCCGGCCCGGCTCGCGCTCGGGGTCGAGGCGGTCGATGTAGGTGAGCGCCTCGTCCACCGTGGTGGTGGGGCCGAGCTTGATGCCGATCGGGTTGGCGATCTGCGAGCAGAACTCGATGTGCGCGTGGTCGAGCTGGCGGGTGCGCTCACCGATCCAGACCATGTGGCCCGAGGTGTCGTACAGCCGGCCGGTGCGGGAGTCCGTGCGGGTGAGGGCGCCCTCGTAGTCGAGGAGCAGCGCCTCGTGGGAGGCGTAGAACTCGACGGCCTTGAACTCCGCCGGGTCGGTGCCACAGGCCTTCATGAAGTTCAGGGCGTTGTCGATCTCCCGCGCGAGCTGCTCGTAGCGCTGCCCGGACGGGGAGTTCTTCACGAAGTCCTGGTTCCAGGCGTGCACCTGGCGCAGGTCGGCGTAGCCACCGGTGGTGAAGGCGCGCACCAGGTTCAGCGTGGAGGCCGACGCGTGGTACATGCGCTTGAGGCGCTCGGGGTCCGGGACGCGGGACTCCTCCGTGAAGGCGAAGCCGTTCACGGAGTCGCCGCGGTAGGTCGGCAGGGTGATGCCGTCGCGGGTCTCGGTGTCCTTGGAGCGCGGCTTGGAGTACTGGCCCGCGATGCGGCCGACCTTGACGACCGGCACGGAGGCCGCGTACGTCAGGACGGCACTCATCTGGAGCAGCGTCTTCAGCTTGGCGCGGATGTGGTCGGCGGAGACGGCATCGAAGGCCTCGGCGCAGTCGCCACCCTGCAGCAGGAACGCCTCGCCCTTGGCGACGGCTCCCAGACGGGCGCGCAGCTGGTCGCATTCACCCGCGAAAACGAGGGGAGGATACGACTCGAGGTCCGCGACGACAGCGCGCAGGGCCTCGGCATCGGGGTACGAAGGCTGCTGCGCCGCGGGAAGGTCTCGCCAGGTCGCCTTGGAGGCGGGGGCTTGGGTTTCAGCGTTCACGGTCACCCCACACACATTACGGCGTCACACCCCGTCTCCCGGTCGAGGACCACTACGTGAGACGGATGTCTCTCACTGTGTTACTCACGCGTTCACATCTCTTCGCCGGACCGGTGGGCTAGGCTGGGAGCATGCTCGCGCACTCGAACCAGAACTGGTGGTGGCCCGCTCCCGGCGGCCCACTTCTCGCGCGTACCTGAAGACACGAGCGACACGAAGGCCGCCCCGAGGGGCGGCCTTCCGCGTTTGTGAGTCGACACAGCCGCTGGAAACCCGGGCCGTCCCACCCTCCGACACCGGATAGGACGCCCACACCATGCACCACTCCACGCACCAGCCCCAGCACCCGCTCCTGAGCCGCCTGCTCGACGACTCCTGCCCGCCCTTCGCGCTGCTGCGCCGCCGCACCCCCGGCCGCGATCACGACACCGTCGAGGTGCTGATCGGCCCGGTCCACGAGGCCGGGCAGCTGGCCGACCTGCCCGTCGGCGAGCGGCCCACCCTGGCGCTCGTCCCCTTCCGCCAGATGCGCGAGCGCGGGTTCGACGTACGGGACGACGGCACGCCGCTGAGCGTGCTGGTCGCCGAGGAGACGTACGAGATCCCGCTCGCCGAGGCACTGGCCGCGCTGCCGTCCCACGCGGTACGGGTCGACGACGGCGGCTTCGACGTCCCCGACGAGGAGTACGCGGACACCGTCCGGCGGGTCATCGAGGACGAGATCGGCCGGGGCGAGGGCGCGAACTTCGTCATCCGGCGCACCTACCGGGGCCGGATCGAGGGCTTCGGCCTCGCCGACGCCCTGGCGCTGTTCCGGCGGCTGCTGGAGGGCGAGCGGGGCGCGTACTGGACGTACGTGGTCCACACCGGGGACCGCACCCTGGTCGGGGCCAGCCCCGAGGTGCACGTGCGGATGACCGGGGGCACGGTCGTGATGAACCCGATCAGCGGTACGTACCGGTATCCGGCCGGCGGGCCGACGGCCGGGTCCCTCCTCGCCTTCCTCGAGGACCGCAAGGAGACCGAGGAGCTGTCCATGGTGGTGGACGAGGAGCTCAAGATGATGTGCACGGTCGGGGACATGGGCGGGGTGGTCGTCGGCCCCCGCCTCAAGGAGATGGCGCACCTCGCGCACACCGAGTACGAGCTGCGCGGCCGGTCCTCGCTGGACGTGCGCGAGGTGCTGAAGGAGACGATGTTCGCGGCGACGGTGACCGGATCGCCGGTGCAGAACGCCTGCCGGGTCATCGAGCGGTACGAGACGGGCGGCCGCGGCTACTACGCGGGCGCGCTGGCCCTGCTGGGCGTCGACGCCTCGGGCGCCCAGACCCTCGACTCCCCCATCCTCATCCGGACGGCCGACATCGCGCCGGACGGCGCGCTGCGGGTGCCCGTCGGTGCCACCCTCGTACGGCACTCCGACCCGGCGGGCGAGGTGGCGGAGACGCACGCGAAGGCGGCCGGGGTGCTGGCGGCGCTGGGGGTGCGCCCGGCGGCGGTACGGCCCTCCTTCTCCGGTCCGCGGCTGGCCGACGACCCCCGGGTCCAGGCGGCCCTGGCCGCACGCCGCGAGGACCTGGCGCCGTTCTGGCTGCGGATGCGGGAGCGGCCGGCGGAGGTGACGGGACACGCGCTGGTGGTGGACGGGGAGGACACCTTCACCTCGATGCTCCGCCACGTCCTGCGGGTGGCCGGGCTGGAGGTGACCGTACGCCGCTACGACGACCCGGGGCTGCGGGCGGCCGCCCTGGCCTGGGACGGGCCGATCGTGCTCGGCCCCGGCCCGGGCGACCCGGGGGACTTCGGCGACCCGAAGATCCGCATGATGCGCGAGCTGACGGCGAAACTCCTGGCCTCGCACCGGGGCGGCCTGCTCGGGGTCTGCCTCAGCCACCAGCTGCTCGCCGCCGAACTGGGGCTCCCGCTGGTCCGCAAGGTGGAGCCGGCGCAGGGGGCGCAGACGCGGATCCCGCTGTTCGGCGCCGAGGAGGTCGTCGGCTTCTACAACACATACGCGGCGCACTGCTCGGCGGAGCGTGAGCGGTCCCTGGCCCTGCGGGGCATCGAGGTCTCCCGCGACCCCGCCACGGGCGAGGTGCACGCCCTGCGCTCGGCCTCCGGCGGCTTCGCGGGGGTCCAGTTCCACCCGGAGTCGGTCCTGACCCTGCGCGGCACGGACCTGGTCCGCGACCTGATCGCCGGAGTCCGCACGGCCGCCCGGACGTAGCCGCTTCCCGTCCCCGCCGGCGTCAGGAAGGGTCGGCGGGGCTCAGGGTGTTCTCCGAGCGGCGGCCCGCCAGGTAGTCCGCGACGTTGGCGACGGTGGTGTCGATGATCTGGCCCACCGCGTCGAAGGTGTAGTACGCCTGGTGGGAGGTGACGACCACGTTGGGGAAGGTGATCAGCCGCGCCAGGGTGTCGTCTTCGACGACCACCAGGGACTTGTCCAGGAAGAAGAGTCCGGCCTCGGCCTCGTACACGTCGAGGCCGACCCCCGTGAAGCGACCGGACCGCAGCTCCGTGACCAGCGCGTCCGTGTCGACGAGCCCGCCGCGGCTGGAGTTCACCAGGATCGCGTCGTCCTTCATCGTCTTCAGCGCCTCGGCGCCGATGATGTGGTGCGTGGACTCCAGCAGCGGCACGTGCAGGCTGATCAGGTCCGAGGAGGCGAACAGCTCGTCCTTGTCCACGTACTTCATGCCCAGCTCCACGCACGCCGGGTTCTGCGCCACGTCCCAGCCCAGCAGGTTCATCCCGAAGCCGTGGGCGATCCGGGTGAACGCCTCCCCGATCTTGCCGGTGCCGAGCACCCCCACCGTGCGGCCGCGCATGTCGCGGCCCATCAGGCCGTTCAGCCGGAAGTCGAAGTCCCGCGTGCGGTTCGAGGCCCGGACGATCCTCCGGTTCACCGCCATCGCCAGGGTCCACGCGAACTCGGCCACCGAGTACGGGGAGTAGTAGGAGACCCGGCCGACCGTCAGGCCGAGCTGCCGCGCGACGTCCAGGTCGATGTTGTTGAAGCCGGTGGAGCGCTGGGCGATCATCTTCGTCCCGCCGGCCGCCAGGGTGCGCAGCACTCGCCCGCTCAGGTCGGCGTTGACGCTGGAGGAGACGATCTCGTACCCGGTCGCGATGGGGGCGGTGTCCTCGCTCAGGAAGACGTCCAGGCAGCGCACCTCGTGCTGCCCCGCGAATGCCTTCTCGATGAGCGGCTTCTCGTCCGCCGTCACCCCGAATGCCAGGATTTCCACGTTCGCTCCCGTACTGCGCGAAGAATCGGACCATGGGTCGTTTGTCACCTTACGACCCATGATCCGGGCTCGCGCCCCCGGCTCAGCCGAAGAACACTCCGGCCTCCTTGTACAGCGCCGGGTCCACCGTCTTCAGCTTCGCCGTCGCCTCGGCGATCGGCACCCGCACGATGTCCGTCCCCTTCAGCGCGACCATCTTCCCGAAGTCCCCGTCGCGCACCGCGTCGATCGCGTGCAGCCCGAAGCGGGTGGCCAGCCACCGGTCGAACGCGCTGGGGGTGCCGCCCCGCTGGATGTGCCCGAGTACGGTCGTACGGGCCTCCTTGCCGGTCCGCGCCTCGATCTCCTTGGCCAGCCATTCGCCCACGCCGGACAGCCGGACGTGCCCGAAGGAGTCCTTCGTCGCGTCCTTCAGCACCATGTCGCCGTCCTTGGGCATCGCCCCCTCGGCGACGCACACGATCGGCGCGTAGCTCGCCTTGAACCGGGAGTTCACCCAGGCGCAGACCTGGTCCACGTCGAAGCGCTGCTCCGGGATGAGGATGACGTTGGCGCCGCCCGCGAGCCCCGAGTGCAGGGCGATCCAGCCGGCGTGCCGGCCCATCACCTCGACGACCAGCACCCGCATGTGGGATTCGGCGGTGGTGTGCAGCCGGTCGATGGCCTCGGTGGCGATCCCGACCGCGGTGTCGAAGCCGAAGGTGTAGTCGGTGGCCGACAGGTCGTTGTCGATGGTCTTCGGTACCCCGACGCAGGGGATGCCGTACTCCTCGTAGAGCTTCGCGGCCACGCCCAGGGTGTCCTCGCCGCCGATCGCGACGAGGGCGTCGACCTCGTACTTGGCGAGGTTCTCCTTGATCAGGCGGACGCCGTCGTCCAGCTTGAACGGGTTGGTGCGCGAGGAGCCGAGAATGGTCCCGCCGCGCGGCAGGATCCCGCGCACCGCGGGGATGTCGAGCGGGACGGTGCGGCCCTCGACCGCGCCGCGCCAGCCGTCCTTGAACCCGATGAACCCGTACGCGTACTCCTGGACGCCCTTGCGCACGACACTGCGGATCACCGCGTTGAGCCCGGGGCAGTCGCCGCCGCCCGTCAGCACTCCGACCTTCATGGCCTTCATGGAATTTTCCCTTCGCCACAGGGCCCGCTGAGGCCGCGGGGCCCGCATGACGGTCACGCTAGTGGTGACTCAGGTCACAGCAAGGTCACGGGATGGGTCAATTCCGGGGGAATTACAGGGCCTTGCGTACGCCCGTTCACTCGTACGAGCGGCTGGCTCGGCCACCCGCCGCCCTACTCGTCGTCGAGGCCGCGCTCAATCGCGTACCGGACGAGCTCCACCCGGTTGTGCAACTGG
The DNA here is from genome assembly GCF_026340675.1 of Streptomyces sp. NBC_01264. Classification (NCBI taxonomy): domain Bacteria; kingdom Bacillati; phylum Actinomycetota; class Actinomycetes; order Kitasatosporales; family Streptomycetaceae; genus Streptomyces; species Streptomyces sp. NBC_01264. The sequence goes on from NZ_JAPEOX010000001.1 coordinate 3,020,673, forward strand.
AGCTTGCCCAGGGTGTTCTGCACGTGGTTCTGCACGGTGCGGTGGGAGATGACCAGGCGCTCCGCGATCTGCTTGTACGAGAGCCCCTTGGCCACCAGCCGCAGCACCTCGGTCTCCCGGTCGGTGAGCTGCGGGGCCTTCGGCTCGTCGGAGGCGGCCGGCGCCGGGTCGGTGGCGAGGCGGCGGTACTCGCCGAGGACCAGTCCGGCCAGGCCCGGGGTGAACACGGGGTCGCCCGCGGCCGTGCGGCGCACGGCGTCGATGAGCTCCTGGGCGCCGGCGGACTTCAGCAGGTAGCCGGTCGCGCCGGACTTCACGGCTTCCAGGACGTCGGCGTGCTCGCCGCTCGCGGAGAGCACGAGGACCCGCAGCGCCGGGTTGGCCCCGACCAGTTCCTTGCAGACCTGCACGCCGGGCATGCCGGGGAGGTTGAGGTCGAGGACCAGCACGTGCGGAGCCGCCGCGCGGGCCCTGCGGACGGCCTCCGGCCCGTCGCCCGCGGTGGCCACCAGGTCGAAGCCGGCCGCGGCCAGGTCGCGGGCGACCGCGTCCCGCCACATCGGATGGTCGTCGACGACCATGACCTTGATGCCGCCGAGGCCACCCTGGCCGTTCTGGCCGTTCTGGCCGTTCTGGCCGCCCTGCTCGCTCTGCCCGCTCGACTCGTTCATCGGGTGCTCCCCCTCGGTACTTTCAGTTCCACTTCGGTGCCCTGCCCCGGGACGGACACCAGCTCGGCGCTGCCGCCGAGGTCGCGCAGCCTGCCCCGGATGGACAGGGCCACTCCCATCCGGCCCTCCCCCTCGGCCTGGTCGAGCCGGCCGGCCGGGATGCCCGGACCGTCGTCGCGGACGGTCACGATCACCTCGTCGCCCCAGTCCTCGACCAGGATCCAGGCGCTGGCTCCCTCGCCCGCGTGCTTGCGCACGTTGTCGAGGGCCGCTCCGACCGCCGCGGCCAGCTCCCTCGCCGCGGGCACGGGCAGCGGCACCGGGGTGCCCGGTTCGGCGAAGCTCACCCGCGAACCGGCGTGCGGGGCCAGGAGGGCCCGTAGGTCCAGCTCGCCCTCCTCCTCGCCGGGTTCCTCCACCTCGAAGGCGGCCACGATCGCGCCGAGCGCCTCGTCATGGGAGATCCGGGAGGGGCGCGCCAGCCCGCTGGAGACCAGGGTGCGCAGCGCCACCTCCTGTTCGCCCGCCATCCGGCCCAGCTCCGCGGCCTCCCCGCCCAGTTCGGTGCCGCGCCGCTGGACCATGGCGAGGACCTGGAGGACCCCGTCGTGGATGTCGCGGGCGAGGCGTTCGCGCTCGCGGGTGGCGGCCTCGATCTCCAGGGCGCGGGCGAGGGTGGCCTCACTGGCCCGGGCGACCTCGACGACGTAGCCGATGGCGATGGAGGCGACCCAGACCAGGAGCACGTTGTGCAGGGTGTCCCGGGTGGGCTCGCCGCGCTGCACGAGGTTGGCGGCGGCGACGAAGCTGGAGGCGAAACAGGCCCAGCGCCAGCCGCCCTTGAGGGCGAAGGCGAGGACCGCGCCCGCGGTCCATATGGAGGGCAGCGTGGGGCCGCCGCCCGTGACGCGTTCGTGGCTGTCGGCGAGCGGGGTGAGCAGGATCCCGACGCAGGCGACGGTGAGGTCGGCGCCCAGGAACCGCTTGGTGCAACTGGCGGCGTTGGCCACCTTGGGGAGCGTGACCAGGGTCCAGGCGGCCAGGAAGGCCAGGTAGGCGGCCGCGATCCAGGGACGGTCGAACTTCTTGTAGGCGGAGGCGAACAGCAGGGCCGCGTAGACCATGGTGAGCAGCCGGTAGGCCGTCAGGGCACGCCACAGCGGCTGCTCGACCGACATGCGTACGACGCGCTCGCGCTTCGCCATCTCCCCCACCCCGTACGGGCGGTCCGCCCGTGTGCTTGCTGCTACTTGTCGCCGTCCGAGGCGGCCGGTTCGGCCTTCTCGGCACTCTGGGCGGCCTCGGCCTTCTCGCTCCTCGCGGCGGCCTTCTCCGCGTCGGCGATCTGGCGCTTGGCTGCCGTCGCGTAGATGTCGACGTACTCCTGGCCGGAGAGCTTCATGATCTCGTACATGACCTCGTCGGTCACCGACCGGAGGATGAAGCGGTCCCCGTCCATGCCGTGGTAGCGGCTGAAGTCCAGCGGCTTGCCGATCCGGATGCCCGGGCGCATCAGCTTGGGCACCACCTTGCCGGGCGGCTGGATCTTCTCCGTGTCGATCATCGCGACGGGGATCACGGGCGCTCCGGTGGCCAGTGCCACCCGGGCCAGACCGCCGGGCTTCCCCCGGTACAGCCGGCCGTCGGGTGAACGCGTCCCCTCGGGGTAAATACCGAACAGCTCTCCGCGTTCGATGACGTCGATGCCGCTCTTGATGGCGGCCTCGCCGGCCCCGCGCGCACCGGAACGGTCCACCGGGAGCTGGCCGACGCCCTTGAAGAAGGCTGCCGTCAGCTTGCCCTTGACGCCCGGGGAGGTGAAGTACTCCGCCTTCGCGATGAAGGTCACCTTGCGGTCCAGCACGGCCGGGAGGAAGAAGGAGTCGGAGAACGACAGGTGGTTGCTCGCGAGGATCGCCGGCCCCTCTGCGGGAATGTTCTCGAGGCCCTCCACCCACGGCCTGAAGGCGAGCTTCAGGGAACCGCCGATCGAGAACTTCATTGCGCCGTAGATCAACTCGAAAGCCTTCCTGTGTCTGTCGAACAGACCTTATCCCCTGGTCGTACCCGGAGCCGTCCGACGACCCTGGTCGGTGTCACCCCCGTCGCGTACGGTGAAGTCACACAGCGCTACGCACCCCCCGCCCCCCTCGAAGGAGACCCTGGTGCCCGTCCTCCCTGGAGCCGAGCCGTTCCGCCACGAGGGCGGAAAGGTCGGCGTCCTCCTCTGCCACGGCTTCACCGGTTCCCCCCAGTCGATGCGGCCCTGGGCCGAGCATCTGGCCGCGCAGGGACTGACGGTGTCGCTGCCCCTGCTTCCCGGGCACGGCACGCGCTGGCAGGACATGCAGCTCACCGGCTGGCAGGACTGGTACGCCGAGGTGGACCGCGCGCTGCGGGAGCTGCTCGACAGCTGCGACCAGGTGTTCGTCTTCGGACTGTCGATGGGCGGCGCGCTGACGCTGCGCCTGGCGGCGAAGCACGGGGACAGCATCAGCGGCATCGTCCTCGTCAACCCGGTCAACAAGATCCACGACCCGCTGGCGGTGGCCCTGCCGGTGGTCAAGCACTTCATCCGGTCGACGCCGGGCATCGCGAGCGACATCGCCAAGCCGGGCGCGGACGAGGTCGGCTACGACCGGGTCCCGACCCGGGCCGCGCACTCGCTGCGGAAGTTCCTGCAGATGCTGGACACCGAACTGCCGCAGGTGACGCAGCCGCTGCTGCTGCTGCACAGCCCGCAGGACCACGTGGTGCGGCCGACGGACTCGACGCGGATCCTGGCGCGGGTGTCCTCCACGGACGTCACCGAGACACTGCTGGAACAGAGTTACCACGTCGCGACGTTGGACCATGACGCGGAGCGGATCTTCGCGGACAGCTACGCGTTCGTCGGACGGCTGTCGGAGAGCTTGGGCAGGGAGGGGGCGGCCAGCGGTGGCTGAGCACGAGGAGTCCTCGGGGGGTGTCCCCCCGCTGGACGAGGAAGCGGCGTGGGCGGCGATCGTGGCCGGCTACGGGCAGGAGCCGGCGGATCCGCCGGGCGCGAGACCGTTCCGGCCGATCGAGAACCTCCTCCTGCCGGAGGAGGACGTGAAACCGGTCGGCGCGGCGCCGGCGCCGGCCGACCCGGCGAGCCCCGCGGGCCCCTCGGGCCCGGCCGCCCCGGAGCCGCCGTCGGCGGCGGCCCTGGGCAGCTCGGTGGTGTTCGCCCCGGGCGTGGGCGGAGCGGGGCCCCGGGACCACTCCCTGGCCGAGCCCGACGACTCCCCCGAGGCGGCGAAGGAGGAGGGGCACTTCGTCCCTCCGGAGCCGGAGCTGCCGGAGGCCGACGCGACGTCGAAGTTCGCCTGGCTGGCGGTGGTGGGCGGACCGGTCCTGCTGCTCCTGGCGGTGCTGCTGCAGTGGGAGATGACCTGGTGGCTGACGACGCTCGGCGTCGGCGGCTTCCTGGGCGGCTTCGCGACGCTGGTCGCGCGGATGTCCACGGACGAGGACGGCGACGATGACCCCGGTCGGGGCGCGGTGGTTTGATCCTTCTTGACGCGTCGCTCGCACCGCTGCGCGGGCTTCGCGGCGCGTCAAGAAGGTGCCCGGCGCAGCGAGGCGAAGCCCGCGAAGCGGTGCGAGCGGCGCGTCAAAAGGGGAGCCGGAGGGTGGCCAGGACCGGGAGGTGGTCCGTGGCGCGGGTCAGGTCCTCCGGGGTGACCCCGGGCAGCCCCGCGGGGACACCGCAGGCGAGGACCTCCACCCCCGCACTCGCGAAGACCGCATCGATCCGCCGCGGCGACGCCGACCGCACCCACGTGTGCTCCCCACCCCACGGCGCCACCGCCCGGCAGTCCTGCAGGGCCCCCGCCAGCCGGCGGAAGGCGGGCCCCGACGGGCCCTCGTTGATGTCCCCCGCGGCGATCGCGTACGGCACGTCCATCCCGGCGAGCCGGTCCAGGAGCAGTTCCGCCTGGGCGAGGCGTTCGGGCCCGTCCAGCGACAGGTGCGCGCTCAGCACCCCGACCCGGACCCCGCCCAGCCGTACGACCGCCGTGGCGAAGCCCCGCCGGTGGCGGCCCGGTGTCAACGGCAGCAGGACGTCCTCGGTCCGCTCCACGAAGGCCCGTAGGGAACACAGGAGCAGCGGTCCCGCCGCCGTCGCGCCGCCCGACAGGACCACCAGGTCACACTTCGAGGCCAGCCGCGCCGCGTGCTTGCGCCAGCGGAAGAACCGCGGCGCCTCCTGGACGCACACCAGGTCCGGTGCGCAGGCGCGGATGACCCGCGCGAGCGCGTCCTCGTCGTCGCGCAGCGAGCGGACGTTGTAGGAGAGCACCCGGATCACCGCGGAACCATCGGCCTCGGTACGGGAGTTCGGCAGCTCGGCGAGTTCCTGTTCCTGTTCCAGATCCATGCACCGCAACATAACGAGACTGCCCGCCGTGCCCCAGGGGGCGCGGCGGGCAGTCCGACGATACGGGTGGCCGCGGGGCGGGCTTCAGCCCTGGCGTGCCAGGTCCGCCGCGCCGACCAGACCGGCCTTGCCGCCCAGCTGGGCGGCGAGCACCTGCGCGTGCGGACGCCACGCGCCGCCGATCAGCCAGCGCTTGAAGGACTTGCGGATCGGGTCGAGGACCAGGTCGCCCTCGTCCGAGACGCCGCCGCCGACGATGAACGCCGACGGGTCGAAGAGCGAGGCCAGGTCCGCGAGGCCGGCGCCCGCCCAACGGGCCAGCTCACGGAAGGAGTCGATGGCCACCAGGTCACCGGCGCGGGCCGCCTCGCTGATGTGCTTGCCCTCGATGCCCTCGGGGGTGCCGTCGCCGAGCGCGAGGAGTGCCTTCGCGTTCTCGGGGGTGGCGTTGGCGCGCTGCCTGGCGTACCGGACGAGCGCGCGCCCGGAGGCGTACTGCTCCCAGCAGCCCTGGCTGCCGCAGCCGCACAGCAGACCGTCGGGGACCACCCGGATGTGGCCGAACTCGGCGGCCACGCCGAAGCGTCCGCGCCGGAGCTTGTTGCCGATGATGATGCCGCCGCCCAGGCCCGTGCCGAGCGTGATGCAGATGACGTCCTCGTGGCCCTGGCCGGCGCCGAAGCGGTACTCGCCCCAGGCGGCGCAGTTGGCGTCGTTCTCGACGACCACGGGCAGGCCGATGCGCTGCTCGACCTTGTCCTTCAGCGGCTCGTGCCGCCAGTTGATGTTCGGCGCGAAGAGTACGGTCGCGCGCTTGTCGTCGACGTATCCGGCGGCGCCGATGCCGACCGCGTCGATGGTGTGGCTGGCGCTGACCTCGGAGACGGCGGCGCAGATCGCGTCCGTCACTCCGTCCGGGGTCGGCGGCGTGGGCACCTTGTACGTCTCAAGGATGGTGCCGTCTTCGTCGACCACGCCGGCCGCGATCTTCGTGCCGCCGATGTCGACGCCGATGGTGAGTCCCATTAGTCCCTCGGTTTCCGGTCAAACCCCGCCGCTATCAACCGTACCCGAGGGCGGGCGGGGTTCAGTCGAGATCGATCCGCTCGGTCGGGCCGTCTTCGCCCTCGTCACGGGGGTCCTTCGCGTTTCCGGCGGCGTTTTCGGTCGTCCCCCGGCCGGGGGCCGGTTCGTCGCGCGTCCAGCGGCGCTCGTGGCCCTCGACCGCGGAACGGTAGGCGGCGAGCAGCTCCGAGCCGGCCGCCGCGAGGTGGTCGAAGACCTCGGGGTTGCGCTCGACGACGGGCTTGGCGGCGGTCTTCGCCTGGTTGACGAACTGGCGTACGGCGCCCTGCGCGGCGACGCCGAACAGCGGGTTGTTCAATGCGGAGACCTTGTCGGACACCTTGTCGGCGACGGCCTCGAAGAGCTTGAACAGCTCCTCGGCGGCGGTCCCGGTGCCGGCGCCCCCGGAGGCGCCCCGCTCGGACCTGCGGCGCTCCCGCTCGGCGGCGAGGTCCTCGGCGCAGGCCTCGGCCCAGGCGTCGTCCCCGGAGGAAGGATCGGTGGGACGGTCGGTGGCCTCGCTCATGGCGGACTCTCCTGCGGCGGCGGGCGTGCGGATTCCTACTACCTCCGACGTTACCCGAACGGCGGTACGCGCCCCAGGCCGCCAGGGCCTCGGGCTACGCCTTCTCGCCGCCCCGGGGCCACAGGTCCGGGTCCGGGGTGAGGCGGATGCGGAGCTCGTCGTCGGCGAGGGCGGCGCCGGAGACGGTGCAGCGGCGCAGCGCCGCGGGCAGCGGAACGATCCTGCGGTACGGGCCCACCGTGAGCAGCAGCTCGTCGCCGCGCCGGACCAGGCCGAGCTCGCGCTTCTGCGCGCGGGGCAGCGGGACCCGCCAGAGCAGCACCCCGTCCGCGGCGATCCGGTCCTCGACGGTCCAGACGGGGCGGGGCGCGGTCGCCGGGGCGGGCGCCGGGGCCAGCTCCGCGAGGTCCTCAGGGCCGTGCGGGTCCCGGCCCAGGTGGGGTACGGGGAGCACCGGGAGGCTCCCGTCGCCGGCCCACTGGGCCGCGTACTTCTCCTGCTGGGCGGCGAGTCCCGCCAGCCAGGGGTCGGTGGATCCGGCGGGCAGCATCCGGTTGGCGACGAGCGCCGAGACGGGCAGCCGGTACAGGGCGAGCCCGAGCATGCCCAGGCGCAGCGCGGCGTCGGCGCCGGGTCCCGGCTCGGCGACGAGCCGTACGGAGGTGGTGGGGGCCTCCAGCACCTCCTGCACGGCCGCCAGGTCCTCGTCCCAGCGGGCGGCCGCCTCGTACAGCCACTGCGCGGGCATGGGGACACCGGCGAGCTGGGCCAGTACGGGGCGCAGGGCGCGGGCCGCCTGGCGCTCCGCGGGGAGCAGCCGGGCGAGGTAGCGGCGGAGCTGGGCGGGGAGGGCGAGGGCGGTGACGGCCTGGTGCAGCGGGGGCAGGTCGACCACCAAGAGGTCGGTGCCGGGTTCGTCCGCGGCCCGCCGTACGGCGCGGAGCAGGGCGAACTGCTCGGCGCCGGGCAGTTCGGTGATCTCGTCGGCGTGCAGCGGGCGGGCGCCGAGCATGCCGAGGACGGCGGAGCCGCGCTCCTGGAGCTCGACGAACTCGCGCCGGAACTCCTCGCCGGAGTCGACGCGGGCCACGCCGAGGGTGCCGTGCGGGGTGACGGGCGGGTCGGTGGGGTCCGCGGTGAGGAGCAGCACCCGGTGCCCCTGCCGTGCGGCGGCGAGTGCGGTGGCCGCCGCGACGGTACTCCGCCCGGCGCCGCCGGGGCCGGTGACGAGAAGGGTGTGCATGCTGCTCCTAGCTCCGCGTGTGCCTGGCCCCTGCGCCCCTGCGGGGCCCCTGGTGGCCCCCGCCAGCCTGCCACGCCCCCGGAGCGGGCTCCGCCCTGCCCCTTCGGCCGGCGCCGGCTGCGACCTTTGCCGCTGCGCGGGGCTGGGTCCCCTACCCGCCCTTCCACCGTTCCCCGGGCGCTGCCCGGACCCCGGTCCTCAAACGCCGGACGGGCTGAAAGCCCCTGGGGCTCCGCCCCGGACCCCGCGCCTCAAACGCCGGCGAGGCTGGATCTGCCCAGCCCCTCCGGCGTTTGAGGAGCGGGGGTTCCGAGGGCCGGCCCCCGGCAACGGCGCCGCACCCGGCAAAGGGTCCGGGCGCAGCCCGGGGAACGGGCGAAGGGCGGGTAGGGGACCCAGCCCCGCAGGGCCGACCCAGCCGCACCCGCCCACCCGCCCCGCGCCGGGACGGCCATGGCGCAAGCGCCGACCCGCCACCGCCGGACGGAGTCCGGCGCAGCGCCGCGAAGCCCGCGCAGCGGTACGAGCGGCGCGTCAAGAAGGTGCCCGGCGCGTTAAGAAGGGTTGGGGTGGCTTTCCACGCGCTTCTTCAGGCCCGCCAGCGCCCGGTCGATGATGACCTTCTCCGCCTTGCGCTTGATCATCCCGAGCATCGGGATCTTGACGTCCACGGTCAGCGAGTACGTCACCTCGGTGCGCGCACCGCCCGCGACCGGCGCCAGCTGGTAGGACCCGTCGAGCTGCCGCAGCATCTGGGACTTGTCCAGCGTCCAGCTGACCGTGTTCTCCGCCGGCCAGGTGTAGGCCAGCGTGTGGTCGTCCTTGATCGCGCCCGCGTCCAGCAGCAGCCGGACGAGGGAGGCCCGGCCGGCGTCGTCCTTCGCCAGGATCTCGGCCTCCTTCACCTCGCCGGTCCACTCCGGGTAGCGGGCGAAGTCGGCGATCACGGCCATGACGTCCGCCGGGGACGCCTCGATCATGATGCTCGAGCTGGTGTGTTCCGCCATCGCGGTCGCTCCTCCGGGGGGAGTTCGAGGAAGTGTGCGGACGGCCTGGGCCTGGGCCGGGCCGCCGCGTGAAGGCTATCGCGCGTCACGAGCTCACCGATCACCACTCACCACTCCAGGGCCCACGGCCTTCCCGTGGCGGCGAAGTGTCCGACGTTCACGCACTCGGTGGCGCCGATCCGCATCCGCCGGGCGAGCGGCTGGTGGACGTGGCCGAAGAGCGCGTACCGGGGCCGCACCCGGCGGATCGCGGCGAGCAGGGCCCCGCTCCCCCGCTCGAAGCGCCGCGCCACGGTGTCGTAGCAGAGCTCCGGCACCTCCGGCGGGATGTGCGAGCACAGCACGTCGACCTCGCCCAGCGCCTCCACCTTGGCCGCGTACTCCTCCTCGGGCACCTCGTACGGCGTGCGCATCGGCGAGGGCAGGCCGCCGCCGACGAAGCCGAAGACCCGGCCCCCGATCTCGGCCCTCTGTCCGTCGAGCACGGTCAGGCCGGGGCCGGCGTACTCGGGCCAGAGCCCGGGGATGTCCACGTTGCCGTACGTGGCGTACGTGGGGTGCGGGAAGGCGGCGAACATCTCGGCGTACTGACGGCGGACCGCGCCCTCGACGAGCCGTTCCCGGTCCCGCCCGGCCCACAGCCCGCGGGCGAACTCCCGGGCCTCCTCGAAACGGCGGGCGGTGCGCAGATTCACGATGTGATCGGCGTTCTCGACGCCGAAGAGGTCGGGGAAGATGCCGCGCGAGTGGTCGGCGTAGTCGAGGAAGAGGACGAGGTCGCCGAGGCAGATCAGCGCGTCGGCGCCCCTCCCGGCCCGTGCCAGGGCCTCGGTGTTGCCGTGGACGTCGCTGACGACGTGGACCCGTGTCCGGTTTTTCGTGCCACCCATAGAGCCACCCATGCGGCCACCCTAGGCGCGCTTGGCCACCGCGGGGAGGGAATCGGGTCAGGCGGCCGGACCTGCGGTTACTTCCGAGTCGCAAACCGGGTCGACTAATGTCGGCAGGACACGGCCGCGACATGTGACGCAGGGAACATCTGGCCGGTTCCCTCTATCCGGAACCCCCTACCGGTGGGTAACGTCCGGTCGGTCCACATGGTGGCGATGGCGCCCAGAGGAGCAGCAGTCTTGCGCGAGTTCAGCCTTCCGGCCCTGTACGAGGTCCCGTCGGACGGGAACCTGACGGATCTCATCCGCCGCAACGCCGCTCAGCATCCCGACACCGCCGTCATGGCCCGCAAGGTCGGCGGCGCGTGGCAGGACGTCACCGCGACCGAGTTCCTCGCCGAGGTCCGCAGCGCGGCGAAGGGCCTGATCGCGGCCGGCATCGAGCCCGGCGACCGGGTCGCGCTGATCTCCCGCACCCGCTACGAGTGGGTGCTGTTCGACTTCGCGATCTGGAGCGCGGGCGGCGTCACCGTCCCCGTGTACGAGACCAGCTCCCCCGAGCAGATCCAGTGGATCCTCGGCGACTCCGGCGCCGTCGCCGTCGTCGTGGAGTCCCCCGGGCACGCCGCGTCCGTGGCCGCCCTGCGCGACCGGCTGCCGGAGCTGCGCGAGGTCTGGGAGATCGAGCAGGGCGCCCTGAAGACGCTGAAGGCCGCCGGCGCCGGGGTCTCCGACGCCGAGGTCGACGAGCGCAGCGCCCTGGCGGGCGCCGACGACCCGGCCACCATCGTCTACACCTCCGGCACCACCGGCCGGCCCAAGGGCTGCGTGCTGACCCACCGCAGCTTCTTCGCCGAGGTCGGCAACATCGTGGCCCGGCTGCACCCGCTCTTCCGGACCGGCGAGTGCTCCGTGCTGCTCTTCCTGCCGGCCGCGCACGTCTTCGGCCGCCTGGTGGAGGTGGCGGCCGTGCTGGCGCCGATCCGGCTGGGCTGCGTACCGGACATCAAGAACCTCACCGACGAGCTGCAGTCCTTCCGGCCCACGCTGATCCTCGGCGTGCCGCGCGTCTTCGAGAAGGTCTACAACTCGGCCCGCGCCAAGGCCCAGGCCGACGGCAAGGGCAAGATCTTCGACGCGGCGGCCGAGACGGCGATCGCGTACAGCCGCGCGCTGGACCTGCCGGGCGGACCGTCCTTCGGGCTCAGGCTCAAGCACAAGCTCTTCTCGAAGCTGGTCTACAGCAAGCTCCACACGGTCCTCGGCGGGCGCGGCGAGTACGCGATCTCCGGCGGGGCCCCGCTGGGCGAGCGGCTCGGCCACTTCTTCCGCGGCATCGGCTTCACCGTGCTGGAGGGCTACGGTCTGACCGAGTCCTGCGCGGCCACGGCCTTCAACCCGTGGGACAAGACGAAGATCGGTACGGTCGGCCAGCCGCTCCCCGGCTCCGTGGTGCGGATCGCCGACGACGGCGAGGTGCTGCTGCACGGCGAGCACATCTTCAAGGAGTACTGGAACAACCCGACGGCCACCGCCGACGCGCTGACCGACGGCTGGTTCCACACAGGCGACGTCGGCACCCTCGACGAGGACGGCTACCTGGCGATCACCGGGCGCAAGAAGGAGCTCATCGTCACGGCGGGGGGCAAGAACGTCGCCCCCGCGGTGATCGAGGACCGGATCCGGGCGCACGCCCTGGTCGCGGAGTGCATGGTGGTCGGCGACGCGCGGCCGTTCGTGGCCGCGCTGGTCACCATCGACGAGGAGTTCCTGGGCCGGTGGGCCGCGGAGAACGGCAAGCCCGCCGGTGTGACGGCGGCCCAGCTGCGCGAGGACGCGGACCTCATCGCCGCCGTCCAGAAGGCGGTGGACGACGGCAACGCGGCGGTTTCCAAGGCGGAATCGGTGCGGAAATTCCGCATTCTGCCCTCCCAGTTCACGGAGGAGTCCGGGCACATCACGCCTTCGCTGAAGCTGAAGCGCAATGTGGTGGCGAAGGACTTCGCGGACGAGATCGAAGCCCTCTACCGGGGCTGAGGGCGGTTCCCGGGCCTGAGGACAGCTCCCGGGGCTGAGGACGGTTCCCGGGACTAGCGCGGGTCCTCGGCGAGCACCCTGGCCATGTTCCGCTCCGCGAGGGCGGTGACGGTCACGAAGGGGTTCACGCCGAGGGATCCGGGGATCAGCGAGCTGTCGGTGACGTAGAGGCCCTGGTAGCCCTTGACGCGGCCGAAGTCGTCGGTCGCCTCCCCCAGCACGCAGCCGCCCAGCGGGTGGTAGGTGAAGTTGTCGGCGAAGTTCTTGTTGTCGCCGAACAGGTCGTAGCGGTAGATGGTGAAGTTGGCCCGGTTGATCCGGTCGAAGAGGCGCTTGGCGGCCTGCACGGACGGGGTGTTCTGGTCCCGGGTCCACTGGAGCTTCGCCGAGTCGCTGGCGGCGTCGTAGGTGAAGTGCCCGCGCTCCGGGTTCTTGGTGATGGCCAGGTACATCGAGATCCAGTGCTCGAACCCCATCGGGAGCGGGGCGATCTCGGCGAAGACCGGGTTCGAGGCGTTGTCCCAGTCGTCGATGCCGAGGGCGGGCATGGTGGCCTGGTTGGCGCCCACCGTGTCCCAGAGGTGGTTGGCCCGGGCGGTCATGACGTTGCCGTTGTGGCCCCAGCCAAGGCCCACCTTGTCGTTCAGGGCGGGCAGGGTGCCCCGCTCGCGGGCGCGCAGCAGGATCTCCGTGGTGCCGAGGCTGCCGGCGCCGAGGAAGAGCTGCTTGCAGCCCAGTTCGCGGACCTGGGTGACCCGGCCGGTGAGGTCGCTGGTCTGCACCGTCAGCACGTACCCGCCGGCCGGGTCCTGCCGTACGCCGACCACGCGCTGCATGGTCTCGATGGTGACGTTCCCCGTCCCCAGGGCGGCGGCGAGGTAGGTCTTGTCCACGCTCTTCTTGCCGTGGTTGTTGCCGTAGATGACCTCGCCCGCGAGGGCCGACCTGGTGGCGGTGCCGGCGGCCTCGCGCTTCATGTACTCGAAGTCGTAGACGTTGGGGACGAAGGTGGTCCTCAGCCCGGTCTTCTGGGCGTGCTTGCGGGAGATCCGGGCGAAGCGGTACCACTCCGTGGACTCGAACCAGGCCGGGTCGATGTCGTTGACCCCGAGCATGGCGCGGGCCCGGGGGTAGTAGGTGCCGTACATCTCGTCGGCGTCGACCCGGGGCAGGATCTCGGTGAAGTACGAGCGCTTCGGCGTGGGGGCCATACCGCCGTTGACCAGGGAGCCGCCGCCGACGCCGCGGCCCACGTACACCGACATGTCGCCGTAGTTCACGCGGTCCAGGACGCCGGGGTACGGGCTGATGTTGCGGTTGACCACGTCCAGCCAGAGGAACTGGGCCAGCGGGGCCTCCGTGCGGTTGCGGAACCACATCGAGCGCTGGTCGGGGGCGGAGGTGGCGGGGAAGATCTTCCCGTCGGCTCCCGGGGTGTCCCAGAGCCGGCCCATCTCCAGGACCACGGTCCGCACGCCGGCCTGCCCGAGGCGGAGTGCGGCGACGGCGGATCCGTAGCCGGAGCCGACGACGATGGCCGGGGCGTACGTGGCGGCCGCGGGCTCGGCGGCGGCAGCGGACTGCAGCCCGATCCGGGTGAAGCCGAGGGCGGCCGCGGTGTGCAGGGCGCCCAGACCAAGAACGTGACGACGCGTCAGGTTTGGTGTCATGCGCGCATCATGAGCGGATTCCGCCCAACCGGCCATAACCCGCACTGACACGCTTCTGAGTAACAGTCAGACATGGCTCGACCGTAGGCGGGTACCGCAGGGGCCCGTGCGGTTTGATCGACTCTGCCCGGCCCCTTCCGGATCTTGACCGGTCGGGCAAGATCCGGAAGCGAACGCCTGGAGCGCCTACAGCAGCTCGCGCAGGCGCTCCGCCAGCAGGTCCCAGCGCCACTTCTCCTCGACCCAGGCCCGGCCGCGCTCACCCATGCGCGCGCGCAGGGCCGGGTCCCCGAGCAGGGCGACGACGCGGGCCGCGGTCTCGGCCGGGGCGCCGCCCGGGACCACCCAGCCCGTCTCCCCGTCCAGTACGGCGTCGGGGGCGCCGCCGGAGTCGCCCGCGATCACCGGCAGGCCCGTGGCGGAGGCCTCCAGGTAGACGATGCCGAGGCCCTCCACGTCGAGCCCGCCGCGCCGGGTCCGGCAGGGCATCGCGAAGACGTCGCCGGCCCCGTAGTGGGCGGGCAGTTCGGACCACGGGACCGCGCCCGTGAAGACCACGGACTCGGCGACCCCGACCTTGCCTGCCAACGCCGACAGGTCGGCCTCGTAGGGGCCGCCGCCCACGATGAGCAGGACGGCGTCGGGCACCGACGCCAGGATCCGCGGCATCGCCTCGATCAGCGTGTCCTGCCCCTTGCGGGGGACGAGCCGCGAGACGCAGACGACCACCGGCCGGTCCGTCAGGCCCAGCCGCGCCCGGACCTCCGCGCCGCCCGACGCCGGGTGGAAGGTCTTCTCGTCCACCCCCGGCGGGAGCTGCGTCATGCGCGCCGCCGCCCGGTCCGTCAGAGCCGGGGCGATCCGCGAACGGGTGTACTCCCCCAGGTAGGTCAGGGTGTCCGTGCCCTCGCCGATGCGCCGCAGCAGCCCGCGAGCGACCGGCAGCTGCGCCCAGCCCGCCTCGTGCCCGTGCGTGGTCGCCACGATCCGGCGCGCCCCGGCCCGGCGCAGCGCGGGCCCCATCAGCCCCAGCGGGGCCGCGGCTCCGAACCACACCGACGAGCAGCCGTGTTCGCGCAGCAGGCCGACGGCCCGGCGGGTGACCCGGGGGGTCGGCAGCAGCATCGTCGTGCGGTCGCGGATCACCTGGAAGGGCTGCTCCGCGTCGAAGGCGGCGGTGGCTTCCCGGCCCTCCGCGGAGTGCTTCCAGGTGGAGGCGTAGACCACGACCCGGTCGGGGTCGAGGCGCAGCGCCATGTTGTGCAGGAAGGCCTGGATGCCCCCCGGCCGCGGCGGGAAGTCGTTGGTCACGATCAGCGTCTTGTCCATCGCCTGCCGACCCTACCGGAGGCCCCCGGCGGGGCCGCGGAGCCGGGCTGCGCCCGAGACCCCTGGGGCTCCGCCCCAGACCCCGGGCCTCAAACGCCGGCGGGGCTAGATGTGGCCGGCGCCGGGTCACAAGTGCCGACGGCAGCCGACCCGGACGGGCCCGGCACCGCCGGGGAAATCAGCCCCTCCGGCGTTTGAGGAGCGGGGATCCGGGGGCTGGCCCCCGGCAACGGCGCCGGGGCCCCGGCTAGCGGAGCTCTCGGGTCAGGGCCTGTTGCCAGGCGCGGGTCAGGGCCGCTGGGTCCGTCCCCAGGGTGTACTCCAGCGCCGTCGGGAGGGAGTCCCGGCCCGACCGCTCGTAGAGGGAGACCAGTGCCGTGTCCCCCCATCGCCCGGCGATGAGCCGGCAGGCCAGCCAGGAGCCCTCGTAGGCCCGGGCCAGTGCGTCCGGGTCCCCGCCGAAGGCGAAGGCCCCGGGCTCCGGGAGGGTGACCGGCAGGTCGCCCTGCCGCACCGCCCGGGCGAGGGACGGGGCGACTTCGGCCGGGGTGCGGGCGCTGTCGCGGTACGCGGCCCAGTCGGCGAAGCCCTCGGAGAGCCAGAGCGGGGTCCGGGAGGTGGTCACCGCCCGGGTGGCCACGTGGGTGGTCTCGTGGGTCAGGATCACCTGGCGCCCCTCCGCCGTGAGCTGCCCGTACCCCTCCGGGTTCACCACGACCCGGTCCGCGGGGGCGGGGCCGGCCCCGGTCCGCCCGGTGGTGACGGCGCCCAGGCCCCGGTACTCGTCCGCGGGCCGCCCCAGCAGCGCCGCCATCGCGTCCAGCGACCCGGGCACCAGCACCACCACCCGGCCCGCCCACGGCCGCGGCCAGGCCGCGCTCGCCGCGGGCACCGCCTTGTCCGCCTCGGCGGCGATCGCGGAGAGGGAGCCGGAGCTCTGGCCGGCGCCGCCGAGCACCAGGGCGTGCGCCCCGCGCTCCACGGACACCGGGCCCTGGTCCCACAGCTGTGGCAGGGCTCCGGGGGCGGGCCGGTCGGCGGTCACCGCCCAGGAGCCGCCGCCCCGGGCGAGCTCCACCTCGCGGGCGGAGCCGGCCGGGGCGGCGTCGTAGCCGGTGAGCCGGTAGCGCAGCTCGGCGCGCGCGATGGCCCGTACGCCGTCCACCCGGACCGCGGAGACCTCGTACGACCAACCCTCCAGCGGGATCGCCGCGAGGGCCGCGGGCGGGGCCGCCGACCAGTCGGCGACGGCCCGCCGGACGTCCTGCTCGACGGGACCCACAGAAGCCGAAGCCGAGGCCGAACCCGAGGCCGCTGGCGAACCGCTGCCGCATCCCGCGAGCGGCACGCACAGCAGCAGGCAGAGCAGCACCGGCGGCAGGACGTGCGGGGGCCGCGGGCCACGACGACGGGTACCGCCCAGGACCGGGAACATCACCCGATCGTACGCAGCCGAGCCCCTAGGCCGTCTCTTTCGGATCTTGCCGGGCCCGCGACGCCCGGCACCGCGGACTCGGCCGACAAGATCCGAAAGAGACGACCTAGGGCCGGGTGACCGAGGACACCGGCATCATCCCGACGGGGTCGTACCGCACCCGCGCCCCCGGGTACGGGGCGTGCACCACCTGGCCGTTGCCGACGTACATGCCGACGTGGCTGGCGTCCGAGCGGTACGTCACCAGGTCCCCCGGGCGCGCCTCCGACAGGGAGACCCGCCGCCCGGCGTGCCGCTGCGCCTGCGAGGTGCGGGGCAGGGCGACGCCCGCCTGCCGGTACGACCACACCATCAGTCCGGAGCAGTCGAAGCCGGAGGGGCCGGTGGAGCCCCAGACGTAGGGCCGCCCCACCGCGGACCGGGCCGCCATCACGGCGGTCATGGCGCGCCCGGACGAGGGCCCGGAGGCCGCGGCGTCGGGGAGGTCGGGCAGGGCGTCGGGGCGCCCGCCGGAGCGCGAAGCGCGGTCGAAGTCGGCGCGCTCCTGCGTGGGCATCGCGTTCAGCAGCCGACGCGCGGCGGCGAGCTTGGCGGTGACGGCGCGCTTCTCCTTCGCCACGTCGGCGCGCAGGGCGTCGAGTTCGGAGAGCTTGCGGGAGGCCTCCCGGCGTTCCTGGCCGAGTCGGCCCTGCTCGAAGCGCAGTTCGTCGAGCTGGCGGGCCTGCCGGCCGGTGAGCCGGTCGAGGGCGGAGGCCTTGGCGAGGTAGTCGTCGGGATCGTCGGAGAGCATCAGCTCGACGGCGGGGTCGATGCCGCCGGACCGGTACTGGGCTCCGGCGTAGGCGCCGAGCACCCCGCGCATGGTGTTGATGCGGTCCTGTCCGCGGGCCACCGCGTCCTGGATCCGGTCGACTTCGGTGCGGAGCCGGCCGGCTCGCTCGCCCGCCTGGTTGAAGCGTTCGGTGGCCTGTTCGGCCTCTTCGAAGAGCCGGTCGACCTGGGCGCGGGTGCCCGCGGAGGGCTCCTGCGGGAGCCCGGGGGCCGCACCGGCGGGTGCGCCCGACATGACGACCGCCGCTCCCGCCGCGGCGGCGGTGAGGACGGTGACCTTGGTGTTCCGGTCGAGGGCGCTGGGCCCGGACCGGCGATGGGACGCCACGTGAAACCGCTCCCTCCTGCTGAGCGGGACCCGGGTCCGCCCTCCGTGGACGGCCGTGTGCCGGGGTTCCGCGCTGGCAGACAGTAGCCGCGCGGGAGGGCACCGGCCAACGACCTCCGGTGGGCACACACAGTGACGCCCCGTCGGAGACGCAGGTCACCGGCGGGGCGTGTGGTCAGAGCGGGGCCTCGTAATTCGCCCGGATGGGCGGTGTACGGCGCGTCCCGACGGACCCTGTGCGCATGAGCGGGGCGTCAGCCGACGCGCACGCCGAACTGGAACGGCATGTTGTCGATCGATTCGTACTTGACGCCGCTGCGCGGGTTCGAGGCGTGCAGCACCGTGTTGCCGCCCGCGTACAGGCCGACGTGGTGCAGGTCGCCGTAGAAGAACACCAGGTCGCCGGGCTGGAGCTGGCTCCTGCCGATCCGGGTGCCGTCGTTGATCTGCGTGAACGTGGTGCGCGATATCGACACGTTGGCCTGCTTGTACGCCCACTGGGTCAGGCCCGAGCAGTCGAACGTGTTGGGGCCTTCGTGCCCGGATATGTACGCGCTGCCGATCTTGGTCTTGGCGGCGGCGAGGGCGGCGCCGGCCCGGCCGGAGGGCTTCACGTTGCCGAGGTCGGGAACGCGCTGGCCGGCACCGCGGCTGGCGCGGGAGTCGTCGTCCTTGATCTGCTGCCGCTCCTGGGCGGTCAGCGTGTTGAGCAGCGCCTGGGCCTCGGCGAGCTTGTCCTGGGACGCCTTCTTCTTGTCGCCGAGCTCCTTGCGGGTGGCGTCGAGGTCGGTGAGCTTGCCCGCGGCCTCCTGGCGCTGCTGCGCGAGGGTGCGCTGCTTGGCCTGGATCTTCTGGACCGCGTCGACTTGCTGACCGCTCAGCTGCTCCAGGGTGGAGGCCTTGTCGAGGTAGTTGTCCGGGTCGGCCGAGAGGAAGAGCGCGAGGGACTGGTCGATGCCGCCGCTGCGGTACTGGGCGCTGGCCATCGAACCGAGCGTGCCGCGCAGGGTGTTGAGCTCGGCCTGGCCGCGGGCGACCTGGTCCTGGAGCTGCCCGATCTCGGTTTCGAGCTTGTCCTGGCGCTCCTGGGCCCCGTTGAACTTCTCGGTGGCCTGCTCCGCCTCTTCGTAGAGGGCGTCGACCTTGGCCTTGACCTCGTCCTTGGTCGGCTTGGCGGGAGCGGCGTTCGCGGCCTGCCCCGAGAGGACCACGGCGGCTGCCGCGGTGACGCCGAGCACGGTCGTGCGCATGCGGGTCGGCTGCTTGGGTCGACGGTGGGACGCCACGAAGGCGAGCTCCTTCTTCCTAGAGCCGCCGAAGAACGCAATCCGTGAACGCAATCCGTCCTACAGACTCGGCGACACCTTCGCCATCACCCCGAATGAGTGAACTACCGCACGAAGGTTTGACTGACCCTAGTGACCCTTCTGTGATCAGTTCAAATCCTGTCGGCAAAAAAATCGCCCTCCGACCAGGTTCTTTACCTACAGTGCACGCTCCGTGCTGGTGACTTGACGTTCCGTCCCCCCGATCACATGCCAATTCCGGCATATGTGCCAGCAGTTACGAAACGCGCGAAAGCCGCTTCAGCAGCAAGGCGGACGCCACCGGCCGGGCCCCGGCCTTGGCCACACCGTCGGCGACTTCCCGGTCGGTGGAGACCACGACCACCGGGCGGCCCGACGGTTCGGCGCGCACCAACTGACGGATCAGCTCGTCCGCCGTCACCCCCGCCTTCGAGAACAGCACCCGCACCCCGCGCGGCGGCGCGAGCAGCACGGGGGCCGCCAGCTCCGCCCCGTCGAAGACACAGGTCATCTCGGCGCCCGTCTGCGCGGCGAGCATCGACAGCCCGCCCAGCAGCCGCAGCCGCTGCTTCTCCAGCGGCATCGTCGGGTAGCCGGTCTTGGTGACGTTGTAGCCGTCGACCACCAGATGGGCCTGGGGCAGCGCCAGCAGCTGGTCCAGCAGCGCCGGGTCGGTCTCCGACAGGGCGCGCGCCGCGATGTCCTTCGGCGTCATCCGGCCCGGCTCCACGGCTTCCACCGTGTCGGCGGGGCGCGTGGACACCGGGGGCAGCGCGAGCTCCCGGCGCAGTCCCGCGGCGGCGTCCAGCACGGTGTCCAGCAGCAGCCGCAGCCGCATGTCCTCGATGCTGCGCCCCTCGCGGGTGGCCCGGCGGGAGGTCTCCAGCGCCGATTCCACCTCCGCGAGGCGGGACTTGAGCCGACGGGTCTCGCTCTCCGCGGTGGTCACCTGGGCGGCCGCCTCGGCACGGATGCCGTCGACCTCCGCATTGATCTTCCGCAGGGCGGCGTCGCCCCGCTTGACGTCGCTCAGGGCGCTGCGCAGCTTGCGCTGAAGCGATTCCGCTTCCTTGCGCGCCGCGTCCAGCTCCGCCCGCACCTGGTCGACACCCGTGCGCTGCAGTTCCCGTACGTGGGCCAGCTCCTCGCGGAGCCGCTCCATCTCGCGGCGGGCCTCCTCGTCGACCCGCTCGGCGTCGGCGCGCTGCGCCTCCTCGCCCGCGGCGGCGACCAGCTTGACCCAGCCGGCCGGCCGCAGCACGTACGCGGCGGCCGCCACGTCCAGCGGATCGGCGGCGGCGGGCGGCGCGCCCGACTCCAGCGCGGAGGCCAGATCGGCCTGCGCCTCGCGGAGCTTCTCGGCGACCCTGCCCCGGAAGACGGGGTCGCTCTCCACGGCCGTGGCCATGGCGTTGCCCGCGAACTTGGCGCGCCGGCTCGGGGTGAAACGGGCGTACTGGCGCAGCTGCGCCGGGAGGTCCGCGACCGTCAGCCCGCCGAAGGCGTCGGAGACGAGCGCGACGACCCGGCGCCGCACGCCTTCCGGCAGCGGGCGGTCGAGCACCTCGGCGGCGTCACCGGCCGAGTCGGCCGGCTCAGCGCCGCTTGCTGGCTCCACAATCCGTCACCCCTACCGTCATTCACCTGCGGGCGGGGCTCCTTCAGGAGTCCGCGCCCGGCCTGTCCACGAGCTCGATCTGGTCCACCGCGTTGCACCAGCGGCAGCGCACCGACTCGATGGTCTCATTGACCACCTCGCGCTCCTCGACCTTGGGCTCCCCGGCGAGGTCCAGGTGGACGTACTCCACGACCTTCGACGAACGGGTGACGTCGAATCGCGTGAGGTTGCCACACAGGGTGCAGCGCCACCGGGTGGTGTCGGTCGGCAGGGGAACCGTCATCAGGCCGCTCTCTCCTTCTATCCTTCTCTGGCGTACGCGTACGCGCGCGGTACACCCGCCCGTGTCGTCACGGGTACGTGCGTGCGTGCGTAGCTCGTAACCCTACGGCCTGCCGCACCCGCCGGTGGGCCCGGCTGGGTCATGCTCGGTCGCATGATCGTAAGGTGGCAGGCCGTACGCGAGGCCGCCCGGGGCCCGGTGATCACCCATGCGCTGATCGCGGGCTGCTGCGTGGTGTTCGTCCTGAGCCCGGCGTCGGGGCTGAACCCGGTCTACGGGACGGGCGATCAGCTGCTCGCCAACGGGACGGCGTACTTCCGGCGCTGGGGCGTGGTCCCGGACGAGCTGTTCACCGGCTCGGGCCGGGCGGCGCTGACCCCCCTCACGGCCCTGTTCGTGCACGGGAGCTGGCTGCACCTGCTGGGCAACATGCTGTTCCTCTACGTCTTCGGGGCGATGACGGAGCGCCGCATGGGCCGGGTCGTGTTCCTCTGCTTCTACGTCTGTACGGGCTACCTGGCCCTGGCGGCGTACGCGGCGGCCTACGCCTCCTCCGACCAGACCCTGGTCGGAGCCTCCGGGGCGATCTCCGCGGTCCTGGGGGCCTTCCTGTACCTCTTCCCCAAGGCGCGGGTGACGAGCCTGTTCCCGTTCCTGTTCTTCCTGCCGCTGCGCTTCCCCGCGTGGATCGTGCTGCTGTTCTGGTTCGGCCTGCAGTGGCTGGCGGCGCACCGGGCGGCGAGCGGGCCCGGAGTCGCCTATCTGGCCCACGTGGTGGGCTTCTCGGTGGGCTTCCTCTACGCGTGGGCCCGCTACCGGCGTGGGACTAGAGTGGGTCGTCCAGTGACAGTAGGCGAGGGAGACAGCCAACCGTGATCACCGCACTCGTGCTCATCAAGACCAGCGTGGACCGGATCCCCGAGATCGCCGAGGCCATCGCCGCGCTGGACAGCGTCAGCGAGGTCTACTCCGTCACGGGTACGTACGACCTCATCGCGATGGTCCGGGTGTCCCGGCACGAGGACCTGGCCGACATCATCCCCGGCAGCATCAGCAAGATCCCGGGCGTGGAGGCCACGGACACCCACGTGGCGTTCCGCACGTACTCCCAGCACGACCTGGAAGCGGCCTTCGCGATCGGCCTGGACGCGTAGCCCTTCGCCGCCCCGCGGTTCACAGCCCCGGCAGGGTCTCCCCCGGCCGGGGCGCACGGCCCTCCTGGAGCCGGAACAGGTACCCGCGCAGGTAGTCGGCGAGATCGCGGTCGATGTGGGCCACGTACGCCCGCGCTCCGGCGTCGTTGCCACCGAGCGCCCACGCGGCCTCCTCGCCCGCACCCCACCCCTGGACCATGGCCCACTCCCGTACCCGGCCGCGCTCGCGCCACCAGTCGCGGACCAGCTCCGGGGTCCAGTGCAGGTCGCCGTCTCCCCCGTACCCGCCGAACGGTTCGCAGTCGGCGGCGCAGATGAACCGGTGGACCTCCTCCTGGGTGCGGGGCTGGCGGTAGAGGAACTCGGAGCCGTACTCGTCCTCGTACATCACGAGATCGGGTGCGCACTGCCTCCCCGTGAGACAGGTGTCCGTGTTCGCCGCGTACAGCGGTCCCGGGACGCTGCGCCAGTCCCGCTGCTCCCAACCGTCGGGGGCCGGAAGGGACCAGTCCCTGTCGACGAGGGCGCCTCGCCAGAGGGGCAGCGGCTCACCGGGCATGGCGCGAAGCGTCGGTATCGGATCCCAGTAGGTCATGCCCCGCAGCCTGTCAGACGGCCGGGACGCAGCGGCCCTCTTCGGTGCGGTACTGCCACTTGGCGCCGTCCGCGACGAGCTCCTTGACCGCGCGGACGAAGCGCTCCACGTGCTCGTCGGGGGTGCCGGCGCCGAAGCTGACGCGGATCGCGTTCAGGGACCGCTCCCCCGGGGCGGCCTCCGGGGCTCCGCACTCGCCCTGGGCCTGCGGCTCGCTGCCGAGCAGGGTGCGGACCAGCGGGTGGGCGCAGAACAGGCCGTCGCGGACGCCGATGCCGTACTCGGCGGAGAGTGCGGCCGCGAAGTGCGAGCTGTTCCAGCCGTCCACCACGAAGGAGATGACGCCGACGCGCGGGGCGTCGTCGCCGAAGAGGGACAGGACGCGGACCGCCGGGACCTCGGCGAGGCCTTCGCGGACCTTGGTGATGAGGCGCTGCTCACGGGCGACGAGGTTCTCGAAGCCGGCCTCGTTCAGCGCCTTGCAGGCGGAGGCGATCGAGTAGACGCCGATGACGTTCGGGGAGCCGGCCTCGTGGCGGGCCGCGGTGGTGTGCCACTCGACGTCCACGCCGCCGTCCTCGCGACGGGCCACCTTGCGGGAGGCCCCACCGCCGGCGAGGTACGGGTCCGCCTCCTGGAGCCAGTCCGCGCGGCCGGCGAGCACGCCCGAGCCGAAGGGCGCGTAGAGCTTGTGGCCGGAGAAGGCGACCCAGTCCACGTCGAGGTCCTGGACCGAGACGGGGTGGTGCGGGGCGAGCTGGGCGGCGTCCAGGACGATCCGGGCGCCGTGGGCGTGCGCGGCGGCGGCGAGTTCCTTGACGGGCCACAGCTCGCCGGTGACGTTGGAGGCTCCGGTCACGCAGACCAGGGCCGGGCCGTACGGGTCGCGGTCGGCCAGGGCCCGCTCCAGGGTGGCGACGGCCTCGTCCGGGGTGCGGGGGGCGTTGAGGTAGGTGACCTGCGCGTTCGTCCAGGGGAGCAGCGAGGCGTGGTGCTCGGTCTCGAAGACGAAGACCTGGCAGTCGGCCGGGAGGACGGCGGCGAGCAGGTTGAGGGAGTCGGTGGTGGACCGGGTGAAGACCACCTGGTCGGAGGGGCGGCAGTCGAGGAACTCGGCGACCGTGAACCGGCTCTGCTCGAACAGGTCGGTGGAGAGCTGCGAGAGGTACCCGGCCCCGCGGTGGACGCTGCCGTAGTACGGGGCGTACGCGGCCACGTCGTCCCAGACCCGCTGCAGCGCGGGGGCGCTGGCCGCGTAGTCGAGAGCGGCGTAGGTGACCTCGCCACCGGTGACGAGCGGCACGGTGACCTCGCGGCCGAGGACGGCCAGCGGCTCGGCACAGGCGGGGTCCACGGCGGCGGAAGCGGTGGCGGTGGCGGTGGCGTTCAGGGTTGCGGACATGGCGGTATCTCCCGGCAGGCAGGTCTGAATGGCTTCGGTGTGCCCGTACGCGGATATGGCGCTGCGGCCGTTCGGGGTACGGGAGTGCCTCGGGCTCCGGGCCGGCGTACGCGGATGTGCGGGTACGCGGAAGTGGCCCTGTCCGAGGGGTGAAGAAGGGGCGGACTCGCCCTATCGCATTCGCTTGCTCACGGAAACGCTCCTCGAGAGACCAGGACCCCTGGTGTTCGAGGGATCCGCGCTTGCCGTAGACCTCACTGCCTACGACCTGGTCATCACCCGGGGCACCCCGCCACGGAAGGAGGGTTGCCGGACAGCAAGCCGGGGCCTAAACGCTGTCACTCGTGACCTGATGAGCATCCTGCCACATGGCCTTCCGAACGCACGACCCCGGTCCACATGGCGGACCGGGGTCGTGGCTTGATCTTGGCCGGATCCCGTCGGAAGGGCTCGGCTCAGGCTCCCCTACGCGTTGCTCGCCGCCACCCAGCGGGCCAGCGCCTCGCGGGCCGCGCCCGAGTCCACCGACTCCGCCGCCCGTGCGACACCGGCGGCGAGCTGCTCCTCCAGGGTGCCCGCACCCGGGTCCAGGGCCACCAGGGCGGCCGCCGAATTCAGGAGCACGGCATCGCGGACCGGGCCGGTCTCGCCGGCCAGCAGGCGCCGGGCCACGTCCGCGTTGTACGAGGCGTCCGCGCCTCCCAGCGCGGAGACGTCCACCAGCGGGATGCCGATGTCGCGCGGGTCGAAGCCCTGCTCGCGGACCTCTCCGTCGCGGACCCACCAGACCCGGGAGGTCGCCGTGGTGGTGAGCTCGTCGAGCCCGTCGTCACCGCGGAAGACCAGCGCCGAGGAGCCCCGCTCCGCCAGGACGCCCGCGACGATCGGGGCCACCCGCGCGTCGGCCACACCGGTGGCCTGCGCCCGGACCCGCGCCGGGTTGGTCAGCGGGCCGAGGAAGTTGAAGGTGGTGCGGATGCCGAGCTCCCGGCGGGCTGCCGCCACATGCCGCAGCGCGGGGTGGAACTTGACCGCGAAGCAGAAGGTGATCCCGGCTTCCTCGGCGACCTCCACGACCCGTGCGGGGGTGAGGTCGAGGTTGACGCCCAGCTTCTCCAGGACGTCCGAGGAGCCGCTCGCGGAGGAGGCGGCCCGGTTGCCGTGCTTGACCACCTTGGCGCCCGTACCGGCCACCACGATCGCCGACATCGTGGAGATGTTCACCGTCTTGGCCCCGTCGCCGCCGGTGCCGACGATGTCCACCGTCCGGCCCGGCACCTCGATCAGGTTGGCGTGTTCGTACATGGCGCGGACCAGGCCGTTGATCTCGGCCACGGTCTCCCCCTTGGCCCGCAGCGCGACGGCGAAGCCGGCGATCTGGGCGTCGGTGGCCTCCCCCCGCATGATCCGGTCCATGGCCCAGGCCGTGTCGTCGGCGCCGAGGTCCCGGCCGGACAGCAGTGCGTCCAGAACGCCCGGCCAACCGCGGGCCGCCACGCTGTCGCCACCTGCCGGGGTCACGAGGGTCATGGTCCGCTCCTGCTGCTCGTCGAGGATTCCACGTCGAAAGGGGAAGGGTCCCAGCCTATCCAGCCCCGGGGACGGCAAAGAGCCCCGTCCAGACGCTGGACGGGGCTCTCGCCGTGGCGACACCAGGACTGACCGAAATCAGTCCCTCAAGCTGTCAAGCCGGAGATCAGTGGTGGCCGTGGCCGCTCTGGATCTCCTTGTACTCCTCGACCGTGGGCTTGGGGATCTGGTTGTTCTCCCCGTAGTAGCCCTTGCTCAGCTTGGCGCGGACCTTCTCCAGCGGCTTCACCTTGCGCTCGACACCGTTCTCGTCGACCGTCGGGCCGATCTCGACCGGCTCGTACTGGTCGTACGAGGTGAGCGCGTGCAGCTTGCCCTGCGAGAGCGGCTCGTGGACCTCGACGAACTCACCGTGCGGCAGGCGCTTGATGATGCCGGTCTCGCGACCGTGCAGCACCTTGTCCCGGTCCCGGCGCTGGAGGCCGAGGCAGATCCGCTTGGTGATGATGAACGCGATGACCGGACCGACGAAGAACCCGATGCGGGCGAACCAGGTGATCGAGTTGATCGACAGGTGGAAGTACTGCGCGAACATGTCGTTTCCACCGGCGATCAGCAGGATGACGTACCACGTCAGCCATGCCACACCGAAGCCCGTGCGCGTCGGGGCGTTGCGCGGGCGGTCCAGGATGTGGTGCTCGCGCTTGTCCCCGGTGACCCAGGACTCGATGAACGGGTAGACCGCGATGGTGGCCAGGACCAGCGGGAAGATCGTGAACGGAATGAACACGCCCAGGGCCAGGGTGTGGCCCCAGAGGTTGATCTCCCAGCCGGGCATCGCACGGATCAGGCCCTCGGAGAAGCCCATGTACCAGTCGGGCTGCGCACCGGTGGACACGTGGTCCGGGCGGTACGGGCCGAGCGCCCAGATCGGGTTGATCGAGGCGATGCCCGCGATCAGCGCGATGACGCCGAAGACCAGGAAGAAGAAGCCTCCGGCCTTGGCCATGTAGACCGGGAGCAGCGGCATGCCGACGACGTTCTTCTCCGTCTTGCCGGGGCCCGCGAACTGGGTGTGCTTGTGGTAGAAGACCAGGATCAGGTGGGCCACCAGCAGGCCCATCATGATGCCGGGCAGCAGCAGGATGTGCACCGAGTAGAGCCGGCCCACGAAGTCGCCGCCGGGGAACTCCCCGCCGAAGAAGAAGAACGACAGGTACGTGCCCACGATCGGCACGGACAGCATCGCGCCTTCCATGAAGCGGACACCGGTGCCCGAGAGCAGGTCGTCCGGCAGGGAGTAACCGGTGAAACCGGTGAACATGCCGAGGACCAGCAGCAGGAAGCCGAAGACCCAGTTGACCTCACGCGGCTTGCGGAACGCGCCGGTGAAGAACACGCGCATCATGTGCACGAGCATCGCCGAGATGAAGATCAGCGCCGACCAGTGGTGGATCTGCCGGATGAGCAGACCGCCGCGGACGTCGAAGCTGATTTCCAGGGTGGACTTGAAGGCCTCCGACATCGCGACACCCTGCATGGGGATGTACGAACCGTCGTAGTGCACTTCGTTCATGCTCGGGTGGAAGAACAGCGTCAGGTACACACCCGTGAGGATGAGGATGATGAAGCTGTAGAGGCAGATCTCGCCCAGCATGAAGGACCAGTGGTCCGGGAAGATCTTGCGCATGTTGGCCTTGGCGAGGCTGTAGATGCCCAGCCGGCCGTCGGCCCAGTCGGCTACGCGCTCGCCGGCCGGAGCCTTGCGCTCTTTGGTTTGAGTGGCAGTGCTCATCCGCGCTCCCAGAAAGAGGGACCGACGGGCTCTTCGAAGTCGCCGAGCGCCTCGAGGAAGCCTTCGTCATTGACGCCGATCCGCAGCTGCGGGAGCGCGTGACCAGCCGGGCCGAAGATGACTCGGGCGCCGTCGGAGAGGTCGAAGGTGGACTGGTGGCACGGGCAGAGCACGTGGTGCGACTGCTGCTCGTACAGGCTGATCGGGCAGCCGACGTGGGTGCAGATCTTGGAGTAGGCGACGATCCCGTCGTGGGACCACTCCAGCTCCTTCTTGTCCTTGATGTTCTCCGGCTGGATGCGGACGATCATCAGGGCGGCCTTGGCGATCTGCGTCTGGAAGTCGTGCGCGTCCTCCTCCAGGCCTTCCGGCATGGCGAAGGTCAGCGAACCGACCACGATGTCCTCGGGACGAAGCGGCTCCATCGTGTTCTGGTTGATGAGCATCTTGCCCTTCGCCCAGATGGTCTTGCGCAGCTTGTCCTCGGGCAGCGGGCCCAGGTCGCGCAGGATCACGACGGCGGAGAGCGGCAGCAGGGCCAGCGCACCGAACATCGTGTTGCGGATGAGCGGGCGGCGGCCGATGGCCGACTCGCGCGCGCCGTCCGCGAAGTCCTGCAGGACCTGCGCCTTGACCTCCG